>NZ_JBEPLH010000018.1:0-145039 GCF_040545135.1 Burkholderia sp. 572 | reverse complement strand
TTGCCGGGGGCGGCGGCCCCTGGGGCGCCCCCCCCCCCTCTTTTTTTTACAAACCCGGCCCCCCGGCCGGGGCGGCCCCCTGCGGGCCGAAGGCACGTTCGCAAGCCCGTTATTAGCGTGAACAGCCCCTTGAACACTGCCGCGTCTCGCGCGGCAGTGTGAAGAGTGCGGATCAGGGCGAGATCATGCCCAGACGCTTCTTCAACGACTGTGGTTTGCCCTCGAAGAGCGCCGCGTAATAAACGGTGTTCGACAGCACGTTCTTCACGTAGTCGCGCGTTTCGTTGAACGGAATCGTTTCTGCGAAGATCGCGCCTTCGACCGGCTGCGTCAACACCTGGCGCCACTGGCGCGGCCGGCCCGGGCCCGCGTTGTAGCCGGCCGTGGCGAGCACCGGCGAGCTGTCGAAGTTGTTGTAGATGTCCGCCAGATACCAGGTGCCGAGCTGGATGTTGGTATCGATGTCGTGCATCTGCGTGCGCGAGATCGTGCCGAGGCCGAGCTTCTTCGCGACCATCTGCGCGGTGGCCGGCATCAGCTGCATCAGGCCGCCCGCGCCCACCGACGAACGCGCGCTCGTGATGAAGCGCGACTCCTGGCGGATCAGCCCGTACGCCCATTCGGTGTCGAGGCCCGTCGACTGCGCGTAGCGCTCGACGATGTTGCGGTACGGCGACGGGTAGCGCAGCGTGAAATCGTGCTCGGCTTTCGTGCGGTCGGCCGTGTTGACCGTGCGGTCGAGCAGGTCGACGCGCTTGCCGTACTCGGCGGCCGCGAGCAGCTGGCGATCGGTCATCCCGCGCAGCGGCCAGTTCCATTCGCGGTTGCCCTCGAGGCGCAGGTTCAGCGCGTAGAAACGCTGCGCGAGCGCGAAGCCCGGAATCTTGCCCATCGCGTCGATCTCGGCGTCGCTCACCTTCGTGCGCGGCGGGATCGTCGTGCGCTGGCCGAGCTCTTCACCGGCGAGCTGCCCGTAGAAGTTGTACTGCCCGGCGACCTGCTCGAATTCCTGGTTCGCCTGCAGCGTGTCGCCGCTCTGCTTGAGCGCGCGCGCATGCCAGTAGATCCAGGCCGGATCGTCGCGCAGCGACGGCGGCATCTGCTCGATCGACCAGCGCACCATCGGCCAGTTGCCGGCGAGCAGCGCGGCGCGCGTGCGCCATTCGTAGCCCGGGTTCGACAGCGGCGCATTCGCGGATTTCGCATACCAGACCGACGCGAGCGGCGAGCGCTTGATCGCGCCCTGGTAGCCGATCGCGCCCCACGCGATCGCCTGCTCCTGTTTGGTCAGCGAAGGCGCGACCGTCGTGAGCATGCCGGCGGCCGCGTCCGGATCGTTGCGCGCCATGCGGCCGAGCGCGATCAGCGCAAGCTGGTGCGACGTCGCGTCGGGGCCGACGCCGCGCGCGAGGTACAGCGGCGGCGCGCTCGTCGCCTGGTCGAAGCCGACCGGACGCGCGCCGAGCGCGTCGACGATCTTGCCGCCGAGCGTCGTGTAGTTCTGCTCGTACGCGAGGCGCGCCTGCTGCCATACGTCGTCGCTCGTGAACTGCTGGTTGACCGTGAGCGCGGTGATCAGGTCGACGCATGCGTCGCCGTAATTCTTCGGCTCGACGAGCAGCGCGCGTGCCGCATCGGCGACGTTCTCGCCGCGCGCCGCGCGCGATTCGAGCGCATAACACTTGACCTGCGTGTCGTCGTCGAGCACGAAGCGCTTGTATTGATCGTCGAAGTTGCGCCAGTCGTGGCGCGCGCCGAGCACGAGCAGGTAGTCGTTGCGCAGGCGGTCGGCGATCGCCTGGCCGTCGTAGCGCTGCAGGAACGACTGCACGGGCGCGTCCGGCGCATCCACGCGCGCGCGGCCCGTCGAATCGAACAGCTGCGGCTTGATCTGGAAATACTCGACGTAGGACGGTACCGGATAGTTCGGAATCATCGACGCGAGCTGCGCGGCTTTCGCGGCGTCGTTGCGGCGCGCGGCTTCACGAAGCTGCACGAAGGTCTGGTCGTCCCCGGAGACCGTATCGTCGTTCGGTGCGGCGCACGCGGCCGTGCCCGCGACGAGCGCGGTGGCCGAAAGCGTCAGCGCGACCGCGCGATATACTCGGAAAAGGCTGTTCGACATCGTTTTGAATGGAGCACGAAGTGAGCGAAAGCATAGCACGCAACCCTGTGCCGAACCCGAAGGTTGCGCTACGCAAAACGCTGTCCGGCGCGCGTCGCGACGCCGCGTCGCAACCCGCCGCGAACGCCGCGCTCGACGCGCGGCTGCGCACGCTGCTCGAGCGGCTCGCGCCGCGCACGGTCGGGTTCTACTGGCCGCTGCCGGGCGAATTCGATGCGCGCGATGCGGTGCTCGCCTGGTGCGCGGCCGGTGCCGGCCGGCGCGCCGCGCTGCCCGTGATCGGCGAGCGGCACACGCCGCTCGAGTTCCATGCATGGGACACGCACACGCCGATGCGCGAAGGCCATCACCGGATTCCGGAACCGGCGTCGGGAATCGTCGTCGTGCCCGACCTGTTGCTGATTCCCTGTGTGGGATTCGATCCGCAGCGCTACCGGCTCGGCTACGGCGGCGGCTATTACGACCGCACGCTCGCCGCGTGGCCGGGCAGCCAGCCGCCCGTGACGGTCGGCATCGCCTATGAAGCGTGCCGCGTCGACGCACTGCCGGCCGAAGCGCACGATCTCGCGCTGCGCTGGATCGTGACCGACGGCGCGCTCTACCCGGCCGCCCGATGATGCAGCGGGCGGCGCGGCGTCCGTCGTCGCACGCCCGTCAGCGCATTGCCGCGCGCCACCGCCGGCCCGACCCCGGCCCGACCGTTTACAGCGACGCCGCCGCGCGCGCGGCCGTGTCGTACAGCCCCGATGCGTTGCGCAGCAACTGCGCCGCGTCGCCGATCTGCTCGTTGGTGAGCCCGCTGTCCTTCAGCGTCTCGATCAGGCAGTGCTCGCGCACCTCGCGGTACTTCAGGCACAGGTCGCGGCCTGCGTCGGTCGCGAAGAAGAACACTTCCTTGCCGTTCTTCTCGCTCTTCACATAGCCGCGGGCGATCAGTTTTTTCAGCGCATAGGTCGCGACGTGCGTATCCTCGATATTGAGCACGAAGCAGATGTCGGCGAGCTTCTTCTTGCGTTCACGGTGGCTGACGTGATGCAGCAGCGACACCTCGACCGCCGTCATGTCCTTCGCGCCGGCCGCCGACATGCAGCGCACCATCCACCGGTTGAACGCGTTGCCTGCCATGATGAGCCCGTATTCGAGCTCCGACAGCTCCGCGCTCGAATCGGAAACGAGGTGTTCGGATGACACGATCTTGGTCGCAGGACGCTTCATGTAAAGACGGAGCAAGCCGGATGACAGGGTGTGCCGAGTGTACGCCAGAAGCCCGGACATCCGGGCTAGGCGAAAACGCTTATTGGGAAGTTGTCGATATTTTATTGACAATGTGCGCTAACATTGCCGTCCGAACCGTGCCAGTCCGATGACGCAACCCCGCATTTATCCGCTCGGCGATGCCGCCCTCGTCTGCGAGGTGCCGCCGCCCGCCACGCTCGATTGCCAGCGCCGCGTCTGGGCCGTTGCCGAGGTCGCGCGCGCGTGGCCCGACGTGGTCGACGTCGTGCCCGGCATGAACAACCTGACGATCGTGTTCGACGCGCTCGCCACGACGGCCGAATCGCTCACGCCGGCGCTGCGCGACGCGTGGGAGACGGCCGACGTCGAGCATGCGGACGGTCGCGAGGTCGAAATCCCGGTCGAGTACGGCGGCGCCGCCGGCCCCGACCTGGCGGCCGTCGCCGCCCATACCGGCCTGTCGGCCGACGAGGTCGTCGCGCGCCACGCAGCCGGCGCCTACGTCGTATTCTTCGTCGGCTTCCAGCCGGGCTTCGCGTATCTCGGCGGGCTCGATGCCGCGCTGCACACGCCGCGCCGCGCGGCGCCGCGCCTCGAGGTGCCGGCCGGCTCGGTCGGCATCGGCGGCGCGCAGACAGGCATCTACCCGGCCACGTCTCCCGGCGGCTGGCAACTGATCGGCCGCACGTCGCACGTGCTGTTCGATCCGGCGCGGCCGCAGCCGACGCTGCTGCTGCCCGGCGACCGCGTGCGCTTCACCATTGCGGGAGTCGACGCGCGATGACCCAGAGCAACGCACCGGGCACCATCGAGGTGGTGCGGGCCGGCCCGCTGTCCACCGTGCAGGATCTCGGCCGCCGCGGCACGCGCCATCTCGGCGTCGCGCAGGGCGGCGCGCTCGACAGCCTCGCGCTCGAGGTCGGCAACCGGCTGGTCGGCAACCGTCCCGACGCGGCGGCCGTCGAAATCACGATCGGCCCGGCCGCCTTCCGCTTCACGCGCGCGACCCGCATCGCGATCACCGGCACCGAGTTCGGCGCCACGCTCGACGGCCGGCGCGTATATTCGTGGTGGAGCCTGCCGGTCGAGGCCGGGCAGACGCTCGTGCTGCCGGCCGCGAAACGCGGGATGCGCGGCTACCTGTGCATCGCCGGCGGCATCGACGTGCTGCCGATGCTCGGCTCGCGCAGCACCGATCTCGCGTCGCGCTTCGGCGGCCTCGGCGGCCGCGCGCTGCGCGACGGCGATCGCCTCCCGGTCGGCGTGCTTCCGGCCGGGATGGGCTGCCTCGCGGCCGATGCGCCCGAATTCGGGGTAAAGGCGCCGGCGTGGTGCGCGTTCGCGCGCGTCGACGAGCCGCCGCGCCGCCACCGCCCCGCGCATGCGCCGTGGGCGATGCCCGTGCGCGTGCTGCCGGGCCCCGACTACGCGTCGTTCGCCGCCGATGCGCAGCAGGCGTTCTGGGACGAGGAATGGCTCGTCACGGCGAACAGCAACCGCATGGGCTATCGGCTTGCGGGCGTCGAACTCGTGCGCGAGCGGCCGGCCGAGCTGCTGTCGCATGCGGTGCTGCCCGGCACGATCCAGGTGCCGCCGAACGGCCAGCCGATCGTGCTGATGCACGACGCGCAGACCACCGGCGGCTACCCGAAGATCGGCACGGTGATCCGTGCGGACCTGTGGAAACTCGCGCAGGCGCGGCTCAACCTGCCGGTCCGCTTCGTGCGCACGACACCCGACGCCGCGCGCGCCGCCCTGGCCGCAGAACGTGCCTATCTGCGGCAGATCGACGTGGCGATCGACCTGCGCGAGGAAGCGCGCCGCCGCGCCCAGTCGCGCGCGGCATGACAATGGCGGTAGCAGTACCGAAGGCAGTAGCAGCAAGGACGGGCCACGCAATCAGTGGACGAGGAACACCATGGAAATCGATCTGAATGCCGATCTCGGCGAAGGCTGCGGTTCGGACGAGGCGCTGCTCGACCTCGTCACGTCCGCGAACATCGCATGCGGGTGGCATGCGGGCGGCGCGAACGCGATGCGCGACTGCGTGCGCTGGGCCGTGCAGAAAGGCGTGGCGATCGGCGCGCATCCGAGCTTTCACGATCCGGAGAATTTCGGCCGCAAGGAAATGCAGCTGCCGGCCGGCGACATCTACGCGGGCGTGCTGTACCAGCTCGGCGCGCTGTCGGCGATCGCGCAGGCCGAGGGCGGGCGCATCGCGCACGTGAAACCGCACGGCGCGCTGTACAACCAGGCCGCACGCGACCCGATGATCGCCGATGCTGTGGTGTCCGCGATCCGCGATTTCGATCCGTCGCTCGCGGTCTTCGGGCTCGCGAACAGCGTGTTCGTCGCCGCCGCGCGGCACGCGGGGCTCGCCGCGGTGGAGGAAGTGTTCGCCGATCGCGGCTACCGCGCGGACGGCTCGCTCGTGCCGCGCAACCAGCCCGGCGCGCTGATCGACGACGAAGACACGATGATCGCGCGCACGCTCGACATGGTGCGCAGCCGTCAGGTGCGTGCGATCGGAGGCGAGTGGGTGATGCTCAATGCGCAGACCGTCTGCCTGCACGGCGACGGGCCGCATGCGCTGGTATTCGCGAAACGGATTCGCGCCGCGCTCGAGGCGGTGGGCGTCGACGTCGTCGCGCCCGGCATGCTGCAGGCCGACGAACGCACGTGACCCGGCCGGCTGCCTGATCCGTCGCACAAAAGAAAAAAGCGCCCTCGTGGCGCTTTTCCGTTGGCGCAATCGCTGCGGCTTCGCCGTCTGTCGATTCGCCCCCCGAAACCGTCTTTCGACGGTGACCGGAAAAATCTTCCGGATTAAAAAACGTCCGCCGCGGCCCGATCACTGCATTCCCCGGTCAGACGACGGAACGTTGCTTTATCTGCAAGTCGGCCTGCATGCATGTTTTGTACGACGATGATTGGCCCCGCCGTGCATGCAGACACTCCGCGGCCGGCACGTGCTTCACGTGCCGGCAACGCTAACCCCGCGCTTATTTCTGCTACCCCGTAGAACTTATCTATTCTTTTCATTTTTTCAACTTGTGGGGTGAAGAATAGATATTGGCAGAACGGGATGTCAATCGTTTTAAACGCTATTTTCCGACGATTCAAGGGTTTTCCTTATCGATTGCCGCCCACGCGCACGCGTTTCGCCGCGGGTGCGCGAGGCCAATCAAACAGGGGAAGATCGGTGCGGGCCGTCGGGCGCGATCAGTTCGCGTCGACCCGGTATCCTTGCTGGCGCAACAATTCGAGCACGCCGCGCGGGCCGCCCAGATGCAGCGCGCCGATCGCGACGAACAGCGGCCGGTTCGGTGCGGCGATTGCCGTCATCCGTGCAACGAAGCGGCGGTTGCGCTCGTACACGATCTTGTTGTCGATCGACGCCGACAACACCTTCGAACGCGCGAGCCGTTCGCTCTTCGCGACGGCCCACGCCGAGATCGCATCGGCGTCGCCAATTCGCCACAGTCGGTGCAGCGCCTTGATGTCGTCGGCGTTCTGTGCGGGCGTCTGCACCATGTCCTGCGCGAGCATCTCGCGCTGCTCGGCGAGCGTCAGCCCGGTGAACGCGCGCATCTGTTCGGCGAGCGTCTCGAGCCCGATCACGCGGCCGCCCTTCTTCTTCAGGAACACGTTCTGCAACTGCGCCTCGGTGCCGTACTCGGTCTGCAGGCCGGCCGACAGCGAATCGTAGGTCTCGACGACGAGCGCCGCGAGCCACGGCCGCATCTTGCGGATCTCGGCGAGCGCGGCCGGGTTGCCGCGCAGGCGCGCCGCGAGCCGCTGCCACAGCGGATCCGGCAGCAGGCGCTGCAGGCACGGGTAGCGGCATACGCCGTACTTCGACACGTCGTCCTGGGATTCGAGCAGGTCGTCGGGCGACAGCTCGAGCGCGAGCGTCGGCGACGCGGCGAGCGCCGCGAGGATGCGCGGCCGGAACGGCTGCGCGCTCGGGTAATCGGACGGATCGCCCGTGTGCAGCGTGCCGAGCACGTAGAGCGTGACACGCCCCTTGGTCGCGACGTAGAACGGCATGCGCGCGGGCTGCACGCGCACCGCGCCGCTCGCGACCGTGCCGTTCGACACGGCGGGTGCGTGAAAGCCCGGCAGGCTCATGCCGGGCGGCGGGACTTGCGACGGATGGATCGGTGAGGTGGCCGGCGCGCGCCCTTCGGCGCGCGCGGATTCGACGGGAACCACGAGGCTGGCCGCCACGCACGCGCCGGCCAGCGCGGCGCCCGTGACGGTACGCACGCCCCAGCGCCGCGCGTAGCGGTACGCGCGCATCACGCGCGCGCCGCCTGCCCCCGCACGGCGCACGCCGGACGCGCGCGCCGCCAACGCTTCAGGCATTCGCCTCCCCTACCTCCTCGGCCCGATGGCAGGCCACGCGCCGGCCGTCGACCTCGCGCAGCTGCGGCTCCTCCGCACGGCAGCGCTCGACCGCATACGGGCAGCGCTGGTGGAACGCGCAGCCCGACGGCGGATTGAGCGGCGACGGCAGTTCGCCCTGCAGCTTGATCTGCACGCGGCGGTCTTCCTCGAAGATCGCCGGCGTCGCCGACATCAGCGCGCGCGTGTACGGATGGCGCGGCCGCGCGTAGATCGTCGCCTTGTCGCCGAGCTCGGCGACGCTGCCGAAGTACATCACCATCACGTCGTCCGCGACGTGCTCGACCACCGACAGGTTGTGCGAGATGAACACGTAGCTCGTCTTGAACTGCTCCTGCAGATCCATGAACAGGTTCAGGATCTGCGCCTGGATCGACACGTCGAGCGCGGACACCGGCTCGTCGGCGACGACGATGCGCGGATCGAGGATCATCGCGCGCGCGATCGCGACACGCTGGCGCTGGCCGCCCGAGAACATGTGCGGATAGCGCTTCGCGTGTTCGGGCCGCAGGCCGACCGTGCGCATGATCTGCGCGATGCGCTGCGCGCGCTCGGCGGCCGTCAGGTTCGCGTTGATCTCGAGCGGCTCGGAGAGCGTCTGCTCGACGGTCTTGCGCGGGTTCAGCGACGCGAACGGGTTCTGGAACACCATCTGCACGCGGCGGCGCAGGTCGGCGACCGTCTCGCGGTTCGCGCCGGCGACGTCCTTGCCGTCGATCGTCAGATGGCCCGCGGTGGGCGTCTCGATCATCGTGAGCTGGCGCGCGAGCGTGGATTTTCCGCAGCCCGATTCGCCGACGACGGCGAGCGTCTTGCCGCGCTTCAGCGAGAACGACACGCCGTTCAGCGCCTTCACCGTACCCTGCCCGAACATCCCGCGTTTCACCGAATAGTGTTTCGCGAGGCCGTCGGCCACCAGCACGGCTTCCTCGTCGTGCGGCGTGGCACGCGTCTGATTGACTGCATTCATCGTGCACCTCCCGTCAGGTCGAGGTTGGAAACATTGAGCGGCTTGATGCAGCGCGCACGCATCGCATCGTTGGCCGGCACCAGCGTATCGAGCGCCGGCCGCGCCTTGCGGCAATCGTCGACGACGTACTTGCAGCGCGGCGCGAACAGGCACCCGGACGGGCGATCATCGCGGCCCGGCACCATGCCCGGCAATGCGGCAAGGCGACGCGCCCCCTTATTGTGCTCGGGAATCGCGGCGAGCAGCGCTTCGGTGTACGGATGGTGCGGCGCGCGGAAGATGTCGGGCACGCGATTGGTCTCGATGACCTCGCCCGCGTACATCACCGCGACACGCTGCGCGACTTCCGACACCACGGCCAGATCGTGCGAGATCAGCACGAGCGCCATCCCGCGCTCCTTCTGCAGCTTCACGAGCAGGTCCATGATCTGCGCCTGGATCGTCACGTCGAGCGCGGTGGTCGGCTCGTCGGCGATCAGCAGCTTCGGGTTGCACGCGACGGCCATCGCGATCATCACGCGCTGGTTCATCCCGCCCGACATCTGGTGCGGGAACGACGCGATGCGGTTCTTCGCATCGGGAATGCCGACCTGGTCGAGCAGTTCGAGCGCGCGCCGGTGCAGCGCGTCGCCGCGCAGCCCTTCGTGCAGCTTCAGCACTTCCTTGATCTGGTAGCCGACGGTGTAGCTCGGGTTCAGGCTCGTCAGCGCATCCTGGAACACCATCGCGATGTCCTTGCCGACGATCTTGCGGCGCGCTTTCGGCGATGCCTTCAGCAGGTCCACGCCGTTGAACGTGACCTCGTCGGCCGTCACCTTGCCGGGTGCGTCGATCAGGCCCATCAGCGCCATCATCGTCACGCTCTTGCCCGAGCCCGATTCGCCGACGACGCCCACCACCTCGCCCGGCGCGATCGACAGGTTGATCCGGTCGACGGCGGGCAGGCCGTTGAAGTTCACCGCGAGATTGCGGATGGTCAGTAGGTTCTCGCTCATGTCATGCCATCCGCTTCAGTTTGGGATCGAGCGCGTCGCGCAGCCCGTCGCCGAGCAGGTTGATCGCGAGCACCGAAATCAGGATCGACAGGCCGGGCATCGTCACGATCCACCATGCATTGTCGATGTAGTCGCGCGCGGACGCGAGCATCGCGCCCCATTCGGCGGTCGGCGGCTGCACGCCGAGGCCGAGGAAGCCGAGCGCGGCCGCGTCGAGGATCGCCGACGAGAAGCCGAGCGTCGCCTGCACGATCAGCGGCGCCGTGCAGTTGGGCAGCACCTGCGAGAACATCAGGCGCAGCGTGCCGGCACCGGCCACGCGCGACGCCGTCACGTACTCCTTCTGCAGTTCGCCGAGCGCCGACGCACGCGTGAGACGCACATAGGCCGGCAGCGCGACGATCGCGATCGCGAACATCGTGTTGGTGAGGCCCGGGCCGATGATCGCGACGACCGCGACCGCGAGCAGCAGCGACGGCAGCGCGAGCAGCACGTCCATGATGCGCATCACGGGCGTGTCGGCCCACTTCTGGAAGAACGCGGCGACGAGCCCGAGCACGATGCCGGGGATCAGCGCGAGCACGACCGACACGAAGCCGATCCAGAACGACATCCGTGCGCCGAACATCAGGCGCGACAGGATGTCGCGGCCCGCTTCGTCGGTGCCGAGGATGAATTGCCAGTTGCCGCCCGCGAGCCATGCGGGCGGAATCTTCACGTAGTCGCGGTATTGCTCGACCGGGCTGTGCGGCGCGAGCACCGGTGCGAGCAGCGCGACCAGGATCAGCACGATCACGACGATCCCGGCGCCGACGGCGCCGCGGTTGCGCGAGAAGTTGGCCCAGAACTCGCGCAGCGCGAGCGCACGGCCGCCGGCCGGCGCGGATTCGCTCGGCAAGGTGTTTTGCAGATTGCTCATGGAATTACCTCGTGTGGCGGATGCGCGGATTCAGCACGCCGTACAGCAGGTCGACGACCAGGTTCACGACGATCACGAGCGTCGCGATCAGCAGGATGCCGCCCTGGACGACCGGATAGTCGCGACGGCCGATCGCATCGATCAGCCACTTGCCGACACCGGGCCACGAAAAGAGCGTCTCGGTCAGCACGGCGCCCGCGAGCAGCGTGCCGATCTGCAGGCCGATCACGGTGACGACCGGGATCAGCGCATTGCGCAGCGCATGCACGACGACCACGCGCGCGGGCGACAGCCCCTTCGCGCGTGCGGTGCGGATGTAGTCCTCGCGCAGCACTTCGAGCATCGACGAGCGCGTCATCCGTGCGATCACCGCGAGCGGGATCGTGCCGAGCACGATCGCGGGCAGGATCAGGTGGCTGACCGCCGACTTGAACGAGCCTTCGTCCGGCGCGAGCAGCGCGTCGATCAGCATGAAGCCCGTCGGATGGGGGAAGTCGTATTCGACGGCGATGCGCCCCGACACGGGCGTCCAGCCGAGGTATGACGAAAACACCATGATGAGGATCAGCCCCCACCAGAAGATCGGCATCGAGTAGCCGGTGAGCGCGGTGCCCATCACGCCGTGATCGACGACCGAGCCGCGCCGCAGCGCGGCGATCACGCCGGCCGGCAGGCCGACCGCGAGCGCGAACACGAGCGCGCACAGCGACAGTTCGACGGTCGCCGGGAAGCGCGCGAAGAACTCGCCCGCGACGCTCGTGTTGGTGATGATCGACGTGCCGAGGTCGCCATGCAGCGCCCGGCCGATGTAGTGGAGGTACTGCATGGGCAGCGGCTGGTCGAGCCCGAGGCGTTTCATCGCCTCCGCATGCATCGCGGGATCGACGCCGCGCTCGCCCATCATCACTTCGATGGGGTCGCCCGGTATCAGGTGAATCAGCGCAAACGCCAGGATGGTGATGCCGATGAAGGTCGGGATCACCATCCCCACGCGGCGCAACACGAATGTGAACATGATGCGTCTCGTATTTTCTTGTGGGAAATGTGCGACCGGCGACGGGAAGCTTTTGGCCTCCCGCCGCCGGATGAATTAGCCGGTCTTCGCGACAGCTTACGACAGGCGTATTACTTCACGCCAACACCGTCGAAACGGGCGTAGCCGAGCGGCTCGATACGCATGTCGACCACGTTCTTGCGCACCGGCTGGTAGACCGTCGAGTTCGCGATCGGCGAGAACGGCAGCTGTTGCGCGAAGATCTGCTGGGCCTGCGTGTAGAGCTTCGTCCGCGCGTCCTGGCCCGTCGTCGTGCGGCCCTTCTGGACCAGCTCGTCGAACGGCTTGTAGCACCAGTGCGAGAAGTTGTTGCCCTTGATCGCTTCGCAGCCGAGCAGCGTGCCGAGCCAGTTGTCCGGGTCGCCGTTGTCGCCCGTCCAGCCGATCAGCATCGTGTCCTGCTCGCCCGAGTGCGCGCGCTTGATGTATTCGCCCCACTCGTACGTGACGATCTTCGCCTTCACGCCGATCTTCGCCCAGTCGGCCTGGATCATCTCCGCCATCAGGCGGGCGTTCGGGTTGTACGCGCGCTGCACGGGCATCGCCCACAGCGTGATCTCGAAGCCGTTCGCATAACCGGCCTTCGCCAGCAGCGCCTTCGCCTTCGCGGTGTCGTACGCGGCCATCTTCAGGTTCTTGTCGTACGACCATTGGGTCGGCGGCATCGGCGCGGAAGCCGCTTGACCGGCGCCCTGGTAGACGGATTCGAGGATCGCCTTCTTGTTGATCGCCATGTCGAGCGCCTGACGCACCTCGAGCTTGTCGACCGGCTTGTGCTCGACGTTGTACGCGAGGTAGCCGAGGTTGAAGCCTGCCTGCGACGGCATGTCGACACCCGAATCGGCCTTCAGCGTCGCGATGTCGGCCGGACGCGGATAGCTCATCACCTGGCATTCGTTGCGCTTGATCTTCTGCACGCGCACGCCCGGGTCGGGCGTGATCGAGAAGATCAGCTTCGAGATCTTCACTTCGCCCTTCTTCCAGTAATCAGGATTGCCGTCGAACCGGATCGTCGCATCCTTCGTGTAGCTGCGGAAGATGAACGGGCCCGTGCCGACCGGCTTCTGGTTGATGTCGGCGGCCTTGCCGGCCTTCATCAGCTGGTCGCCGTATTCGGCCGACAGGATCGACGCGAATTCCATCGCCATGTTCTGGATGAACGGCGCATTCGGCTCGGCCAGCGTGAACTTCACGGTGTACGGATCGACCTTCTCGACCTTCGTGATCAGCTTGTCGAGGCCCATGTCGGTGAAGTACGGGAACGACACCGGGTACGCCTTGCGGAACGCCTGGTTCGGGTCGAGCATGCGCTGGAACGTGAACAGCACGTCGTCCGCGTTGAATTCGCGCGTCGGCTTGAAGAAGTCGGTCGTGTGGAACTTCACGCCGTGGCGCAGGTGGAACGTGTACACCTTGCCGTCGGGCGATACGTCCCATTTCTCGGCGAGGCCCGGCTCGACCTTCGTGCCGCCGCGCTCGAATTCGACGAGGCGGTTGTAGACGGTGAACGTGGCGGCGGTGAAATCGACGCCGGTCGTAAATTGCGCGGAATCGAAACCCGCCGGGCTGCCTTCTGAGCAGTAGACGAGCGTTTTGTTCGGAATCTGTGCGAATGCAGAACCCGCGACGCCGAGCGATGCCGCTGCCACGCCTGCAATGGCGGTAACACGCAGGGTGTGCAACAGACGGTTGTATTCCATGTTTCCTCCAGGTCTCCAGGTCGGAACCGGCCCGCCAGGGGCCGGCGTACGCGGATATTACTTGAGCTAACGATGTGGCAACAAGCTGGAGAAAAAACTCTTCTACATGACCGCGCGGGTTTGTGCCGATGTTTAGTGTGGGTAAAAAATGCGAAAACGCGCGCGAGCGACAATTTCGTTCATCTCGCGCAAGTTTCGTTCGGCAACTAAACAATTCGGGCGCGAACACGAAGGCTCGATACGCCGTTTCCGCGTGTTCCGCAGCACATCATTGCGTTTTGCGAAACGATCCGATGACCGTCTTCAAATCGTCATGTCGTCATGCGGGTGCGTCGAGATCGGCGCTGCGCGCGGGCACGAACGCGACCGCGACGATCGACAGCGCGATCCCCGCCATCACGTAGTAAGTCGGCGCGAGCGGCGTGCCCGTGACCTTGATCAGCCACGTGACGATGAACTGCCCGAAACCGCCGAACAGCATCACCGCGACGTTGTACGCGATCGACAGCCCGGTCGAGCGCACGTTGGCCGGGAACAGCTCGGCGATCATCGCGCCGAACGGCCCGTAGTAGCCCGCGAGCGTGATCGACAGCACGACCTGCACCGCGATCAGCCGCGCGATGCTCGGCGCCGCGTCGAGCCACGCGAACAGCGGATACATCAGCGCGAGCGTCAGCACCAGCGACCACAGCGACAACCCCTTGCGGCCGATGCGGTCCGACCACGCGCCCGCGACCGGCGACAGCACCATCAGCAGCAGGTTGCCGGCGATCACCGCGTAGAACGATTCCGCGTAGGGCAGCTTCAGCTGCTTCACCGCGAAGGTCGGCAGATAGCTGATCAGCACGTAGATCGTCACCGTCAGCGCGATCACCGAGCCGAGCCCGCACAGCACCTCGCGCGGGTGGCGCGTGAACACTTCGCCGAGCGTCGCGCGGCGCGCGTTCTGCTGCGCATGCAGGAACGCTTCGGAATCGGCGAGATGGCGGCGGATGTAGAAGCCGATCGGGCCGATCACGAGCCCGAGGATGAACGGCACGCGCCAGCCCCAGCTGCGCAGTGCATCGTGCGACAGCCCGCGCGTGACGGCCGCGCCGACGAGCGCGCCGATCAGCAGCGCGGCCGCCTGGCTCGCCATCTGCCAGCTGCCGTAGAAGCCGCGTTTCGAGAACGGCGCGGCCTCGATCAGCAGCGCCGTCGCGCTGCCGAATTCGCCGCCCGCGGAGAAGCCCTGCAGCAGGCGGCCCAGCACGATCAGGATCGGCCCGCCGATGCCGATCGCCGCATAGGGCGGCGCGACCGCGAGCAGGAAGATACCGCCCGTCATCAACAGGATCACGAGGGACAGCGCGGCCTTGCGGCCGGCGCGATCCGCGTACAGCCCGAACACGATGCCGCCGATCGGGCGCATGAAGAACGCGACGCCGAACGTCGCGGTCGTCAGCAGCAGCGACGAATATTCGCTGGAGGTCGGGAAGAACAGCTCGGCGATCACGACCGTCATGAAGCCGAACACCGTGAAGTCGTACCACTCGAGCGCGTTGCCGATCACGGCGGCGAACACCGCGCGGCGGTTCAGCGCACGCTCGGGCCGGATCGTTTTCGTTGAATTCGCAATCGTCGCCATGCGTGCCTCGTCCTCGTCAGTACGCCGTGTCGGGCGGCGCGGCGCGCGGGGTGCCCGCGGCGCGCTGGTTTGCAGCGAGTGTAGAAAGCGACGGAACCGTTTTCAAGCAATAAAAAACGCCCGCCATCGTTCGACGGCGGGCGTTTTGCGGTTTTCGCCACAATGCGGCATCGCACGATGCCGCACGGGCCTCAACCCATCTTCGAGAAGGCGCTGCACCAGCCCTTCGCCGACACCTGCTTGCCGGGGAAGGCGCCGCACGGGCCCGAGGCCGAGCCCTTCTTGCCCTGGTACAGCATGCAGGCCGCGCAATCCTGGCCCGCTGCGTATTTCGGGTACTTCGTCTTGTCGACCTTCGTGGCATCGGCCTTGTAGCCGAGCGCCACGGCGGTCGGATCGGTTTCCGACAGCATCGGCGCATCGGCCAGCGCTTCGCGCGACAGCGCCAGCGCGGACACGGCACCAATGCTCGTAATCAGGAAACTCCGACGGGATGTTTTCATGGGGGACTCGCTCCAACGTTATCGGTTTGAAAGCTGTTCTGGCGACAGCCGTTCGACAGAATAACGCTCAAGCGAATAAATGTGCGCGCCGAAATTCCAGAGATAAGGAATTTCACAAGGCTGCCATGTGCCCGCAACCTGGCCGACACGCACACGCGACATGCCCGCTACACGCCCGCCACATCAGCGGTAAGCCGCCATGTCGCCCACGCGCTGCGCGAGCGCGAGCGACGCGGTGAGCCCCGGCGACTCGATGCCGAACAGGTTCACGAGCCCGCGCACGCCATGCTGCGCGGCGCCCTGCACGATGAAATCGGCCGGCGGCTCGCCCGGCCCCGCGAGCTTCGGCCGGATGCCCGCGTACGCCGGCTGCAGCGCATCGTCGGGCAAGCCCGGCCAGAACGCGCGGATCGACGCGTAAAACGCGGTCGCACGCGCCGGATCGACTTCGTAGCGCAGCGAATCGCACCACTCGACATCCGGGCCGAAGCGCGCCTGCCCGCCGAGATCGAGCGTCAGGTGCACGCCGAGCCCCGCGCGATCGGGCATCGGGTAGATCAGGTGCGAGAACGGCGCGCGGCCCGACAGGCTGAAGTAATTGCCGCGTGCGAGATAGAGCGGCGGCACCCAGCGCGGGTCGAGGCCGCGCGTGCGGCGCGCCAGCGCCTGCGCGCCGAGGCCCGCGCTGTTGATCACGCACGCGGCCTCGATCTCGGCGGGCGCGTCGCCGCCCGTGCGCACGACGAAGCGCCCGCCGCGCAGCACGTCGATCGATTCGACCGGGGATTTCAGCGCGCACACGGCGCCGTCGCGCTCGGCGTCGCCGAGCAGCGCGAGCATCAGCTGGTGGCTGTCGACGATGCCGGTGGACGGCGAGAACAGCGCCTCGACGCATTCGAGCGCGGGCTCGAGCGTCTGCGCCTCGGCACGCGTGAGCGGCATCAGGTCGAGCACGCCGTTTTCGGCCGCGCGCGCGGCGATCGCCTTCAACTGCTTCACCTGCGCGGCGCTCGTGGCGACGAGCAGCTTGCCGGTGCGCCGGTGCGGCACGTGATGCGTCTCGCAGAATTCGTACAGCAGGTCGCGCCCGTGCACGCACGACGTCGCCTTCAGCGACCCGCGCGGATAGTAGAGCCCCGCATGGATCACTTCGCTGTTGCGCGAGCTCGTACCCGTGCCGATCGCATCGGCGGCCTCGAGCACGAGCGTTTCACGCCCGCGCGCGGCCAGTTCGCGCGCAATCGCAAGACCGACGACGCCCGCGCCGATCACGACACAATCCATCTGCTCCATGACGTTTCGCGCCGTTAGCGCGTCGAGGGGAGAGAAGAGAATTGTACGTCCCGGTTCTCCCGCTTGCCGAAGGTCGCGCGCCGCGTCGCGACGACACGGCGCGCGCGTGCCGCCGCCGGGCACGCGCCGCCGGTTCAGAAGCCGATCGGCCGGCGCTTCGCGGCGCCCTCGTCGGCCCGGATGTCGCGCGGCCCGATCGCGTCGCGCCCGTCGAGCCGGGCGGCGCCGAATGCGTGCAGCAGCGCGCGGCGCATCGTGCGCGGCGGTGTCGCGGCCAGCACGTCGAGCGCGTCGTCGCCCAGGGTATCCGGGAAGCGCCGCCCCCACGCATGCGACGTGCGGATCTCGTCGTAGATCGTCTGCGCGATCCGGCGCGCGCCGGCCGCATCGGGCGGCTCGATCTCGTACACGTTCATCCGGTTGAGCAGCGGCTCCGGGATCGCTTGCGCATCGTTCGCGGTCGCGATCCAGATCACGTTGCCCGCATCGATCGGCACTTCCGCGAATTCGTCGATGAACGCGCGCGCGGTGTCGTGCTCGAGCAACGCGTACAGCGCGCCGAGCGGATCGTATTGCGCATCGCTGCCGGCCTTGTCGATCTCGTCGACCGCGATCACCGGGTTCGCGTAGCTGCCGTTCACGAGCGCATCGAACACCTTGCCGGGCTTCGCGTTCTTCCATTGCGACGACGCCCCCGACAGGATCCAGCCGGCCGTCAGCGAACTCATCGGCACGTAGTGGTACGCGGTGCCGAGCAGCTGCGCGAGCGCCTTCGCGAAATGCGTCTTGCCGATGCCCGGGGGCCCGAGCAGCAGGATCGGCATCAGTTCGAGCCGGTCGTCCGTTTCGAGGCACAGCGCGATCTGCTTGCGCACGTCGTCGAGCGGCTCGGCGAAATTGGGCAATGCCTCGCCGAGCGCGTCGAACGACGGCATCCGGTTCGGCTTCACGCAAAAGCGCAGATTGCCCGTCTTGAGCATCTTCTCGTAGGTGGCGCGCAGTGCGTCGCTCGCGCTCTCGTTCAGGTCGCTCAGCGCCGTCTCGACCTGCTCGAGGTCGTACACCGTGCTGAAGGACGCCACCGCCAGTTCCTGTTTCACCATCGCCGTCGTCATACCAACCTCGCTGCCGCTTGCTGTCACACGATCATCAGACCCTTACGATTTCAGTGTAGCGATCCCGCATCCCCGCGCAAGCAAGCAGCCACGCGCGTGTGCTGCTAACACCCGCGCGCGCTGCACGCCGGCGCACCGCGGCGTATGATCGTCGGTTCACCCACCCGCCGCACCGGCCCGGCCGACGGCGCCCGCGCGGCGCGTCGGATCTCGCCCCGAAGGTATGCCGATGTCCGTCCCCACTGCTTTCCCGCGCGTCGATGCCGATGCGACCGGCGCCGTCGACGCGGCGCTCACGTCGCGCCGTGCGATCCGCGCGTTCCTGCCGACGCCCGTGCCGCGCGACACGCTCGAGGCGATCCTCGAAGCCGCGAGCCGCGCGCCGTCGGGCACCAACATCCAGCCGTGGCGCGTGTACGTCGCGACGGGCGCCACGCGCGACGCGCTCGCCGCCGCGCTCACCGCGGCCCACGACGATCCCGCGCGCGACGAGAAATACGTCGCCGAGTACGACTACTACCCGCGCGAGTGGGTGTCGCCGTATATCGACCGGCGCCGCAAGGTCGGCTGGGACCTGTACGGCCTGTTGAACATCGGCCGCGACGAGAAGGCGCGCATGCATGCGCAGCACGCGCGCAACTTCCGCTTCTTCGATGCGCCGGTCGCGCTGTTCTTTACACTCGACCGCGTGATGACCCACGGTGCATGGCTCGACTGCGGGATGTTCCTGCAAGGCGTGATGACGGCCGCACGCGCACGCGGGCTCGATACCTGCCCGCAGGCCGCGTTCGTGCCGTTTCACCGGATCATCACCGAACACCTCGGCATTCCCGCCAACGAACAGTTGGTCTGCGGCATGTCGCTCGGCCATGCGGACCCGGACGCGATCGAGAACCGCCTCGTCACCGAGCGCGCGAGCGTCGCGGAGTTCGCGCGTTTTTTCGGTTGAAAACGCATGACGCGGCCCTACCTTTCGAACAGGACCGCATCGTGCGGCGAACCTGTCGCGACGCGTCCTGTCACATCACGACCGAAATCGATCGGGCGTAAGATGTGCGTCCGTTCCCCGCTATCGCGCGTTCCCGGAGACGTTTCATGCTGAAACACGGCCTGGCCGTCCTGCTCGCGAGCATCGTGCTCGCCGCCCATGCGCAGAGCCCCGCGCCGGCCTCCGTCGCGTGGGAGATCCAGGTGGTACGCGACGGTCAGACCATCGACACGTTCCAGCAGCGCACCACCGTGGGTCAGACCCGCACCGACACCCATCGCTATCCGTCCGCCGTGCCGGTCGGCTGCGGCAATGCCGCGCGCGTCGTGCCGACCGAGCGCTCGCGCTCGGTGACGGTCGCGCCGCTCACCGTCGATGCCGGCGCGAACACCGTGTCGCTCGCGCTCGACGTGCAGGAAACGCTCGACGACGAAAACGCGACGCGCAGCGATCCGTGCGTACCCGCGTCGCCGCGGCAAATCGTCGCGAGCCACCCCGGCCTGACGGTCGGCGCCGACGCGTGGACCGACTGGACGCTCGTCGAACAGCGTCCGCACCTCGTGTACCGCGTGCGCGCGCACGTCGCGAAGGATTGAGCGTCATGTCCGCCGACGCTCTCTCCCTGCCGTTCGCCGAACCGCACGCCGCGCCCGACGAAATCACCGCGGTGAGCTGGAACCTGCACAAGGGCCGCTCGCCGCTCGGCTTCACCGCGTGGAACGCGATGCGCAACTGGATGCAGTCGACGCACGCCGACGTGTATTTCCTGCAGGAAGCGATGGCGCGCCGCATGCCGCGCCCGATGCTCGCCCCCGGCTTCGGTGCGCCGATGGACGACGCGGTCGACGACGTGTGGCACTGCCAGGCCACCGAGATCGCGCAGGCGCTCGACTGGCAGATCGCGCTCGGGCCGAACGTGTTCAAGCCGTCGTGGCGGCACGGCAACGCGATCCTGTCGCCGCATCCGCTCGACCTCGGCGGCCGCTGGGACATCTCCGCGCACCGCTTCGAGCGGCGCGGGCTGCTGGTCGCACGGGCGACGCTCGCGGGCGCGCGACCGGTCACGCTGCTGTGCGCGCACCTCGCGCTCACGCGCGCCGCGCGGCTGCGCCAGATGCACTGGATCGCGCACTGGATCGTGCGCAACGCGGGCGACGGCCCGCTGATGCTGGCCGGCGACTTCAACGACTGGCGCAACGATTCGGTCGCGCTGTTCGGCGAGATCGGGTTGTCCGAGGTCGCGACGCTGCTCGGCGAATCGGGCCGCACGTTCCCCGCGTTCTCGCCGGCGCTCGCGCTCGACAAGATGTTCGTGCGCGGACTGACGCCGCTCGAATGGCGCGCGCCGTCCGGCGAGGCCGCGTGGCTGTCGGACCACCTGCCGTACATCGCGCGCCTGCGCCTCGATCCGCAATAACGGCTAAACGGCTGCAAAACGCTCGCAACAACGACCGCGACCGCGAGTCGATCACGCCTCCGGTCGCCCCCGGCCAAAGCGCGGCCGCGCGCAGCGCGCTACATTAACGGCTTGCCCGTTCCTCCCGCGCCCGCCGCCGGGCCGCGCCGCCATGAACTACCTGCCGATCCTGCTGCAAATCGCCGCCGTCTATCTCGTCGCCGCGATCACCCCCGGCCCGAATTTCTTCATGATTTCGCAACTGTCGCTCGCGGGGCGGCGCAGCCTCGGCGCCGCGTCGGCGCTCGGCGTCGGCACCGCGTCGGTCGCCTGGGCCTCGCTCGCGATGCTCGGCCTCGCGGCCGTGCTGCACCAGGTCGAATGGCTGTACGAGGCGATCCGGATCGGCGGTGCCGTGTACCTCGTGTATTTCGGCTTCAAGCTGCTGCGCTCGGGCGTGCGCCGCGACGCGGCACCGGCCGCCGCGCCCGACGAACGCGCGCCGCTGGCCGCGCCGCACGCGCGCGACTACCTGCGCGCGTATCGCAGCGGCCTCTTCACGTGCCTGACGAACCCGAAATCGTGCGCGTTCTGGACCAGCGTGTTCGCCGCGATGCTGCCCGCGCACGTGCCGCTGTGGTTCAACGGCGCGGTGCTGGTGACGATCGGCGCGCTGTCGGCCGGCTGGTATTCGTGCGTCGCGTACCTGTTCGCGAGCCCGCGCGCGCAGCGCGGCTACCGGCGCGTGCGGCGCCCGCTCGACGCGCTGTGCGGCGTGGCGCTCGTCGGCCTCGGCGCGAAACTCGCGGCCGAGCGCTGAAAACTGAAAGCAGATTGAAATAATTCGTTGCGCCAAATCCGCGCAGCCGCGGGGGTCAAGCCCGCGATCCGCGCCAACAGGGTAAAATAACGAGTTCCTCAATCGTCTGTCATCGAGAAGGCGCGTGTCCGACGCGCCGGCCGGCCGATCCTCGATCGGGCCGTCGCACTCGGTTTTTTGCCCGTTTTTGGGCCCGTTACTCGCGTTCGCTACGCGCGTCCGTTTTCAAAGCCATGAGCAAATACGACACCGCCACCGTCCAATCCGTCCATCACTGGACCGACACGCTGTTCAGCTTCACCTGCACCCGTGAAGCGAGCCTGCGCTTCAACAACGGCGAATTCACGATGGTCGGCCTCGAAGTCGACGGCAAGCCGCTCGCGCGCGCCTACTCGATCGTCAGCCCGAACTACGAAGAGCATCTCGAATTCTTCAGCATCAAGGTGCAGAACGGCCCGCTGACGTCGCGCCTGCAGCACCTGAAGGTGGGCGACACGGTGCTGATCGGCAAGAAGCCGACGGGCACGCTGGTTGCCGACAACCTGCTGCCGGGCAAGACGCTGTGGATGCTGTCGACGGGCACGGGCCTCGCGCCGTTCATGTCGATCATCCGCGACCCGGACATCTACGAACGCTTCGACAAGGTGATCCTGACGCACACGTGCCGCCTGAAGGGCGAGCTCGCGTACATGGACTACATCAAGCACGACCTGCCGGGCCACGAGTACCTCGGCGACATCATCAAGGAAAAGCTCGTCTACTACCCGACGGTCACGCGCGAAGCGTTCGACAACGAAGGCCGGATCACCGACCTGATCGCGACGGGCAAGCTGTTCACGGATCTCGACGTCCCGCCGTTCTCGCCGGAAAACGACCGCGTGATGCTGTGCGGCAGCACCGCGATGCTGAAGGACACGACCGACCTGCTGAAGCAGGCCGGCCTCGTCGAAGGCAAGAACAGCGCGCCGGGCCACTACGTGATCGAACGCGCATTCGTGGACTGATCGATCCCCAGATTTGCGCGCCATCAAGAACCGGAGCGAAAGCTCCGGTTTTTTTTCGTCCCTACTTGGCGAATTCGTAACAAATTGGGATCATCCCATCTCAAATAGTTACATTTGGATACGTCATCGTCCGGTGCTCGGGTGTCAGTGTTTTTCCTACAACACGTTCATTCCGATTATTCACATTTACCCTTAAATGTCCGCCCGACATGACCTTTTCGGAAATTTTGAGATATTATTCGCCGCGCGTGGTTGCCGTTCGGATGAGAGTGGAAGGGTCGGATGCAAGTGTTACAAGACGTAACTTTTGTTACCTCGGCAGGGGGCGATTCTCTGGCGGCGACCGTCTTCGAAACGGCAGCCGATCCACGCAGCCAGCCGGTGTCTGAACCGCTTTCTGACAGCAGGGAGAGTCATGGATACGTCGCTTAACGCGCCTTTGGGCGCCCACGCCCCGTTCCCGTCGCAACAGCTCGTGCCGGGCTGCGCCGCGACTCCGCCCATTACCGACGCCGCGCCGAAACGCGGCGCCTCCGCCGCGCGGATCGCAGCGCTGTCTGCCCAATTGCTCGCCGCCGACGAAGCCGCTCGCCGCCACCTGGCCGGCGAGTTGCATGACGGGCTCGGCGCCGAACTCACCGCCGCGCGTTTCGCGCTCGCAAACGTTCAAACGTGGCTGCCGGCCGACGCGCCGGACGGTTGCCTGCGCGCGCTGGAGCTGGCGCAGCAGGCGCTCGACGCCGCAACCGACGCGAATCGCCGGCTGATCGACGAGCGCGACACGCCGGCGCTCGACGCGGGCGTGGTCGGCGCGTTGTCGTCGTGGGTCGACACCCATGCGGCACGCACGGGCCTGCGCACCAGCTTCGTATGCGCGGCCGATGCGCGCCTGACGCAGGTCGCCGGCGCCGGCGCACTCGCGGTGTTCCGCGTCGCGCAGGAAGCGTTGTCGAACGTCGCGAAGCACGCCCGCGCGACGTCGGTCGACGTGCGGATCGTCACCGACGGCACGCATCTGTCACTGATTGTCTCCGACGATGGTACCGGTTTCGCCCACGGCCGCCGCAGCGGCTACGGTCTCGCCGGCATGCGCGCCCGCTGCGAGGCGTTCGGCGGCAGCTTCGAGACGGTCACACCGGAAGCCGGCCACGGCACGCGCGTCACCGCGCGCTTCGCCTGGGATTCGCTGCTCGCGGTGCCCGTCACGGCCCGCCGCGCGTCGCTTTCGTGAGGTCGTCATGAGCCTGAACATCCTGCTCGTGGACGATCACGCGATCGTCCGGCAAGGGATCCGCCAGTTGCTGATCGACCGTGGCGTCGCGCGCGACGTCACCGAGGCCGAGAACGGCGGCGACGCCATGGCCGCCGTCGACAAACAGGAATTCGACGCGATCCTGCTCGACATCTCGCTGCCGGACACGAACGGCATCGAAGTGCTCAAGCGCCTCAAGCGCAAGCTGCCGCGCACGCCGGTGCTGATGTTCTCGATGTACCGCGAGGATCAGTACGCGGTACGCGCGCTGAAGGCCGGTGCCGCCGGCTACCTGTCGAAGACGGTCAACGCCGCGCAGATGATCGGCGCGATCCAGCAGGTCGCGGCCGGCCGCAAGTACGTGAGCCCCGCGATGGCCGAGGCGCTCGCCGAATACGTGTCGTTCGAGAACGAGCCGCTGCCGCACGAGAAGCTGTCCGACCGCGAATACCAGACGCTCTGCATGCTCGCGTCGGGCAAGCGGCTCACCGACATCGCGAACACGCTGTCGCTGTCCGTGAAGACGGTGAGCGTGTACCGGTCGCGGCTGCTCGAGAAGATGCGACTGTCGAACAATGCGGAACTCACGTTCTACGTGATGAGCAACCAGCTCGTCGACATGGCGCCCACGGCCGGCGCTTGATTTCCCCGCCCGGCCCGACTCACCTGACCCGACCCGGCGACGCGGCGCATGCCGCGCCGCCGCCGAGTGCCGTCCGCCGCCCCGCCTTTTGGCGCGCAAGCGCTTGTTTTATCGGACTATTTCGCGGCACACCGCTGCGCCGCAGCGAGTCTTGCGCGCCAAATCGGCTAAAATTGCGGGTTTTCACTCAGTCAGCGCTATCGCGCCCGCGCGCGCTGGCGATTCATCCGCAATGTCTCTCTTCCGCAAGAAAAACGTCGATCGCATGATCGCCGGCGCGCAGGCCGCCGGGCTCAAGAAAGCGCTCGGCGCGATCGACCTCACCTTCCTCGGCATCGGCGCGATCATCGGCACCGGCATCTTCGTGCTGACCGGTACCGGCGCCGTGCAGGCCGGCCCCGCGCTGATGCTGTCGTTCGTGATCGCCGCGATCGCATGCGGCCTCGCGGCGCTGTCGTACGCGGAATTCGCGTCGACGATCCCCGTCGCCGGCTCGATCTACACGTACTCGTACGCGACGCTCGGCGAACTCGTCGCGTGGATCATCGGCTGGGACCTGATGCTCGAATACGGCCTCGCGTCGTCGGCCGTGTCGGTCGGCTGGTCGGGCTACCTGCAGTCGCTGCTGCAGGGCTTCGGGCTGACGCTGCCCACCGTGCTGACGGCCGCGCCCGGCGCGGTGCCGGGTGTCGTCACGTGGTTCAACCTGCCCGCGTTCCTCGTGATGATCGTGATCACCACGCTGCTGTCGATCGGGATCCGCGAGTCGACCCGCATCAACAACATCATGGTGTTCATCAAGGTGTCGGTCGTGCTGCTCGTGATCGCGGTCGGCGTGTTCCATGTGACGCCCGCGAACTGGAAGCCGTTCATGCCGCACGGCTGGAACGGCGTGTTCGGCGCCGCGGCCGTGATGTTCTTCGCGTTCATCGGCTTCGACGCGGTGTCGTCGGCGGCCGAGGAAGTGAAGAATCCGAAACGCGATTTGCCGATCGGCATCATCGCGTCGCTCGCGGTGTGCGCGGTGCTGTACGTGACGGTCGCCGCGGTCGCGACCGGCATCGTGCCGTCGGCCCGGTACGCGAACATCTCGCACCCGATCTCGTACGCACTGCAGGTCGCCGGCGAGACGTGGGTGGCGGGCTTCATCGATCTCGGCGCCGTGCTCGGCATGCTGACCGTGATCCTCGTGATGAGCTACGGCCAGACGCGCGTGATCTTCGCGATGTCGCGCGACGGGCTGCTGCCGGCGACGCTGTCGCGCGTGCACCCGCGCTACGCGACGCCGTTCCTGACGACCTGGCTCGTCGGCCTGTTCTTCGGGCTGATCGCCGCGCTCGTGCCGCTCAACGTGCTCGCCGAGCTGATCAACATCGGCACGCTTGCGGCGTTCTCGATGGTGTCGATCGCGGTGCTCGTGCTGCGCCGCACGCACCCCGACCTGCCGCGCGCGTTCCGCTGCCCCGGCGTGCCGGTCGTGCCGATCCTCGCAGTCGCATCGTGCCTGTTCCTGATGCTGAACCTGCAGCCCGTCACGTGGGCCGCGTTCGGCATCTGGCTCGTGATCGGCCTCGTGATCTACTTCCTGTACTCGCGTCACCACTCGAAGCTCGCGCACGGTCGCCACGACGCGCACTGAGCGCCGCCGTGCCGCACGCGGCACGGTGCGCACCCGCGGGGCCGCCATCCGGCCCCGCCCCCTCCTCTCCTCTCCGCTCCTCTCCTCTCCTCTCCTCTCCGCTCCCTCGCCCGTCTCGCCGCCGCGTTGCGTTTCCCGCAACGATTCGCGCGGCAGTTCCCGTTTTCATCGGCTGTTTTTCGAATGCCGGTATATTCGATTCCGATCGACAAATTAATCGATGAAAAATGTAATTCAATTGAATTGAATATGAATAGAAGAAAATAATCTCGCGAACGACATTGAACTCTTTCATCCGCCAAACTAGTATTCAGGTCGGCCGGCCGCACACACCCGACCAGCCTGCGTCAGACGGGGAATTCGCCGCAGCATGAGCGCAACGCGATGCAATCGGCTTCATCGAATCGCATTTCCATCAAACAGAAATTCATTGCGTGTTCACGAACGAATTTTCAGCATCTTTTTAATTAACAACATTTAAAACCGGATAATCCGGTCGCTGGTATTGAATTGCCTCCGAGGGGAGGCATGTCGCTGCACCTGTCCGAAGTTCAACAAGAACCAGAGAGGTCTGTCATGAGCAATACATTGGTCAACGTCACGGCGAAGGTCGAAATCAGCGCGACCAACCAGACGATTGCGGGGCTCAGGGATTATCAAAGCAAGAACTGGGCGATCGGGCTGAACGGGGATACGCTCGCGCCGGATGGTTTCCTCACGTTCTTCACCGAACGCAACCTGCCGTTCAGCTACTACGTCCGCGCGCGTGGCGTCTCGGTCGGCGAGCCGAGCGCATACCAGGCGAACATCGAGACGCTGACGCAGCACATCGCCGCGATTCGCGCGTCGGAGACGAACCAGGTCCAGGCGACGATCCGCGAGCTCGAGCTGTACAAGTCGCGGAACTGGGCGATCGGCCTGAACGGCACGACGCTGCAGCCGGACAATTTCCTGCCGTTCTTCGGCACCCGCTCCGTGCCGTTCGAGTATTACGTGCGCAGCGGCGGCGTCGAGCTCGGCTCGCCGAGCGCGTATGACAACAACATCCGCAACCTGACGCAGTATCTGGGCTCGCTCTGACGCATCGCCCCGCCGGGCGGATGTGTCCGCCCGGCAACCTGCCGACGGCCCGGCACGGGCCGTCCCGCTCGCCTTCCCCGCCGCTGCGCGCTTCCCCCTCCCCGTTTTGCGCCTTCCCCCGTCCCTGCACGCTTGTCGCGGCCGGTTCATAATCGCGCCATCGAACGGCGGCCCGCATCGACGGGTGCGCCCGGCAACAGGAAGAAGATGATGGAAAGCGTCGATCTCGATGTATTGAAATCCAGCGCGCGCTGGCTCGAAGAAGGGCGCCGCGTGCTGCTCGTGACGGTCGTGAAGACCTGGGGCTCGTCGCCCCGCCCCGAAGGCGCGATGCTCGCGGTCCGAGAGGACGGGCTCGTGGTCGGCTCGGTGTCCGGCGGGTGTATCGAGGACGACCTGATCGCCCGCGTGCATGCGAGCGGCATCGCGGCCGACGCGCGCCCGGAAGCGCTCAAGTACGGCGTGACGGCCGAGGAAGCACATCGCTTCGGGCTGCCTTGCGGCGGCACGATCCAGCTCGTGCTCGAGCCGCTCACGCGCGACAGCGGGATAACCGCGCTGTGCGCGGAAGTCGAGGCCGGGCGCCTCGTCACGCGCACGATGACGCTCGCGACGGGCCGCGCATCGCTGTCACCCGCGCAGGCCGCCGACGGGCTCGCGTTCGACGGCGAGCGGCTCGTGACGATCCACGGGCCGCGCTACCGGATGCTCGTGATCGGCGCCGGCCAGTTGTCGCGCTATCTGTGCCAGATCGCGGTCGGGCTCGACTACCAGGTGACGGTATGTGATCCGCGCGAGGAATATACCGATGCGTGGGACGTGCCGGGCACGCGCGTCGTGCACACGATGCCCGACGATACGGTGCTCGAGATGAACCTCGATGCGCGTTCGGCCGTGATTGCACTGACGCACGATCCGAAGCTCGACGATCTCGCGCTGATGGAGGCGCTGAAGACGCCCGCGTTCTACGTGGGCGCGCTCGGCTCGCGGCGCAACAACGCGGCACGGCGCGAGCGGCTGCGCGAATTCGACCTGAGCGAAGCGGAACTGGCCCGGCTGCACGGGCCGGCCGGCATCTACATCGGCAGCCGGACGCCGCCGGAAATCGCGATCTCGATCCTCGCCGAGATCACCGCCGCGAAGAACCACGTGTCGCTGCCGACGATCCTGCAGGTCGAGGGCGCGAAGGCCGCGCGGGAGATCGCGGCGAACAGCGGCGCGGCGTGCGGCCTCTGATCGGCGGGCGGTCGCGCGGGATATGCGGCCGCGACGGGCTAAGCCGACGAAACTGACGACAGCGCACGCGCCGGCGCCCGGCCGGCGCGCCCGCCGGTCAGGTCAGGCCGGCGGCAAGCGCCGCGGCGACCGAACCGACCACCAGCACGACGCCGACCGTGCGGCGCTTGTTCAGCTCGGTCCACAGCAGCACGCCGGTCAGCGACAGCAGGATCAGCGAGCCCGCGATCGTGTCCATCAGCAGCACCCAGCCGAGATTCATCCCGACGCCGCGATGCAGGTTGTTCAGCGTCGTCAGGAACGTGTTGCCCGTACGCTTCACCGAAACGTAGCCGTTGCCGACCCAGTATTCGGCCTGCAGGTTCTGGTGCGGGCCGAACAGGCCGAACTGCCAGTGCTCCGGCTGCATCACGCGCTTGTCGCCCCACGCAACGGGCTGCGCGGCCTCCTTGCGCATGCGCCCCGGCTTGCCGTCGAAATTCAGCTCGTGCTGCAGCCACTTCGTCATCGCGGCGGGCGTCTTCGGCACCGGATCCGGCAGCGCGATCTGCATCTCCTCGACCTGCGGCTCGCCCGTCGAAATCTTCAGCGGCGGCGCGCGGTGGTTGAGCAGCACGCCCGTCACGCCGAACAGCAGCCCGAGCACCGCGCCCCACAGCCCGACCCAGCCATGCACCTTGCGCAGCCACTTGATGAAGGTCGCGCGGCGCGAACGCTGGCGGCGCGCGGCCAGTTCGTCGTCGCTCAGCGGGCGGGCCGCCGGGTGCAGCACGGTGACGCCCGCGCGGGCAGTACCCGTCTTGGGCGGATTGATCGTTTCGGGCGCGTTCACGCGAGAGGTTCCATTCGTTCAAAACAACGGGCGGCGCGCAAAACGTGCGCGCCGCCCGGGCAGCATGAAAATGAGAATGGATATCATTACACAAACAAACCGGCGGCTCAATCCATCCGGGAGCGTCGCGGCACGCCCGGCAAGAGCAAGAAGGCGGGCAAAGCGCGCGCGTTGCGCCACGATGCCGGCCGATAACCGGAAAATGCCGCCCGAATGACCTTGCAAGACCAGGACAGCATTTCGTAAGAAGTCGCGCGATGCCGGGCGATTCAGCGCAGCGGCGGCAGCGGAAAGCGCGGTGTGGTGTCGTCCGGCGCGGGCTCGGTGCGGTCGAGCGCGTACAGCCACGCGAGCAGATCCGCGACCGCCTGGTAGAGCTGCGGCGGAATCCGGTCGTCGAGGTCGACCTGCATCAGCAGCGACACCATCTCCGGCGCCGTATGCACGTACAAGCCCGCATCGTGCGCACGCGCGACGATCATCTCGGCGAGCACGCCGTAGCCCTTCGCGACCACGCGCGGCGCCGCATCGCCCCCCTTCGGATCGTAGACGAGCGCGGCCGCGCGCTTGCGGGACGTCATGCTCATGGCAGCGCCTCGTCGTCGCTATCCGGCGCCTGCGTCGCCGGGCCGCCGGCCGAACCGCGCGCATACGCGGCGGCCGCCGCCTGGGCTGCAAACAGATCGAAGCCGTCCGGGCCGTCGTCGACCGCGCGGATCGACAATCCTCCCACCCTTAGCCCCGACACCTCGAGCCGCTGCCGCAGCGCGGCCTCGTGCCGCGCGAGGCGGTCGGCGCCCGTCTGGTTCGCGCGCAATCGCGCGACCAGTTGCGTGCCGTTCAGCACCAGCTCCGCGTCGACCGTGCCGAGCGACGGCAACGTCAGCGTCAGGCGCGTGCGCCATGCGATGCCGTCTCCCGGGCCATCGTCGCCGCGCGGCGAGCGGCTGCCCGGATCGTCCGGCTCGATCGTCCAGTCGAGCCGCGCGCCGGGCCACGCCTCGCCCGTCCAGCGGAACTGGTCGGTCGCGAGCGCGTCGAGCTGCTGCCTGACGAGCGGCACGGTGGCCGGATGCACGGTCGCCAGCGTCTGCGCCTGGGAGTCGGACGACGCGGTGGCCAGTTGCGGGGGCGTCCCGCGCACATCAGGGCGTTCGCCGAGCAGATCGAACGTATCGGGCGGCAGCGACGCGCCGTGCCGCGCGCCCGCCGGCAAGCCTTGCGCAGGATCGCGTGTCGGTGCGCCACCCTGGGCCGGTGTACCCGGCTGCGCCGTCGCCCGCGCGGTCGCGGGCAGCGGCGGCCGCTGCGCGAGCAGTTCGTCTAGCACGTCGGTCGAGTCGTGCTGCGCGGCATCCGGGTCGACCGGCGCGAGCGCGGCCGCAAGGCGCGCCTGCGGCTCGCGCATCAACGCCGCGAGCGGGCGCTGGCCGGCCAGCCACTGCGCCAGATGGGATTCGTAGAACAGGCCGCTTTCGCTCACGGCCTGCGCGAGCGCTGCGCGCAGCGCCGCGACCGGCAGGGCTGCGGCCGCTTCGTGTGCCGCCGCAGCAGCGGAAGATGCCGCGGCGGAGGCCGGTGTGGAAGACGCAGCCGGATCGGAAGCGGCCGGCGCGCGGGCCGGCAAGGCCGTATCGGTCAGCAGCACGGTGGGATCGGCCAGCAGCGGCACGCGCCCGGCAATGGCCGGCGTCGAGTCGCCACCGGCCCGCGAGATCGCGTCGAGCACGCGCCCGACATCGGACAGTGCGGTCTGGGTAGAAGCCGGCGGCGCGGCAGGCGGACTGCCGGCAGAGGGCGTGGACGCCGTGCCGGTGCCCGGCGTGCCGACCTGCGAGGTCGCGCCGCCGCCGGCGGGCGCCGATACGGTGCCGGTCAGCAGGCTGTCGAGGCGGCTCGCCAGCAGCGCGGCCGCAACGGAGTCGATACCGGTCATGATCGGAGCCTGCTCACCTCAGCCACATCGTTGCGAATCCGGGAACGGCACGCCGGTGCCGCTCGCGGGAACTGCGCGCCTCCCGCAACGGGCTCGTGCGCCCCGCGCCCGCCCCTCCGCCTCCCGGCTTCCCGGGAAACGGGCCCTACCCGCGCGCGCGGTAGAGATCGGTCAATACCTTGGTCGAGCGCCGCGCCTCGAACAGCGCGGACAGCCGCGCGACGTCCGGGCTCGCGAGGTCGCGGATCGCGGCGTCGTCGGCCAGGATGCGGCGGATCAGGTCGAGCTTGCGGCCGAGATCCGATTCGTCGAGCACGACGCCCGGATCGGCTTCCTTCAGCCCGTCGACGAGTGCCGTGAATTCGGCCTGCAACCCCGGCAACGCGCTCCAGTCGGCGCTGCGGGCGGCGCCCAGCATCCGGCCCGACACGGCGGCGAGCGCCTCGTAACGTGCGAAGTATTCGGCCTTGCGATTCATCTCGATGCTTCCACTGCCTGTTGCGCGGCCATCCGCGCGACTTCCGGGGCGATCCCCGTCCATGCTTCCTCGAGCGTCGCGAGCAGCCCGTCGACCTCGACCAGCATCGCGTCGCTCGCCTGCGCGTTCGCTTCCAGCAGACGCCGGCCGATATACGCATACAGCGCGTCCAGCCGCTCCGCGATCTCGCCGCCCGCGTCGCGGTTCAGCGACGCCTTCAGCCCGCTCTCGACGATCCGGATCGCCTTGCCGATCGCATCGCCGCGCGCGGACACATTGCCCTGCTGCAAATGCATGCGCGCCAGCGCAACCGCCTGCCGCGCGCCCTGGTACAGCATCGCGATCAAACGGTGCGGGGAGGCGCCCATCACCCCGGTCTCGACGCCGACACGCGCGTATGCACTGGCTCCAGCGTGTCCTGGGGAAAACATGCGCTTCTCCTTGTTATGCCTTGGCTATACGGGAACCGCCGCCGTGCATCGCACGACGCGGCCTTCACCGGGGTTATCGGAAGGGATTTGAAAAGCTTTAGGCAAGCGCCGCCTGCCGCCGGGGCGCCGAAGGCGCCGGCCCGGAGGCCTTCCCTGAACGACTTTCGCCGGATGGCCGCTCACGGGTGCCCGTCGCCGGGTACCCGTCCCCGGGTGCCGCGCGCATCACACCGACATCTGCATGATGTCGTTGTAAGCGCTCACCAGCTTGTTGCGGACCTGGAGCCCGAACTGGAAGCCGATGTTGGCTTTCTGCATGTCGACCATCACGTCGTTCAGCGAGACGTTCGGCGCACCGACCTCGAACGCCTGCGCCTCGCCGAGCGCGTGCTGCTGGTCGCCGCTGATCTTGTCGAGCGACGCCTTCATCGCGCTCGCGAACGTGCCGGCCGTCGCCGCGCCCGAACCGGCCAGCGCTGCCGTCGGGCTCGCGACGCCGCCGGACGCCTGCGCGGCCATCGACTGCATCTGTTGCAACACCGAACCGATTCCGCTGACGTTCGCAGTCATGCTGTCCCCAAAACCGAGAGAAGAGACCCGGCGCACCGGGCGTTTCCGCCGGCGCCGCACCACGCGCACCATGCCGGATCGCGAAAAAGGATAGCAGCGCGCCGCGCGTCAAAGCCGAGAAAGTACGGGGGAAACCCCGCTCTTTTCAGTCGATCGGAACCGGGCCCGGGTCACGATAATCGCATCGTGTCATTGTCCGCCCGCTCGCCCGAGCGAGCTCAGTCGTCCCGCTCCGGAGAAACTCGACGCATGGATTCGCAGGCCAACTCGCTGATCAACCCAGACGCCCGCGCGGGCCTCGCCAGCCCGGCGCCCGGCGCCGCCGCGGCCGCCGCGTTGCCGGGCGCGGGTGGCGCAGGCGCGGACTTCGGGCTTGGCGGCTTCGCGGAACGCATTCCCGGCATCTCGCGGATGAAGGGCAACCCGAAGCTGCCGTTCCTGATCGCCGTCGCGTTCGCGGTCGCCGTGATCACCGCGCTCGTGCTGTGGAGCCGCGCGCCCGACTATCGCGTGCTGTACAGCAACCTGTCGGATCGCGACGGCGGCGCGATCATCGCCGCGCTCCAGCAGGCAAACGTTCCCTACAAGTTCGCCGATGCCGGCGGCGCGATCCTCGTGCCGTCGAACCAGGTACATGAAACGCGCCTGAAGCTCGCCGCGATGGGGCTGCCGAAGGGCGGCTCGGTCGGCTTCGAGCTGATGGACAACCAGAAGTTCGGCATCAGCCAGTTCGCCGAGCAGATCAACTACCAGCGCGCACTCGAAGGCGAGCTGCAGCGCACCATCGAATCGATCAACGCCGTGCGCGGCGCGCGCGTGCATCTCGCGATTCCGAAGCCGTCGGTGTTCGTGCGCGACAAGGAAGCGCCGAGCGCGTCGGTGTTCGTCGACCTCTATCCGGGCCGCGTGCTCGACGAGGGCCAGGTGCAGGCGATCACGCGGATGGTGTCGTCCGGCGTGCCCGACATGCCCGCGAAGAACGTGACGATCGTCGACCAGGACGGCAACCTGCTGACCCAGACCGCCTCGGCATCCGGCCTCGACGCGAGCCAGCTCAAGTACGTGCAGCAGGTCGAGCACAACACGCAGAAGCGCATCGACGCGATCCTCGCGCCGATCTTCGGCACGGGCAACGCGCGCTCGCAGGTCAGCGCGGACCTCGATTTCTCGAAGGTCGAGCAGACGTCGGAAAGCTACGGCCCGAACGGCAATCCGCAGCAATCCGCGATCCGCAGCCAGCAGACCAGCAGCGCGACCGAGCTCGCGCAGGGCGGCGCGTCGGGCGTGCCGGGCGCGTTGTCGAACACGCCGCCGCAGCCGGCGTCCGCGCCGATCGTCGCCGGCAACGGCCAGAACGCGCCGCAGACGACGCCCGTGAGCGACCGCAAGGACCAGACGACCAACTACGAGCTCGACAAGACGATCCGTCACCTCGAGCAGCCGATGGGCAGCGTGAAGCGGCTGTCGGTCGCGGTCGTCGTCAACTATCAGCCGGTCGCCGACGCGAAGGGCCACGTGACGATGCAGCCGCTGCCGCCGGCGAAGCTCGCGCAGGTCGAGCAGCTCGTGAAGGACGCGATGGGCTACGACGCGAAGCGCGGCGACTCGGTGAACGTCGTGAACAGCGCGTTCTCGACCGCGAGCGACCCGTACGCCGACCTGCCGTGGTGGCGCCAGCCCGACATGATCGCGATGGCGAAGGAAGCCGCGAAGTGGCTCGGCATCGCGGCGGCCGCGGCGGCGCTCTACTTCATGTTCGTGCGCCCGGCGATGCGCCGCGCGTTCCCGCCGCCCGAGCCGGTCGCGCCGGCGCTCGCCGCGCCGGAAGATCCGGTCGCGCTCGACGGCCTGCCGGCGCCGGAGAAGGCCGAAGAACCCGACGCGCTGCTGCTCGGTTTCGAAAGCGAAAAGAACCGTTACGAACGCAACCTCGACTACGCGCGCTCGATCGCCCGCCAGGATCCGAAGATCGTCGCCACCGTCGTGAAGAACTGGGTGTCCGATGAACGCTGAAGGCTTGACCAAGAGCGCGCTGCTGCTGATGTCGATCGGCGAGGAAGAGGCCGCGCAGGTATTCAAGTTCCTCGCGCCGCGCGAGGTCCAGAAGATCGGCGCCGCGATGGCCGCGCTGAAGAACGTCACGCGCGAGCAGGTCGAGGACGTGCTGCAGGAATTCGCGAAGGAAGCGGAGCAGCACACCGCGCTGTCGCTCGATTCGAGCGACTACATCCGCTCGGTGCTGACCAAGGCGCTCGGCGAGGACAAGGCCGGCGTGCTGATCGACCGCATCCTGCAGGGCAGCGACACGAGCGGCATCGAGGGCCTGAAGTGGATGGACTCGGGCGCGGTGGCCGAACTGATCAAGAACGAGCATCCGCAGATCATCGCGACGATCCTCGTGCACCTCGACCGCGACCAGGCATCCGAGATCGCGTCGTGCTTCACCGAACGCCTGCGTAACGACGTGATGCTGCGGATCGCGACGCTCGACGGCATCCAGCCGGCCGCGCTGCGCGAACTCGACGACGTGCTGACGGGCCTGCTGTCCGGCAGCGACAACCTGAAGCGCAGCCCGATGGGCGGCATCCGCACCGCGGCCGAGATCCTGAACTTCATGACGAGCGTGCATGAGGAAGGCGTGCTCGAAAGCGTGCGCCAGTACGACGCGGATCTCGCGCAGAAGATCGTCGACCAGATGTTCGTGTTCGAGAACCTGCTCGACCTCGAGGACCGCGCGATCCAGATGGTGCTCAAGGAAGTCGAGTCGGAAACGCTGATCATCGCGCTGAAGGGCGCGCCGCCCGCGCTGCGCCAGAAGTTCCTCGCGAACATGTCGCAGCGCGCGGCCGAACTGCTCGCCGAGGATCTCGACGCGCGCGGCCCGGTACGCGTGTCCGAAGTCGAGACGCAGCAGCGCCGCATCCTGCAGATCGTGCGCAACCTGGCCGAGAGCGGCGCGATCGCGATCGGCGGCAAGGCGGAAGACGCGTATGTCTGATTCGGCGAGCGATCGCGCGGGCACCCTCACCGCCTACCAGCGGTGGGAGATGGCGTCGTTCGACCCGCCGCCGCCCCCGCCGCCGCCCGACGACGCGGCAGCGGCCGCCGCCGCGCTCGCCGAGGACCTGCAGCGCGTGCGCGACGCCGCGCACGCCGAAGGCCATGCGGCCGGCCATGTCGAAGGCCAGGCGCTCGGCTACCAGGCCGGTTTCGAGCAGGGCCGCGCACAGGGGTTCGAAGCCGGCCAGGCCGACGCGCGCGAACAGGCCGCGCAGCTCGCGGCGCTCGCCGCGTCGTTCCGCGAGGCCGTGTCGAGCGTCGAGCACGATCTGGCCGCCGACATCGCGCAGCTCGCGCTCGACATCGCGCAACAGGTCGTGCGCCAGCACGTGAAGCACGACCCCGCCGCGCTCGTCGCGGCCGTGCGCGACGTGCTCGCGGCCGAACCCGCGCTGTCCGGCGCGCCACATCTCGCGGTGAATCCGGCCGACCTGCCCGTCGTCGAAGCCTATCTGCAGGACGATCTCGATACGCTCGGCTGGAACGTGCGCACCGACGCGTCGATCGAGCGCGGCGGCTGCCGCGCGCACGCCGCGACCGGCGAGGTCGACGCGACGCTGCCCACGCGCTGGCAGCGCGTCGCCGCCGCGATCGGCAAGGTGAGCACGTGGTGACGCGGCCGCCCGAAGCGCTCGCGCACGACGGCCTGACGCCGCTCGAACGCGAGCTCGCGCTCGCGTCGTTCGGCCCCGACGCCGCACACGACACGCATGACGCACACCCGCACGGCGCCGCCGCAGCGGCCGACGCCTCCGGCGCCACGCCGCCCGCCGGGCACGCGCCGCGCGCGCCGCACAACCCGCATCTCGCGCACTGGCGCACGCACCTGAACGGCCTCGCCGCGCGCAGCCACCGCGCGCTGCCGCTGCGCCCGTGCGGACGCCTGACGCGCGCGGCCGGCCTCGTGCTCGAGGCGATCGGGCTGCGCCTGTCGGTCGGCGCCGAATGCACGATCGAACTCCCGCCCGGCAGCACGCTGCCGCACGCGGAAGCGGAAGTCGTCGGCTTCGCCGGCGACCGCCTGTTCCTGATGCCGACCACCGACGTCGCCGGCGTGCTGCCCGGTGCGCGCGTCTGGCCTCGCGAAACCGCGCCGGTGGCCGATCCGCTCGCGGGCGCGAAGCGTCTGCCGGTCGGCTGGGAGATGCTCGGGCGCGTCGTCGACGCGTCGGGCCGCCCGCTCGACGGCCTCGGCCCGCTCGCGTCGAAGGTCGACGCGCCGCTGTCGGCGCCGTCGATCAACCCGCTCGAGCGCGAACCGATCCACCACGTGCTCGACGTCGGCGTGCGTGCGATCAACGCGCTGCTCACCGTCGGCCGCGGCCAGCGGATGGGCCTGTTCGCCGGCTCCGGCGTCGGCAAGTCGGTGCTGCTCGGCACGATGGCGCGCTACACGAGCGCGGAAGTGATCGTGATCGGGCTGATCGGCGAACGCGGCCGCGAAGTGAAGGAGTTCATCGAACAGATCCTCGGCGAGGACGGGCTCGCACGCTCGGTCGTCGTCGCGGCGCCGGCCGACGTCTCGCCGCTGCTGCGGATGCAGGGCGCGGCCTATGCGACGTCGCTCGCCGAGTATTTCCGCGACCAGGGCAAGCACGTGCTGCTGCTGATGGATTCGCTGACGCGCTACGCGATGGCGCAGCGCGAGATCGCGCTCGCGATCGGCGAGCCGCCCGCGACCAAGGGTTACCCGCCGTCGGTATTCGCGAAGCTGCCGGCGCTCGTCGAGCGCACCGGCAACGGGCCGGAGGGCGGCGGCTCGATCACCGCGTTCTACACGGTGCTGACCGAAGGCGACGACCAGCAGGACCCGATCGCCGATTCGGCGCGCGCGATCCTCGACGGCCACGTCGTGCTGTCGCGTGCGCTTGCCGAGGCCGGCCACTATCCGGCGATCGACATCGAGGCGTCGATCAGCCGCGCGATGACCGCGCTGATCGACGAAACGCATCTCGACCACGTCCGGCAGTTCAAGCAGATGCTGTCGCGCTACCAGCGCAATCGCGACCTGATCGCGGTCGGCGCGTACGCGCCCGGCCGCGACGCGCAGCTCGACCGCGCGATCGCGCTTTATCCGCGCATCGAGGCGTTCCTGCAGCAGGGCTTTCGCGAATGCGCGCCGTTCGCGTCGAGCCTCGCCGGGCTCGATGCACTGTTCGACGCTTACGGAGGCTGATCCCGATGGCTCACGGCTTTCCCCTTCAGTTGCTGCTCGACCGCGCGCAGGACGACCTCGACTCGGCCGCGAAGCAGCTCGGCACCGCGCAGCGCGACCGCACCGCGGCCGCCGAGCAACTCGACGCGCTGCTGCGCTACCGCGACGAATACCACGCGCGCTTTTCGCAATCCGCCCAGCACGGGATGCCGGCCGGCAACTGGCGCAATTTCCAGGCGTTCATCGACACGCTCGACGCCGCGATCGCGCAGCAGCGCAGCGTGCTGGCCGCGGCCGAAGTCCGCATCGACGAAGCACGCCCGAACTGGCAACAGAAGAAACGCACCGTCGGCTCATATGAAATCCTGCAGGCGCGCGGCGTCGCGCAGGAAGCGAAGCGCGAAGCCCGGCGCGAGCAGCGCGATGCCGACGAACACGCCGCGAAGATCCTGCGCATGCGGGCCGACGCGGCCCGTTCGTCGTAACCGACCACCGCATTCGAACGAGAGAACGTCATGCCTCCCCTGCCCCTGCTCGGCGCGCTGCTCGACACCGCCGGCACCGCACTCCAGGCCGCCCGCGGCTCGGGTTCGTCCGGCGCCGCCGCCGGCAACGATGCCGCGACCGCCGTGCCGTTCGCGCAGACGCTGAAGCAAAGCGTCGTCACGCGTCGCGATTCGTCGAATGCCGGCGCGCCGGATGCTTCGACGAAACAGGCTTCGTCGAAGCCGGCCGCCGGCACGAAGCCGTCCGCGACCGATGACGACGACGCGACCGACGATACGACCACGAACGCCGCCGCCAACCCCGACGCCGCCGCGCTCGCGGCCGCCGCTGCCGTGCAGGCGCAACTGCAGGCGCGCATGGACAACGCAGCGCCGGTCGATCCGGCTGCTGCCGCCGCCGCTGCACAAAAGGCGGCCGTGTCCGGCCAGCCCGATGCCACGGCCACGCTGGCGGATCACGCGGCCACGGACGCCGCCGCGGCCGCCCAGCCGGCCGCGCCCGCGTCGGGCCGCGATGCGCTGCAGACCGCGCTCGACAGGCTGACGGGCGGCTCGGGCGCGATCGCGATACCCGCGGCCGGCGCGACCGCGTCGGCACCGGCATCGACCGGCGCCACCGCATCGCTGACCCCGAAGGTCCCGACCTTCGACCGCACCCTCGCCGACGCGAAGGGGGCGCTCGCGCCCCAGCAAACGCCGACGCAGGCCACCGCGCAAGCGCTGCAGGCCAACGCGAATGCGCAGTCGGGCGAGCAGCACGCGCTCGCGGCAGCCGGCGACGCGACGGATCCGGCCGCCAGCGCGACGCTCGCGGCCGGCGCAACGGCGGCGGCCGCGACGCAGGCGAACCTGCAGTTGTCGCCGGCCGCGGGAGCGATCGCCGCGGCGAACGCGCACGTGCTCGCCCCGCACGTCGGCACCCCGGACTGGACGGACGCGCTGAGCCAGAAGGTCGTGTTCCTGTCGAATGCGCACCAGCAGAGCGCCGAGCTGACCCTCAACCCGCCCGATCTCGGGCCGCTGCAGGTCGTGCTGCGCGTCGCGGACAATCACGCGCACGCGCTGTTCGTGTCGCAGCACGCGCAGGTGCGCGACGCGGTCGAAGCCGCGCTGCCGAAGCTGCGCGAAGCGATGGAATCGGGCGGGCTCGGCCTGGGCAGCGCGACCGTCAGCGACGGCGGCTTCGCTTCGCAGCAGCAGAACCCGCAATCGTCCTTCGCCGGCGGGCAGTCGTCGCGGCGCGGGAGCGGCGGATCGTCAGCCGTCGATGCACCGGTCGACGCTGCGCAATCCGCACCGGTCGCCGCGAGCGTGAGCCGCGCCGGCCTCGTCGATACGTTTGCCTGAGCATGACTGCCCGCGTGCGCGCGCCGTTCAGCGGCCGTGCACCGCGGCAGCCGCCTCGCCGCGCGACACGCCGCCCTTGCGCGCCGCGACGATGAAGTCCGCCGCGCGTTCGCCGATCATCACCGACGGCGCATTCGTGTTCCCGCCGACCAGCGTCGGCATCACCGACGCATCCACCACGCGCAATCCTTCGACGCCGCGCACGCGCAGTTGCGGATCGACGACCGCGTGCGCGTCCGACCCCATCCGGCAGGTGCCGACCGGGTGGTAGATCGTGTCGGCATGCTCGACGATCGTCTTGCGCAGCTCCGCTTCGCTCTGGTCCGCCCGCGTGTACAGCTCGCGCCCGCCCTGCGACGCGAGCGGCGCCTGCGACAGGATCCTGCGCATCGCCTGCGTGCCCCGCACGAGCAGGTCGAGATCGCGCGAATCGCTGAAGAAGCGCGGATCGATCAGCGGTGCGTCACGCGCATCGCCGGTCGCGAGCGTCACCGTGCCGCGGCTGAACGGCCGCAGCGCGCACACGTGCAGCGAATAGCCGAAGCCCCAGTGCATCTTGCGGTTGTGGTCGTCCACGAGCGCCGTGCAGAAATGCAGTTGCAGGTCGGGGCGCTCGAGCGACGGATCGCTCTTGATGAAGCCGCCGGCCTCCGCGACGTTGCTCGTCATCATCCCGGTGCGGCTCGAGAAATAGCGCGCGAGCGCGGGCGTCATCTTCGCGATCCCGCGCAGGCACACGCCGACCAGTTCCGACGAATTCACGCGCGTGTTGATGATGAAGTCGATATGGTCGATCAGGTTCGTGCCGACGTCCGGCGCATCCTGCACGACGGCGATCCCGTGTCGGCGCAGTTGCTCGGCTGGGCCGATTCCCGAGCACATCAGCAGTTGCGGCGAATTGAACGCGCCGGCCGACAGGATCACTTCCGCGCGCGCGTCGAGCGTCTCGACGCGCCCGTTGCGCGCGACCGCGACGCCGGCCGCGCGCTTGCCGTCGAACGTGACGCGCAGCACCGTCGCATCGGTGATCACGTGCAGGTTCGGCCGGTTGCGGCCGTAGATGTACGCACGCGCGACGCTGCAGCGCGAGCCGTCGCGGTGCGTGACCTGATAGAAGCCGACGCCTTCCTGCGTCGCGCCGTTGAAGTCGTCATTCAGCGGATAGCCGGCCGCATGCGCGGCCTGGATGAATCGTTCGGAGAACGGATTGCGAAAGCGCAGATCCGACACCGACAGCGGGCCGTCCGCGCCGTGCCACGCATCGGCGCCGCGTTCGTTGCCTTCCGCGCGCCGGAAATACGGCAGCACTTCCTGCCAGCCCCAGCCCGTCGCGCCGAGTTGCGCCCATTCGTCGTAGTCGCCCGGGTGGCCGCGCGTGTAGATCATCGCGTTGATCGCGCTCGAGCCGCCCATCCCGCGCCCGCGCGGCTGGTAGCCGCGCCGCCCGCCGAGGCCCGGCTGCGGCACCGTCTCGTAGCCGTAGTTCGTGCCGAGCTTGAACGGTACCAGCGCCGCGATGCCGACCGGCATGTTGACCAGCAGGTTGCGTTCCGTATGCGAACCGGCCTCGATCAGCGCGATCGTCGCATCGGGGCAGGCATCGGCGAGACGGCCTGCCAGGCTCGACCCGCCCGACCCGCCGCCGACGATGATGTAGTCGTATTGCATGTCACGTCTCCGTCGTCTCATGGAAGGCGCCCGGCGCCGCCGCGCGACCGCGTCCTTGTAGTGTTCGGGCATTGTAGGAATCGCCACCGTGCGCGCGGCGCGCGGATTCAAGAGCGATTCCTCTAAACGCTCGCGTGAACTAAATTTAAGATGTCTCGATTCGCTTTGCGCGACGCGCCGGCCACGAGAAGCCGATCCGTCGCGAAACGGGAGAGACGACGATGCAGCGCCAGGTTCTGCAGGCCGCGTGCCGACCGGGTTGTCCGGATGCGATGCGCGCAGCCCGCATTTCATTTCAAACGGCTGCCCGCGCGGAGGTGCCCCGCGTCATGCGCGCAGTCGATCGAAATCGAACGGCACGCGTCGTCGCCGACCGTTTGGACGGTTTGTCGCCACGGCGGCACGATGCGCCGCGGCATGGTTGGACGGCCCCGTCGCGCCACCCCGCTTCGGTGCGCAGGCGGGCAGTCGCGCCGCGGCGTCGCGCGCCCGGCAACGGTTGCATCGCACTGCATGCCCACGCGCCGCAACACGGTTTCCGGATGCACACACCGTCGCGTGGATGCGACGCCCGCTGCACGCTTGAATCGGTTTTCGAGCACACGTCGCATCCGGCCCCGCGCCGCGCGACACGCACCACCCCGATCCGCGTCGCCGCGCTCGCCGAGCGTGCGCATGCGGCGTGACGGCCGGCCGACCAGCCAGGCCCAACTGGAGGAGACGACATGAAGAACGACCTGCCCGAACTGGCCCCGCAAGCGCTGCCGTCGGTCGATGCACTGACGTCGCTGCTGCGCGACCAGCGCGCGGCCTACCTGCGCGCACCGTACCCGGCATGGGAAACGCGCGTGCAGCACTTGCGCGCGCTGCGCACGATGCTGATCGATCACGCGGACGCACTCGCCGAAGCGATCAGCGCCGATTTCGGTCATCGCGCGAAGCAGGAAGTGCTGCTGTCGGAAATCTGGATGGCGAAGGAAGAGATCGACGACGCGCTCAAGCACGGCAAGCGCTGGATGAAACCGATCCGCAAGCCGATGAACAAGTGGCTGCGCCCGGCGCGCGCGAAGGTGATTCCGCAGCCCCTCGGCGTGGTCGGCATCGTCGTACCGTGGAACTACCCGGTGCTGCTCGCGGCCGGCCCGCTGATCTGCGCGCTCGCGGCCGGCAACCGCGCGATCATCAAGATGTCCGAACTGACGCCGCGCACGTCGGCGCTGTTCGAGCAGCTCATTGCGAAGACCTTCACGCGCGACCACGTCGCGGTCGTGAACGGCGACGCTGAAGTGGGCGCCGCGTTCAGCGGCTTGCCGTTCGATCATCTGCTGTTCACCGGCTCGACGCACGTCGGCCGCCACGTGATGCGCGCGGCCGCCGACAACCTCACGCCCGTCACGCTCGAACTCGGCGGCAAGTCGCCGGCCATCGTCGGGCCGAACGCGCGCTTCGATGCGGCCGTCGACGCAATCGTCGCGGGCAAGACGCTGAACGCGGGCCAGACCTGCATCGCGCCCGACTACGTGCTGCTGCCGCGCGGGATGGAGGCCGCGTTCATCGAGCGCGCGCGGGCACGGTTCGCGAAGATGTACCCCGACCTGTCGACCAACGGCGACTACACGACGATCGTGTCGCCGCGCCACTACGCCCGGCTGCAGCAGCTCGCCAGCGACGCGCAGGCGGCCGGCGCGCAGCTGCATCCGCTGTCCGACGCGCAATCCGATCCTGCATCGCGCCGCTTCGTGCCGTGCGCGGTCACGCAGGTGCCGGCCGCGTCGCAGCTGATGCAGGAGGAAATCTTCGGGCCGCTGCTGCCGCTCGTGCCGTACGAGCGGCTCGACGAAGCGATCGCATACGTGAATGCGCGCCCGCGTCCGCTTGCGCTCTACCTGTTCGACGAGGACGGCGGCACGATCGACCGCGTGATGCGCGAAACGGTCTCGGGCGGCGTGTCGATCAACGAAACGCTGATGCACATCGCGTGCGGCAGCCTGCCGTTCGGCGGTGTCGGTGCGAGCGGCATGGGCGCATATCACGGCTACGACGGCTTCGTGACGTTCTCGAAGATGAAGCCGGTACTCACCCAGGCGCGCCTGAACACGCGCAACCTGCTCGCGCCGCCGTACGGCAAGCGCTTCGCCGCGCTGATCAAGCTGATGCTGAAGTTCTGAACGGAAGGGATCGAACGGGCCGCGCGCATCGCGCCGCGGCCCGCACCGGCAGGCCGCGCGGCGCCGGTGCCGCACGCGCCGTCATACGGGCCAGAGCGGCCCTTCCTGCATCGCGCCGATCTGCTCGCGCAACTCGAGCACGCGTGCTTCCCAGTAGCGGTGCGTGTTGAACCACGGGAACGCGGCGGGGAAGGCGGGATCGTCCCAGCGTCGCGCGAGCCATGCCGCGTAGTGGATCAGCCGCAGCGTGCGCAGCGCTTCGACGAGATGCAACTCGCGCGGCTCGAATTCGCAGAAATCCTCGTAGCCGGCCAGCAGGTCCGCGAGCGCACGCGACGCGCCTTCGCGATCGCCCGGCAACAACAGCCACAGATCCTGGATCGCGGGCGCCATCCGGCTGTCGTCGAAGTCGACGAAGTGCGGGCCGGCATCGGTCCACAGCACGTTGCTCGGATGACAGTCGCCGTGCGTGCGCAGCAGGCGTATCTCGCCCGCCCGCTCGAACGCGGCCTCGACGCCTTCGAGCGCGAGCGTCACGGCGGTCTCATACGCGGGCCGCACATCGTCCGGAATGAAATCGTGCGCGAGCAGGTAGTCGCGCGGCTCGTAGCCGAACGTACTGATATCGAGCACGGGACGCGCGGCATACGGCTGCGTCGCGCCGACCGCATGGATCCGGCCGATGAAGCGGCCGAGCCATTCGAGCGTGTCGCTGCGGTCGAGGTCAGGCGCGCGTCCGCCGCGCCGCTCGAAGATCGAGAAGCGGAAACCGTCGAACGCGTGCAGCGTGCGGCCGTCGAATGTGCGCGCGGGCACCGCCGGAATCTCGCGCGCGGCGAGCTCGGCGACGAACGCATGCTCTTCGAGGATCGCTTCGTCCGACCAGCGGGCCGGACGGTAGAACTTCGCGACGACCGGCGGGCCGTCTTCGATGCCCACCTGATATACGCGGTTTTCGTAGCTGTTGAGCGCGAGCAGGCGCCCGTCGGTGCGCAGGCCGGCCGGCATCAGCACGCTGTCGAGCGCGTCGAGCACGCACTCGGGCGTGAGTCCGGCGAACGGCGGGCCGGCGGGAGAAGCGGGAGCGGAAGTGACGTCTTTCATGCCCCGCATTGTGCCGCCAGCCGGGCCGAAAGACGAGCGCCCGGTGCGGCGTTATGCGCTCAGTGAAGCGCCGCGCCGGCCGGCAGCACGGATTCGCCGGTGTCGATCAGGTCCTCGAGAAAGAACGGCTCGGTGTTGAGTTCCTTCGACTCGCCCGGTACGCCCGCGTACCAGGTCACCATGGCCATGTCGCCCAGGATGCGCTGGACGATGCCGCGTGCGCCCTTCGGCACAGCGATATGGGTAGTGCAGACAATCGACCCGACATGCATGATGGTTCCCCACTCTTGACTCTTGAAACCCGGCTCGATGGCGAGCCGGCAAATGCACGATCCGCGCGCTCTCGTCGGAGCGTTGCGCGTAATCCCATTGTTCACGGTTTATCGAAGCGCGAAAAGAAGAAGAAGCAGGCGAAGTGCCGCGAATTCGTCGAATGTCTCCAATCAACCACTGCGCCGGACAGGCGCTTGCCCGCCCGGTTACCCCCATCATACCCTGTCGAATGTGACTGCCCGCCGAATCCGCGTCGGCACCGCGACGCGCCCGTGACGCACGCCGCGCGCGCATCGCGGGCCCGGTGCCGCATCACCGGGAAATTTCGCGCGACCGCCGTGGCCGCACGACGTCGCACCGTCATCGCCTTCCCCGTACCTCGAACGCAACCGGCACGACGACGGTTGCGCACGCGCCGCCCGCATCACCGCGTGATTCACCACACGCCGCGCTGCGTCATGCAATGCCACCGACAGTGGTTGCGTCCGATGTCGGCCTTGCGGTACCTTTGATGCTTCATTCGCGTTCCAGCGCATTCCGATCCGATGCATCCGCTCACGTCCGCCCTTGCAAAATCCCGGCCGCAGTTCGACTCGCGGCCGCAGGCGTGCGCGCATCCGTCGGTTCTTCCTCCTCCTGTCGCACCGCCGCTCGTCGGCGCCGCGCCGCCCCCTCCGGCGGCACGCGCCGGCTGACCAGCCGGCTTCCGTTTCGTCTTCCATTCGCCCGCAGGCTTGCATTCGTGCGCCGTGACGCACGGCTCGCTGCTGCGCGCGCGGATGGAACGTTCCGATCCGTTCGACAGGTGGATTCACATGGTTTCGTTCAAACGCGCGCTCGCCGCGCATGGCGCGACGTCGCTCTTCGTGCTGCTGTGGAGCAGCGGCGCGATCTTCGCAGAACTCGGTCTGCGTCACGCATCCGCGTTCGTCTTTCTCACCGCACGTTTCGCCCTTGCATCGCTCGTGCTGCTCGGACTGGCCTTCGTGCGCAAACGCTGGCTGCCGCCGCGCGGCGAACGGCGCATGGCCGCGCTGACCGGCTTGCTGATGATGGGCGGCTATTCGATCTTCTACCTGCTCGCGCTCGAACGCGGGATCGCGCCGGGTGTGCTCGCCACGATCCTCGGCGTGCAGCCGATCCTCACGCTCGCGCTCGTCGAGCGACGCTGGCAGCCCATGCGCATCGCGGGACTCGCGCTGTCGCTCGCCGGCCTCGCGCTCGTCGTGTGCCGCGGCGTGGGCGACGGCGGCCTGTCGCTCGCGGGCATCGCGTGCGCGCTCACCGCGCTCGTCGCACTGACCGCCGGCTCGCTGCTGCAAAAGCGCGCACGGGCGGCGCCCGCCGACGTGCTGCCGTTGCAGAATGCGATCGGCCTCGCGCTGTGCGTGGCGATCGTGCCGTTCCGGCCGGTGTCGTTCGACATGAGCTGGGCGTTCGTGATCCCGCTGCTGTGGCTCGGCGTCGTGATTTCGGTGATCGCGCAACTGCTGTTCTACCGGTTGATGCAGCGCGGCGATCTCGTCAACGTGACGAGCCTGTTCTATCTCGTGCCCGTCGTCACCACGCTGATGGATGCCGTGTGGCTCGGCAACCGGCCCGAGCCGCTCGCGCTCGCCGGCATGGGCGCGATCATCGCGGGGCTCGCGCTCGTATTCCGCGCGCCGGCCGGCCGCGTGCGACCCGACCGCGCATGAGCGGGCGTGCCGCCGCGCCTGCGGGTGCGGCGGCACGCAGCGGACACATGCGATGAATCCGCAGAAATCGAAAGGCACGAGAAAGATGTGCGCAAGGCGTTCGTCTGACTTGCGGGAAAAATGCGTGATACGCCGGGCATTCCGCTGATTTTTAATGGTTCGGATAGCGAAAAGCGCTGCCGGTTGCCTATACTCGAATTGACCGGCCCGCTCGCAATCGGGTCGCGACCAACACCAGAAACACCCGGCATGGAGCCGGAGCAAACGCTGAAGTGCCGACTCCGGCCGAGATCCCACAGGGATGGGGCCGGAGTAAGCGCTAAAGCGCTAACTCCGGCCGACACTGGAGACACGCATGACAACCTACTTCACGATCGGCGACTTCATCCTGTTGATTCCGATGGCGCTGGCCGGAGCGCTATTTCTCGGCGCGGTGCCGTGCGCAACCGAATTCCGCCACAACCTGCTACGCGTGCTGGGCGTCATCCTCGGCGTCGGCGTCGCGGTATTGCTCGTCGAAGGCCTGCCTGCGCTGATCTAGCGGCGCACCACCCGTGCGTGCCGTGCATCGCTGCACCGCAGCGATGCGACAGGCCGCACGCGAGCCATTGATACGGCACGCGATGTTTCGCATGCCGTATCGACCGCCGGTCAGATCGCCTGATCGGTGGACGGCTTTTCCCACAGATTGATGCCGCCTTCCGTCGCGTAACGGTCGATCTCCGCGAGTTCCTCCGCCGAGAATTCGAGGTGCTTCAGCGCACCGACGTTTTCACGCACCTGCTCCGCACGGCTCGCGCCGATCAGCGCGGACGTCACGCGGCCGTTGCGCAGCACCCATGCGAGCGCCATCTGTGCAAGGCTCTGCCCGCGCCGCTCGGCGATCGCGTTGAGCTTGCGCACGTGCTCGAGGTTGTCCGCGCTCAGATGATCCTGCTTCAGCGAGCCGCCGCCCGGCTTGTTCACGCGCGCGTCGGCCGGCACGCCGTTCAGGTACTTCGACGTGAGCAACCCCTGCGCGAGCGGCGTGAACGCGATACTGCCCGTGCCGATCTCGTCGAGCGTGCCGAGCAGCTCGGTTTCGACCCAGCGATTCAGCAGGTTGTACGACGGCTGATGGATCAGCAGCGGCACCTTGTACTGCGCGAGCAGTTCGGCCATCTCGCGCGTCTTCGCCGCCGAATACGACGAAATGCCGATATAGAGCGCCTTGCCCTGCTGCACGGCCGACGCGAGCGCGCCCGCCGTTTCCTCGAGCGGCGTGTGCGCGTCGAAGCGGTGCGAATAGAAGATGTCGACGTAGTCGAGCCCCATCCGCTGCAGGCTCTGGTCGAGGCTCGCGAGCACGTACTTGCGCGACCCGCCGCCGCTGCCGTACGGCCCCGGCCACATGTCCCAGCCGGCCTTCGTCGAGATCAGCAACTCGTCGCGATACGGCCGGAAATCCTCCTTCAGCAGCCGGCCGAAGTTGGTTTCGGCACTGCCGTACGGCGGCCCGTAGTTGTTCGCGAGATCGAAGTGGTTGATGCCGAGGTCGAACGCGGTACGCAGGATTTCGCGCTGCGTCGAGATCGGCGTCGAGTCGCCGAAGTTGTGCCACAGGCCGAGCGACAGCGCGGGCAGTTTGAGCCCGGATTTGCCACAGGTGCGGTATTGCATGTCGGCATAACGTTCGGAAGCTGCTTCGTAGGCCATGAGTCTGTTCCGTCAGGACATCGGAGGAAGGGACGCGCGCCGGCCGCGCCGATGGCGCGACGGCGGCGAAGGAGTCATACGACGACTATGGTAGCGAAAGCGGCCGGATCGCGCACGGCGGCACGGCGATGGACGCGGCCGCGGGCGTCGCCTACACTGCGGCGTCTCGAATCACCGTTTCAGCGAGGTTGGTATGTCCCGGGTCATCTCGGTTGCACTGCTCGTCGGCGGCGTCGTGCTGCTGTATTTCGGCGGCCAGTCGTTCCATTCGATCAACGACAACGTGTCGCGCTTCTTCACCGGTTCGCCCGCGACGAAGACGATCCTGCTGATCGCGGGCGGCGCCGTCGCATCGTTCATCGGCCTGATCGGCCTCGCGATGCCGGGCAACAAGCGCTGATCGCGCAGCCGCGCGATGCACACGCGGCCCGCGTCGTGCGACCGCGCCGCGCCAAGCGAAACGGGCGGCCAGGCCGCCCGTTGCTTCATCCGCCGGCGATGCACCGCATCGCGTGACCGCGGTGGTGTCACCGCCCGTCCGGTTCGAACCTAGAACTGCACTTCCGGCTTCGATGCCGAGCGCGTGCCGGGCAGCGGCCGGTTGCTCGCGCCGTGATAGGTGTACACGAGCGAGAACTTCACCTGATCGGAACGGTTCTGTCCGGCCGAATGCAGCGTATTGCTGTGGAAGAACACCACGTCGCCCGTCTGCAGCGACGGGCACGTGGCCGCATCGATCATCTTCCGGTTCGCCGGCAGGTCGCTGCGGAAGAACTTCGCATCGTCGAACGCTTCAGGCCCGAATTCGGCCGTATGCGACCCCGGCACGAGCCACAGTGCGCCGTTCTCGTTCGTTTCCGGCCCGAGCGCAAGCCACACCGACACCATGTCCGGGCGCTCGAACGACCAGTAGCGGAAATCGCGATGCCAGCCGGTCAGGCTGCCGTACGCGGGATGCTTCGTCATCATGCAGTTGTGATGCGCGCGCGACAGCACGGGTTCTTCGCCGAAATACTCGCACATCCACGCACCGATTTCGGGTGCGATCGCGCGCTCGGCGAACGCCGGATCGCGTGAATACGCATCGAGCAGCCGCCGCACCGTATGCCCGCCCGGCGCATGCTTGGACTCGGGCGCGCCCGGGTAGCGCAGATCCGCCTCGAACTCGATCGGCTCGGCCGCCTCCCGCAACTGGCGCTCCGCGATCTGCCTGAGCGCCGCGCACTGCGCTTCGCCGACGAGGCCACGCGCGACGACAAAGCCGCGCTCGCGCAATTCCGCGACTTGCGCGCGGATCGATTCCGACTGCAATGGAGACGACATGGGATGCCAGACGTTTATTGTGTGAATGTGACGATTGTAAATCGGCGCCGGATGCCGCGAACAGCACCATTGTCGTGCGCAGGGGCATGCCAATCGCGGATTTGATCCGGCTCAAGGGAACTGTTCGTCGCGGCACCTGCCTCACCGACAGGCGGTATGCGGCACACGCCTTGCGGCACAAGGGTTTATCGCGACTTTTGCCCGTCATGAATCCCCTGTAGCCTGTCGCGGCCTGTCAATTCTGGCGGGCGCGGCGCGCAGCGAGTTTCAGTAAGATCCGTTGCGTCATCCGAGGCCGTTCATACCAGTGCGCTCTCCAGGGCGCCATCCATACAAGCGAAGCATCGTTCACATGCCATTCCGTCTGACTTCCCGTCTCAGCCGCGCTGCGAAGCGCGTCGTGCCGACCGCTCCTGCCCGCTCGCTGCGCCATCACCGCGCACGCACGCAGGCGCTGGCCGAGCGCACGCCCGCCCACAGCCGGCTGGATGGTATCCGTGCGTGGTTCCACGCATTTTTCTCGATGATGAGTGCGCAGGCCTTCTCGCGCCGCGCCGGCCTGCGCTCGCTGCTGCAGAAACCGTCGTCGCTGCGCGCGCTCGCGCTGCGCCGCACGCTCGGGCCGCAACGCCGCGTCAACCGTCCGCGCCGCCTCGCGGCCAGCAACGGCTGGTTCGGGTTCGGCGCGCGCTGAGCGCACGCCGGCGGGCACCGCGCGCGACGATCGCCGTCGCGCCGTTTGTCCGGTTGCCTGTTTGTCCGATTGCCCCGACGATCGGATCCCATAAAAAAACCCCGGCTAGCCGGGGTTTTTCATTTCAGGCGAACGACGCTTACGCGACGCGTGCCGTCGGCTCGACGCCGGCCGCTTCGGCCAGTGCGAGCGCCTTGTCGGTCGCTTCCCACGAGAATTCCGGCTCTTCGCGGCCGAAGTGGCCGTAAGCAGCCGTCTTCTCGTAGATCGGGCGCAGCAGGTCGAGCATCTTGATGATGCCCTTCGGACGCAGGTCGAAATGCTCGCGCACGAGCTTCGTGATCACCGCATCCGACACGCGGCCCGTGCCGAACGTGTTGACCATCACCGAGGTCGGCTCGGCGACGCCGATCGCGTACGACACCTGGATCAGCGCGCGCGACGCGAGGCCGGCGGCGACGATGTTCTTCGCGACGTAGCGGCCTGCGTACGCAGCCGAACGGTCGACCTTCGACGGATCCTTGCCCGAGAACGCGCCGCCGCCGTGCGGTGCGGCACCGCCGTACGTGTCGACGATGATCTTGCGGCCGGTCAGGCCGCAATCGCCCTGCGGGCCGCCGATCACGAACCTGCCGGTCGGGTTCACCAGGAACTTGATGTCGCCCTTGATCAGGTCGGCCGGCAGCGTCGGCTTGATGATTTCCTCGATCACGGCTTCGCGCAGCGCGGGCAGTTCGATGTCCGGTGCGTGCTGCGTCGACAGCACGACGGTGTCGATCGAATGCGGCTTGCCGTCGACGTAGCGGACGGTGACCTGCGACTTCGCGTCCGGGCGCAGCCATTGCAGGCGGCCGTCGCGGCGCAGGCTGGCCTGGCGCTCGACGAGACGGTGCGACAGGTAGATCGGCAGCGGCATCAGTTCCGGCGTTTCATCGCACGCGTAACCGAACATCAGGCCCTGGTCGCCCGCGCCCTGATCGAGGTTGTCGTCGTGTGCACGATCGACGCCCTGGGCGATATCCGGCGACTGCTTGTCGTACGCGACGAGCACCGCGCAACCCTTGTAGTCGATGCCGTAGTCGGTGTTGTCGTAGCCGATGCGCTTGATCGTGTCGCGCGCGATCTGGATGTAGTCGATGTTGGCCGTCGTGGTGATTTCACCGGCCAGGACGACGAGACCCGTGTTGCACAGCGTTTCCGCCGCGACGCGGGAATACTTGTCTTGCTCGAGGATGGCGTCGAGGATCGCGTCCGAGATTTGGTCCGCGACCTTGTCCGGATGGCCTTCGGAGACGGATTCGGACGTGAAGAGATAATCGTTTGCCACTTTTTCAGGCTCCTGTGTGGTTACGGTTGGTTTCACGTAGCCAGCTTCGTTGGGCCTGAAGCGGCGACGCTTTAGCGGATTACCAGGACCGGGCAGCGCGTATGACGCCAACCGGCTTCGCCCCGCAAGTTGTCAGTTAACTCGGCGAAGCCCGTATTATAGCGGCTTTCCTGAATTGTCACAGAGCGCCGCCCGTGCTGCATCTTCCGCTGTCTCACCTACCTGTTCGCAACGCGCCGGCCAGCCGGTTCCACGGAGGTTTCGCATGCTAGGTCGTCTAGGCACGCACCTCGCCATTGGCTTGCTGAAACTGCTCGCCCTGTTGCCGTACGGCCTGACCGCACGGTTCGGCGATGGTCTCGGCTGGCTGCTCTACAAGATCCCCAGCCGGCGAAAACGCATCGTACACACCAATCTGAAACTCTGCTTCCCGGATTGGAGCGACGCACGCCGCGAGGAAGTGGCAGGCCAGCATTTCCGCCATGCGATCCGCAGCTACGTCGAGCGCAGCGTGCAGTGGTTCGGCTCGGAGAAAAAGCTCGCGAAGCTGATCCAGGTCGACAGCGCGGTCGACCTCGACGATCCGGACCTGCCGCCGACGCTGTTCCTCGGCCTGCATTTCGTCGGCATCGAAGCCGGCTCGATCTGGCTGAACCGTTCGCTCCACCGCCGCTGCGGGTCGCTCTACCAGCCGTTCTCGAACGCCGTGCTCGAGGAAGAGGCGAAGAAAGCGCGCGGGCGTTTCGACGCCGAGATGGTCGGCCGTGCGGACAGCGCGCGCGTCGTGCTGCGCTGGCTGCGCGACCGCAAGCCGGTGATGCTCGGCGCCGACATGGATTACGGGCTTCGCAATTCGACGTTCGTCCCGTTTTTCGGCGTGCCCGCGTGCACGCTGACGGCGGTCGGCCGGCTCGCGAAGACGGGCCGCGCGCAGGTCGTGCCGTTCATCGGCGAAGTGCTGCCGAACTACAAGGGTTATCGCCTGAAGGTATTCAAGCCGTGGGATCAGTACCCGACGGGCGACGACGATCTCGACGCGCGGCGGATGAACGAATTCCTCGAGGAACAGATCCCGCTGATGCCCGAGCAATACTATTGGGTCCACAAGCGCTTCAAGACGCGCCCGGCCGGCGAGCCGAGCCTGTACTAACCCTGCCGGAAGACGTTCGCAGGCGGGCCGTCATGTACGCGCCTGCGCCCTCGCCACCTTCGGCGCGCCCTTCGCGCGCGCCCGCCACAGATCGTGGGCCGACTGCTGCGCGAGCCACGGATCGGCCCGCCCCCCGTTTTCCTCGCCGAGCCACGCTTCGAGGCGCAGCGCCATTTCCGGCGAGATGCCGGCATGGCCGTGCAGGATTCGCGACAGTGCGGCACGCGTCACGCCCAGCTGCGACGCGGCCTCGGTGACGGTCAGGCCAAGCGCCGGCAGCACGTCGTCGCGCAGCGTTTCGCCCGAATGGGGCGGATTGATGATGCGGTTCATGGCTTGAATGAGCTCGCTGGAGGTTGACAGGGCGTATGGCGAAACAATACGAATCTCCGGGTGGCCTCATCAATTGAACGAGTACGAAAACGCCCGGAACGCCCGCGCAGGACGCCCCTGTCGGCTGCATGTATCATTTGCGGTTGAGATCAGCACGACGAACGAGGCCGCCCGGCATGGCGCGGCGTCGCGCGAGCCGTGCTGACCGCCTTGTTCGCCATGGAAATCCGGACCCAGTGAAACTCTCGTTCACCAAGATGCACGGCGCGGGCAACGACTTCGTCGTGCTCGACGGCTATTCGCGCGCATTGCCGCCGCTCACCGAAGCGCAGGTGCGCGCGCTCGCCAACCGCCACTTCGGCATCGGCGCCGATCAGTTGCTGCTCGTCGAAAAACCGACCGTCGACGGCGTCGATTTCAAGTACCGGATCTTCAATTGCGACGGCGGCGAGGTCGAACACTGCGGCAACGGCGCGCGCTGCTTCGTGAAGTTCGTCAGCGACCGCGGCCTGACCGACAAGCGCAGCGTGCGCGTGCAGGTCATGAAGGGCCTGATCACGCTGACGATGCAGGACAACGGCGAAGTCGTCGTCGACATGGGTGCGCCCGTGTTCGCGCCGGCGCAGGTGCCGTTCGATGCGGCAGGCCTCGACGGCCGCACCGAGGGCCGCGACACGTTGTGGCCGCTCGACGTCGGCGGCGCGACGCGCTGGATCTCGACGGTGTCGATGGGCAACCCGCACGCGGTGCAGATCGTCGACGACGCCGAAGCGTATCCGGTGCTCGAGGAAGGCCCGCTGATCGAGCACCACGCGCGCTTCCCGGAGCGCGTGAACGCCGGCTTCATGCAGATCGTGTCGCGCAGCGAAGTGCGGCTGCGCGTGTACGAACGCGCGGCGGGCGAGACGCTCGCGTGCGGCACCGGCGCGTGCGCGGCGGTCGCGGCCGGCATCCGGCGCGGCCTGCTCGATTCGCCCGTGACCGTGCACACGCACGGCGGCACGCTGACGATCAGCTGGGACGGCGCACGCGACGAAGCTGCCGCGCTGATGATGGCCGGGCCCGCCACGACCGTGTTCGAAGGCGAGATCGACCTGCCTGCCTGACCCTGCAACGTCCTTGATAACTGAACGCTCCAGCCACATGAACGATCGCGAAGTCGCCGACTACCTGCTCGCCAATCCCGAATTCTTCGCGCAGCACGCCGAACTGCTCGCGACGATCCGCCTCGCGAACCCGCACGGCAAGGCCGCGATCTCGCTGCAGGAGCGGCAGATGGAGATGTTGCGCGACAAGAACAAGCATCTCGAGCGCCGGCTCGCCGAACTCGTGCGCTACGGCCACGAGAACGACAGCCTGTCCGCGAAGTTCAGCCGCTGGACCGCCCGCGTGATCGCGGAACGCGATCCGTACGCGCTGCCGCGCACGATCGCCGACGGCATCGCCGACGTATTCGACGTGCCGCAGACGGCACTGCGCGTGTGGGACGTCGCCGACACCTATTCGCAGGCCGACTTCGCGCGCCAGGTCGGCGAGGAAGTGCGCCTGTTCACGAACGGCCTGTCGACGCCGTACTGCGGTGCGAACACGGGCTTCGAGGCCGCGCAGTGGCTCGCGCCCGCGGTCGCCGCCCCGGCCGCGAATGCGGCGGAAGGCGCGGACGCCGCGCCGCCGGCCGGCGACGGCTCGGCCGCTTCGGTCGCACTGCTCGCGCTGCGCGCGCCGCTCGCCGGCACCGATGCGCCCGCGTTCGGCCTGCTCGTACTGGGTTCGCCCGACCCGCGCCGCTTCCACGACGGGATGGCCACCGACTTCCTCGCGCAGATCGCAACGCTCGCGAGCGCCGCGCTCACGCGCCTGCTGCCGCACTGAGCCTGCCGCACGCGATGACAGACGATCCGGTCGCCGCCTACCTGTCGAACCTGAAGCACGTCAGGCAGCTGTCGGAGCACACGCTGCGCGCCTACACGCACGAACTCGACGAACTGAAGAAGCTTGCGGCCGGCCGGCCGCTCGAAGTGCTGACGGCCGCCGACATGCGCGGCGCGGTCGCGCGCGCGCATGCGGGCGGGCTGTCCGCACGGTCGATCGCGCACCGGCTGTCCGCGTGGCGCGCGTTCTACCGCTGGCTCGCGCAGCGCATCGACATGCCCGCGAACCCGGTCGCCGCGGTGCGCGCGCCGAAACGCCCGAAGACCTTGCCGAAGGCGCTGTCGGTCGACGACGCATCGGCCCTGATGGACGCACCGCTCGCCGGCACGACCGAAAGCATCCGCGATCACGCGATCCTCGAGCTGTTCTACTCGTCGGGGCTGCGCCTCGCGGAGCTGATCGGGCTCGACGTCATGTACACGCAGGCCGACGGCTACCGCTCGGCCGGCTGGCTCGATCTCGCCGAAGCCGAAGTCACCGTGCGCGGCAAGGGCAACAAGGAGCGCAAGGTGCCGGTCGGCCGCAAGGCAATCGATGCGCTGAACGCATGGCTCGCGGTGCGCGGCGAATTCGTGAAGCACGATCCGCATCCGCTGTTCGTGTCCGTGCGCGGCAACCGGATGTCGCCGGGCGTCGTGCGCGAGCGCGTGAAGCGCGCGGCGCTCGCCGCGGGCATCCCCGCCAACGTCCATCCGCACGTGCTGCGCCACTCGTTCGCGACGCACGTGCTGCAGTCGAGCGGCGACCTGCGCGCGGTGCAGGAACTGCTCGGCCACGCGAGCGTGTCCGCGACGCAGGTCTATACGTCGCTCGACTTCCAGCATCTCGCGAAGATTTACGACAGCGCGCATCCGCGCGCGAAGAAGCGCGACTGACGCGCGTCCCGTGTTACCCGCCGCGCGCGGCGACCGGCCACGGTCGGCTTCGCGCACGGCCCATTTCGATCTCATCATGCAAACCGTCACCCTCAAGCCATCCAAGGACAAATCGCTGCTGCGCCGCCATCCGTGGATCTACGCCAATGCGATCGACCGCGTCGACGGCAAGCCCGCGCCCGGCGCGACCGTGATCGTGCGCGCGCACGACGGCCGCTTCCTCGCGCGCGGCGCGTACAGCCCGCAGTCGCAGATCCGCGTGCGCGTGTGGAGCTTCGACGAGAACGAGCCGATCGACCACGCGTTCTTCAAGCGCCGCGTGCAGCGCGCCGTTGCGCACCGCACGACGATGGTGTCGGGCACGGGCGCGGTGCGGCTCGTGTTCGGCGAAGCCGACGGGCTGCCGGGGCTGATCGTCGACTATTACGTCGCGGACACTGCCGAAGCCGGCGCGGCGCCGCGCGGCCAGCTCGTCTGCCAGTTCATGGCCGCGGGCGTCGAAGCATGGAAGGACGCGATCGTGAAGGCGCTCGTCGGCGCGACCGGCTGCCCGAACGTGTACGAGCGCTCGGACGTGTCGATCCGCGACAAGGAAGGGCTCGAGCAGACGACCGGCGTGCTGGCCGGCGACGCGCCACCCGCGACGCTGATCTCGAACGAAAACGGCGTGCGCTATCACGTCGACGTGCCGAACGGCCACAAGACGGGCTTCTACGTCGACCAGCGCGACAACCGCGCGCTGGTTGCGCAGTACGCGGCTGACCGCGACGTGCTGAACTGCTTCTGCTACACCGGCGGCTTCTCGCTCGCGGCGCTCAAGGGCGGCGCGAAGCGTGTCGTGTCGATCGACTCGTCGGGCGATGCGCTCGCGCTCGCGCAGCAGAACGTCGTCGCCAACGGTTTCGACGCCGAACGCGCGACCTGGCTCGACGCCGACGCGTTCAAGACGCTGCGCCGCCTCGTCGACGAAGGCGAGCGTTTCGACCTGATCGTGCTCGATCCGCCGAAGTTCGCGCCGACCCGCGACAGCGTCGATCGCGCGGCGCGCGCGTACAAGGACATCAACCTGAGCGGCTTCAAGCTGCTGCGTCCGGGCGGCCTGCTGTTCACGTACTCGTGCTCGGGTGCGATCGACATGGACCTGTTCCAGAAGATCGTCGCGGGCGCGGCTGCCGACGCGAAGGTCGACGCGCGCATCCTGAAGCGGCTCGGCGCGGGCGTCGATCACCCGCTGCTCGCGGCATTCCCGGAAGGCGAATATCTGAAGGGCCTGCTGTTGCAAATCGTCTGATCGCCCCGATCTACGCGCGTAACCTTCCGCCGGCCGCGGCCTCGCGCCCGGCGGATTCGCATTCCCGCCTGTCGTTCGGACGACGGGCGGGGGCTTGACAGGTATGTTTCAATGGATGGTTGTGCGCCCCGGCTGCCAGCGCGAGCGGGCGCAACGCACATCCTGGTTTTGACCCCGATTCACGAACCACAGGCGATTGACATGGCCACTCCCGTCACCATCCTCACCGGCTTCCTCGGCAGCGGCAAGACGACGCTGCTCAAGCGCATCCTGAACGAACAGCACGGCATGAAGATCGCCGTGATCGAGAACGAGTTCGGCGAAGAGAACATCGACAACGAAATCCTCGTGCAGGATTCGAACGAGCAGATCATCCAGATGAGCAACGGCTGCATCTGCTGCACGATCCGCGGCGACCTCGCACGCGCGCTCGGCGACCTGGCCGCGAAGAAGCGCGAAGGCAAGCTCGACTTCGACCGCATCGTGATCGAAACCACCGGCCTTGCGAACCCGGGCCCCGTCGCGCAGACCTTCTTCATCGACAGCGAAATCGCCGACGATTTCCTGCTCGACGCGGTCATCACGCTGGTCGACGCGAAGCACGCGAACGCGCAGCTCGACGAGCACGAAGTCGTGCAGCGCCAGGTCGGCTTCGCCGACCGGCTGTTCATCACGAAGTCGGACCTGGTCGACGACCAGACCGTGGCCGGCCTGAAGCACCGCCTGATGCACATGAACCCGAAGGCCGCGATCAAGGTCGTGAACTTCGGCGAAGCCGACATCAAGGAAATCTTCGACCTGCGCGGCTTCAACCTGAACGCGAAGCTCGAGATCGACCCCGACTTCCTCGCCGAGGACGATCACGCGCATCATCACCACGATCACGACCATGATCACGATCACGCCAATTGCGACCACGATCACGGTCAATGCGCGCACGATCACGACCACGGCCACCACCATCACCACCACGCGCACCACGACGACAAGATCAAGTCGTTCGTGTATCGCAACGACCGCCCGTTCGACCCGAACAAGCTGGAAGACTTCCTCGGCGGCATCCTGCAGATCTACGGCGAGCGGATGCTGCGCTACAAGGGCGTGCTGTACATGAAGGGCGTCGACCGCAAGGTCGTGTTCCAGGGCGTGCATCAGATGATGGGCAGCGACCTCGCCGCGAAGTGGCTGCCGATCGAGAAGAAGACGAACAAGATGGTGTTCATCGGCGTCGATCTGCCGCAGGACCTGATCACCGACGGCCTCGACGCCTGTCTCGCCTGACGCGCGCGGGCAACCGCCGCACACGCCGCCGCGCGGCCGCCCCGCGGGCGGCTGCGGCGGCCGCGGGGCGCCCGTTTCGGGCAGGGTTTCGCCGTCATCGCTTTTTCGCGATTTGCGCGTTATATTTTCTAGATATTGGCGCAGCCGACGGGGATCGACCCGATACGGCGCCCGCTTGCGATTCAGTTACAATACGTGCCCGCTGGAGTACGGCAACAAACAGGCCCGGTTCTTGCTGAACCAGTTTTCCGGGCATCGCAACCGCGCCGGATCGCCAATCCGCCTCCCGGCCGCGGCCGATGCGATGTGCCGCGCAGCACACCGGTTCGCAGCGCGCGCAACTCCGCGCCAGGCCTATCCTGGTATTTGAGAACCGGTTTTCCAGAGGCTTTCGGCCCCGCGGCGGCAAATCGCAAATGATTGCAAGCGCGGTTGCGGGTAATCCCAAAGTGCAGGCAATATCTCTCGATTTGCCGCACATTGAAGAAGCAAGCAGATGACGAAGAAACTCTTGACCGAAGCCGAAATCCTGAAGATGAGCGACAAGGATTACATGAATGAGGATCAGCTCGCCTTCTTCAAAAATCGGCTCGAACAGTTGCAGGCGGACATCCTCAAGAATGCAGGCCAGACGACCGAGAACCTGCGCGAGACGGTGATCGTCCCCGATCCCGCCGATCGCGCGACGATCGAGGAAGAGCACGCGCTCGAGCTGCGCACGCGCGATCGCGAACGCAAGCTCCTCAAGAAGGTTCAGCAGTCGCTCGCCCGCATCGATTCCGGCGATTACGGCTGGTGCGAGGAAACCGGCGAGCCGATCGGCATTCCGCGGCTGCTCGCCCGTCCGACCGCCACGCTGTCGCTCGAGGCGCAGGAGCGCCGCGAGTTGCGCCAGAAGCTGTTCGGCGACTGATCGAGCGGCGTTCCGCTCAGACACGCTGCTTCCCGAAAGCGCGCGGCCTGCCGCGCGCTTTTTGTTTTTCCGGCACCGGCTCGCGGTTGGCCGGTTTTCCGATTTGCCTCCCGCCTCTTGATATCCCCGCGCCCGCCCTAAAATGAAACGGACGCGCGCCGGGCCGCTTCCCGGCGCACTGCGAGTTACGCGGCGGCGCCTCGCGCCGCCCGACTCTTCCCCGTTTTTCTCAAGGAACGCAGATGGAGCAATTTCACGGCACGACCATCGTTTCGGTCCGGCGCGGCGACAAGGTCGCGCTCGGCGGCGACGGCCAGGTAACCCTCGGCAACATCGTCATGAAGGGTGGCGCGCGGAAAGTGCGGCGGATCTACAACAACCAGGTGCTGGTCGGATTCGCGGGCGGCACCGCCGATGCGTTCTCGCTGCTCGACCGCTTCGAGGCGAAGCTCGAGAAACACCAGGGCAACCTGACCCGCGCGGCCGTCGAGCTCGCGAAGGACTGGCGCACCGACCGGATGCTGCGCCGCCTCGAGGCGATGCTGATCACGGCCGATGCCACCACCACGCTCGTGATCACCGGCAACGGCGACGTGCTCGACCCGGAAGAGGGCATCTGCGCGATCGGCTCGGGCGGTGCGTATGCGCAGGCCGCGGCCCGCGCGCTCGCGGAGAACACCGAGCTGTCCCCGCGCGAGATCGTCGAGAAGTCGCTGAAGATTGCCGGCGACATGTGCATCTACACGAACCACAACCGCATCATCGAAACGATCGAGTAAGGACCGCACCATGAGCACCATGACCCCTGCCGAGATCGTCTCGGAACTCGACAAGCACATCATCGGCCAGGCCAAGGCGAAGAAGGCCGTCGCGGTCGCGCTGCGCAACCGCTGGCGCCGTCAGCAGGTCGCCGACCCGCTGCGCCAGGAAATCACGCCGAAGAACATCCTGATGATCGGGCCGACGGGCGTCGGCAAGACCGAAATCGCACGCCGCCTCGCGAAGCTCGCCGACGCGCCGTTCATCAAGATCGAAGCGACCAAGTTCACCGAGGTCGGCTACGTCGGCCGCGACGTCGACAGCATCGTGCGCGACCTGATCGAGATCTCGGTCAAGCAGACGCGCGAATCCGAGATGCGCAAGGTGCGCAGCAAGGCCACCGACCAGGCGGAAGACCGCATCCTCGACATCCTGCTGCCGCAGCCGCGCGCGGTGGGCTTCGGCGGCAATGCCGACCACGCGAACGACGACAACAACGCGACGCGCCAGACCTTCCGCAAGCGCCTGCGCGAAGGCCAGCTCGACGACAAGGAAGTCGAGCTCGACCTCGAGCAGCCGTCGGCCGGCATGGACATCATGGCGCCGCCGGGGATGGAAGAGATGACCGAGCAGATCCGCTCGATGTTCTCGAACCTCGGCAGCGGCAAGAAGCAGCGTCGCAAGGTGAAGATCAAGGAAGCGCTGAAGCTGCTGACCGACGAGGAAGCGGCGAAGATGCTGAACGACGAGGAAGTGAAGACGAAGGCCGTGCAGAACGTCGAGCAGAACGGCATCGTGTTCCTCGACGAGATCGACAAGATCACGTCGCGCAACAACGAAGGCAGCGGCGGCGAAGTGTCGCGCCAGGGCGTGCAGCGCGACCTGCTGCCGCTCGTCGAGGGCACGACGGTCAACACGAAGTACGGGATGGTGAAGACCGATCACATCCTGTTCATCGCGAGCGGCGCGTTCCACCTCGCGAAACCGAGCGACCTGATTCCCGAACTGCAGGGCCGCTTCCCGATCCGCGTCGAGCTCGACTCGCTGTCGGTGGAAGACTTCGAGGCGATCCTCGATGCGACCGACGCGAGCCTCGTCAAGCAGTACCAGGCGCTGCTCGCGACCGAGGACGTGCAGCTCGAATTTGCCCGGGACGGCATCCGCCGCCTCGCGGAGATCGCGTATGCGGTCAACGAGAAGACCGAGAACATCGGTGCGCGCCGGCTGTACACGGTGATCGAGAAACTGCTTGAGGAAGTGTCGTTCTCGGCCGGCAACCATGCCGGCGAGCGCGTGACGATCGACGCGAAGTATGTCGACCGCGCGCTGGGCGAAGTGTCGCAGGACGAAGACCTGTCGCGCTACGTGCTGTAACGCGCGCGGCGTCCGACGAAAAACGGGTGGCCCCTTGCGGGGTCGCCCGTTTTTTCATGGTCAGGCGATGCGGCGCCCGTGCCTGCCCCTGGAATGCGGCTGATGGCAAGCGCGCTGGTGCGTCCCTATAATCTGGACTCCTCCGGCCAAGTACCGACGCATTCGTCACCGCCTTCGAATGACCATCTACCCGTCCGTCGCCGGCCGAATCGTGCCGGCCTTGCTCGCGCTCACGCGCGCCGACATCCTGTCGCTCCTGCGCCGGATCAGGCGGGATTCGCTGCGGCGCTACAACGTCGCGTTTGTACTCGCGTGGCTGGGCACGCTGGCGGGCATCGCATTCGCCAGCGTGGCGATCAGCATCGGCATCCAGTTCGTCGCGCGTGGCGTATCGGCAACGCCGTGGCCGCTGGCCAGCGCCATCGTCGTCGGCGGATGCGCGCCGCTGCTCGCCAACGTCTTCGACTCGGCGCTGCTCACGCTCCTGCTGAAACGCGAGATCGTCGCCTGCCTGTCGCGAGTCCCGGGCGCACCCGGCTGACGCGCCGGGCGCAAGTACCCGCTTACTGCCGCACCGGCTTCTTCGCGAGCTTGCGCTGCAGCGTGCGGCGGTGCATGTTCAGCGCGCGCGCCGTCGCCGAGATGTTGTTGTTGTTCTCGGCCAGCACGCGCTGGATGTGCTCCCATTCGAGCCGGTCGACCGACAGCACGACCGGATTCTCGAGCGCTTCGTCGGCCTGCACTTCGGTTGCGTTGGTCTGCAGCGCGGCCAGGATCGACTCGACGTTCGCGGGTTTCGCGAGATAGTTGTCGGCGCCTTCCTTCACCGCCTGCACGGCGGTCGCGATGCTCGCGTAGCCGGTCAGCACCAGGATTCGCGCATCGGGCTGCAGGTCGCACAGCGGCGCGATCAGGCTCAGGCCCGAATCCTCGCCGAGATGCAGGTCGACGGTGATGAACTGGAACTTGCCGCCCGCGGCAAGCCGCAGCGCCGCCTCCTTGTCGTGCGCCTGCTGGACCGCGTAACCGCGGCGCTCGAGGCCGCGCGCGAGCGTGCCCGCGAACACCTCGTTGTCGTCGATCACCAGGAAATTGTTCTCGCTCATGTGGTTTCTCCGTCTACGTGTTGGTTGAGGCGGCCGGCGCCGCGACGCGCACCGCCGGCAGGCGCAGCACGGCCCGCGTGCCGCGTGCGGCGGATGTGCCGGCCGTGCGGCTGTCCGGCGTGCCGGTTGTCCGTTCGGACGCGCGCTGGCCCGCACGCTGTCCCGAGCCGGTCGCGGCGTGACCATTCGCCGCCCCGCCGGCCCGCCCGTTGCCGCCCGCCGCGCGCGGCACGACATCGGACAGTTCGATCTCGCCGCCGAGCCGCGCGGCCGCGCTGAACGCGAGATACAGGCCGACCCCGTGCCCGCCCTGCGTGCTGTCGACCGGCATCGCGCCGAGCGACTCGCGCAGCGCGGCCGGAATGCCGGGCCCGTCGTCGCACACCTCGAATTCGATCTCGTCGGCCGCGCCGGCGTGCGCGACCTTCGCGGCCAGCGTCACGCGCTGCGGGCTCGCGCGCGCGGCGTTGTCGAGCAGGATCGTCAGGATCTGGCCGGCCGCGACCGTGTCGTCGAGCGCGACGCCCGCCGGGCGCGCACCGAGCAGTTCGAACTGCACGTGCGGATGCCGCAGGCGCCAGTGCTCGACGAACGTGTCGAGCCAGTCGTCCACCGGCTGGCGGCTCGCGGGTGCGCTCGCGCGGCTGCGCAGGCGCGCGAGCGCCGACGTGCAGAGCGTCATCTGCTCCTCGAGCACCTTCAGGTCGGCTTCGTAGCGGGCCAGCCCCGGATCGGCGCGCGCCGCGTCGCGCAGTTCCTCGGCAAGCATCGCGATCGTCGACAGCGGCGTGCCCATCTCGTGCGCGACGGTGGCGGCCTGCACGCCGAGCGCGACCGCCCGCTCGTCGCGCAGCAGGTGCGCCTGCGCTTCGCCGAGCGCCGCGTCGCGCTGGCGCAGCGCGTTCGACATGCGCGCGACGAACCACGCGATCAGCCCGACGCTGACCATGAAGTTCGCCCACATCCCGGTACGGTAGTAGTCGAACAGGTTGGCCGGGTTATCCATGTTGAGCGGCACCGAGTCGAAGCCGAGCGCCGCGTAGCACGCGACCGCGAACGCCGCGAGCCAGATCATCAGGTGCCACGGCAGCACGGCCGCCGCGATCGCGAGCGAAGGCAGGTACAGCGACACGAACGGGTTGGTCGTGCCGCCCGACAGGAACAGCAGCGCGGACAACGCGCCGAGGTCGACCCACAGCTGGCCGAGCAGCTCGAAATTGGTCTCGGGCCGCGCGCGCAGCACGCGCACCCAGGTCAGTGCGTTGAAAACGATTTCGAGCGCGATGACCATCAGCATCGCCGGCAACGGCAGATGCACGCCGAAATAGGTCTGCACGACGCCGATCGTCACGAGTTGGCCGATGATCGCGAGATTGCGGAGCCAGAACAGGTGACTGAGGTTGACGCGCCCGGTGGTGGTGATTCGTTGCATCCGGGCAGTTTACCCGTTTAGCGGGCAGCGCCTCTAGCGGGGCCGGATCGGAACGCGGTGAACGGGATGCGCTGCGTGCTCGGCCGGTGCCGTCAGCCGGCCGCGCCGGCCATCCGCTGCGCGATCTCGTCGGCCAGGCATTCGGGGCACCGGCAGCGCGCGCCGGCAGCCGGCGGCGTACTGCCGGGCAAGACCGGCATCGACGCGCACCAGCATTCGAACGGTTGCGAGCGGGCGCCGCAGTCGAAGCTGCGCCCGCAGTGCGGGCAACGCGCGCGGCGCGGGGCGGAACGGGCGTCGGCGGCGGGATCGGTCATGGCGGAAACGCGGAAGCGGGCGTGAAACCGCCCTACGCGACAAGCATAGCGCGGCGAACGGATTTTGCACGCCGTCCATCCGGCCGACGACCGTCGTAAACGCTCGCGAGCCACCTCGGCGCCGCTACCCGCGCACCGTTGCGCACACCGCCGCCCGAATGGCCGCCCGCATCGCGCCGCGCCATAGCCGGCGGGCCGCCGCGCGCTGTACCCGAGCCGCGCCGCACGTGTTCCGGCCCGTCCAAAAACCCGATGCTGCGCTGCGCCACTCCTGTACAATTCGCCGTGTTTCAACCGTTCCCAGCCAGAGCCGCCGCCATGTCCGAGCCCATCGACCTCTCGCAGATCGCCCCCACGCTGAAAGCAGAAATCCTCGCCGAGGCGCTGCCGTATATCCGCCGTTACCACGGGAAAACCGTGGTCATCAAATACGGCGGCAACGCGATGACGGAAGAGCGGCTCAAGCAAGGCTTCGCGCGCGACGTGATCCTGCTGAAACTGGTCGGCATCAACCCGGTGATCGTCCACGGCGGCGGTCCGCAGATCGATCACGCGCTGAAGAAGATCGGCAAGGCCGGCACCTTCATCCAGGGCATGCGCGTCACCGACGAAGAGACGATGGAAGTCGTCGAATGGGTGCTGGGCGGCGAAGTGCAGCAGGACATCGTGATGCTGATCAACCACTTCGGCGGCCACGCGGTGGGCCTGACGGGCAAGGACGGCGGCCTGATCCACGCACGCAAGCTGCTGATGCCGGACCGCGACAACCCGGGCCAGTACATCGACATCGGCCAGGTCGGCGAAGTCGAGGCGATCAACCCGGCGGTCGTGAAGGCGCTGCAGGACGACGCGTTCATCCCGGTGATCTCGCCGATCGGCTTCGGCGAGGACGGCCTCTCGTACAACATCAATGCCGATCTGGTCGCGGGCAAGCTCGCCACGGTGCTGAACGCCGAGAAGCTGCTGATGATGACCAACATCCCCGGCGTGATGGACAAGGACGGCAACCTGCTGACCGACCTGTCCGCGCGCGAGATCGACGCGCTGTTCGAGGACGGCACGATCTCGGGCGGCATGCTGCCGAAGATCTCGTCGGCGCTCGACGCGGCGAAGAGCGGCGTGAAGTCGGTGCACATCGTCGACGGCCGGATCGAACATTCGGTGCTGCTGGAAATCCTGACCGAGCAGCCGTTCGGCACGATGATCCGCTCGCATTGAGCGCGCGCCGCAAACCCTCCAGCCCCGACCTGCCGGCGTCGCTGCGGCGCCGGCGCATCTCGCGCAGCCGGCCGCGTGCCGGCGCGCCCGTCTGGCTGTTCGATCTCGACAACACGCTGCACCACGCATCGCACGCGATCTTTCCCGAGATCAACCGTGCGATGACGCAATACATCATCGATGCGCTCAACGTCGAGCGCGCCGAAGCCGACCGCTTGCGCACCGGCTACACGCAGCGCTACGGCGCCGCGCTCCTCGGTCTCACGCGCCATCACCCGATCGATCCGCACGACTTCCTGCGCGCGGTTCACACATTTTCCGATCTCCCCGCTATGGTGCGCGCCGAGCGCGGCCTCGCGCACATCATCGCCGCGCTGCCGGGCCGCAAGTTCGTGCTGACCAACGCGCCGGAGAACTATGCGCGCGCGGTGCTGCGCGAGTTGCGCATCGAGCGGCTGTTCGAACGCGTGATCGCGATCGAGCACATGCGCGACCGCCGCACGTGGCGCGCGAAGCCTGACCACATGATGCTGCGCCGAACGCTGCGCGCCGTGCATGCGCGCCTGTCCGACGCGATCCTCGTCGAGGACACGCGCGGCCACCTGAAGCGCTACAAGCGTCTCGGCATCGGCACAGTCTGGATTACCGGCCATCTTCCCGGCCACCTGCCGGGTACCGGCCGCCCGCACTATGTCGACCAGCGGATTCGTTCGTTAAAATCGCTTCGACTGGGCACTCGATCGGGGCGACAGAAATGCAGCCGACTCACCCGCAGGACCAAGCCGTAACGGACGATCAGGCATCACCCGCCCGCACCCGTACGCGCCCGAAGCCGGGCGAGCGCCGCGTGCACATCCTGCAGACGCTCGCGACGATGCTCGAGGCGCCGAAGCGCGAGAAGATCACGACGGCCGCGCTCGCGGCCCGGCTCGACGTGTCGGAAGCGGCGCTGTACCGCCATTTCCCGAGCAAGGCGAAGATGTACGAAGGGCTGATCGAGTTCATCGAGCAGTCGCTGTTCGGCCTCGTCAACCAGATCGTCGCGAAGGAGCCGAACGGCGTGCTGCAGGCCCGCACGATCGCACTGACGATGCTCAATTTCGCAGCGAAGAATCCGGGGATGACGCGCGTGCTGACCGGCGAGGCACTGGTCGGTGAGGACGAGCGGTTGACCGAGCGCGTGAACCAACTCCTCGATCGCATCGAGGCAACCGTCAAGCAGTGCCTGCGGGTCGCGCGCACGGAGGCGAATGCACCGCCGGACGGCACGGCACCGTTCGCACTGCCGGCCGACTACGATCCGGCCGCGCGGGCGAGCCTGCTCGTCAGCTACGTGATCGGCAGGTGGCACCGCTTTGCGAAGGGCGGGTTCCAGAAGCCGCCCGGCGAGCAGGCCGACGCGCATTTGCGGCTGATCCTGCAGTAGCGCCGCGCCGGCCCCTGCCCGGCAACGCACACCGGTTTCGCGCATTCGACGACGGACGGTGCGGCCGCTCCGCCGCGTCGGCTCGCACCTTCCCGCCTGCTTCTGCCGGCGGCGAATGCCGCACGCGAATTCGAACTTGTCCAATTTCATATCGCCGCCTCACGAGTTAAATTTGTCTCGTTATAGACAAATTCAGGTGAGATGGTGAATCGCAGATTTCGACATTCCCGGATGAGGGTAGCCCGACGCTTCGCCCATTCGGCATTGCTTGCGGGGGCGGTAGTGCCATGGCCGTCGGCCGCGCAAGTGACCAACGGCGGGCCGCAACACGCGGACGGTGTCGTGCTTGAAATCGCGCCGGGCGAATATTCGACGACGCGATTGGGCGAGGCCGTGCTTTCCGCCGTCAATGGCGGCACGCTGGTGACGACCGGCAAGACGCGCGTGTTCACCACCGCCAATCTCGCGGCGGGCGCGACTGCGCTAGGCACCGGCTCGAGCGTCAGGCTGAGCGATACGGAAATCCGCACCCGTGGCGACTCCAGTGCCGGCATCGACCTCCGGTACGGCGGCAGCGCGACCGCAGAACGCATCTCGATCGATACCGACGGCGACTATGCGCACGGCGCGTCCGTCGACAGCGCCGGCGGCCGGCTCCGCATCGCCGACAGCGTCATCGTCACGCGCGGCAAGGAAGCGTATGGCATTTCGGTGAACTACGTTCCAGGCGGCGTCATCGACATCGCCGACACGCTGATTCGCACCAGCGGCCTGTTTGCCTATGGCATGGCCATCAGCTACGAGGGCGTCCGTGCGACGTTGAATCGCTCGGATATCCGGACGGACGGCGACTACGCGTCGGCGCTGTACCTGCCCGGTGCATCGGCTGTCTCGTTCGCCGACAGCCACCTCGAAACCAGCGGTGATTACGCTCTCGGCGTGGACACCCGCGAAGGGCGCGTCGAACTCGCGCGCACACAAGTCGTCACGCACGGCCGCAGCGCACACGGGCTGTATGCGTCGAAGGAATATACCGCCACACCGACCATCGACGCGATCGATACGCAGGTGGCCACCACCGGCGCCCGTTCGATCGGCGTACTGGCCCGGCTCGGCGGCCGGGTCACGATGACACGCAGCGGCATCGTCACGACCGGCGAGCGCGCCCGCGGTGCGATGTCCGCCGGCGCGGGGTCGGTTGTGTCGCTCGCCGACGCAACCGTCGAGACGCGCGGCAACGAGGCCGCAGCGCTCTATGCAAGCGCCGGCGGCAGCATCGACCTGCTGCGCACCGACGCCCGCGCGACCGGCGACGCCGCGCCTGCCGCAAGCGTCCACGGCGGCAGGCTGACGGCGGACGGCGGTTCGCTCTTCAGCGAACGGCATGCGGCCATCGACGCGTCCGACGCCGACATCACGCTGCACAACGGCACCCGCGCCGCCAGCGGCACCGGCACGCTGCTGTCGGTCCGTGCCCAATCAGGCGCGCCCGTGCGCCTGACGCTCGACACCGGCGCGCAAGCGACGGGCGACATCGTGAACCAGCCGACCGACGACGGCAGCCCGACATCCGCCGTGACCGATGTCGCGCTGTCCGGCGCGTCCGTCTGGACCGGCGCAACGGACGCGGTGCGCACGCTGTCGCTCGACACGGGCAGCCGCTGGACCGTCACCGCCGATTCGTCGACCGGCTCCATCGCATTGAACGACTCGACGATCGCATTCGCCGCGCCGGACACCGGCACACCGCCCGCGCCGCGCACACTCGTCGTCAACGGCGACTACGCGGCCCGCAATGGCCGGCTCGTCATCCATACGATGCTGCAGGACGACGCGTCGCCCACCGACCGGCTCGTGATCGACGGCGGTCATGCGTCGGGCAACACGGAAATCGTCGTGAAGCGCACGGGCGGCAACGGCGCGCAGACGACACTCGGCATCCCGATCGTCGAGACACGTCACGGCGGGACGACCGACGCGTCGGCATTCGCGCTCGACGCCGCATCGGACGGCTACCGGAACGGCTTCGGCACGCTGTCGGCGGGCGGTTACGACTACATGCTCAAGCGCGGCGGCACCGGCGGCCACGAGGAGAACTGGTACCTCGTCTCGGCCGCCAAACCCGCGCCGCCGGCACCCGCGCCCGACCCCACCGATCCCGACCCGCCCGTCAGTCCGGAAACCGTCCCGCCGGTCCCGCCGCGCGCTGCCGCGCCCGAACCCGATGCGTACCTGGCCAACGCCGATGCGGCCGCGACAATGGCGATCCATACGCTGCATCAGCGCGAGGACCGTTCGCTGCGCGAGGCTCCCGGCGCGACGCCTTCGCTCGACGGCGCCGTCTGGCTGCGCGCCGAAGGCCAGTTCACGTCGATGTCGGGCGGCAACCGCAGCGTGTCGGGCAACGGCCGCCTGATCCACGCGGGCGCCGACCTGTTCCGTTTCGACGACGGCCGCGGCGGCCGCTTCCGGGTCGGCGCAATGGGTATGTACGGCAGCCAGACGAGCTGGTCGACCCGCCCGCTATGGAATGCGGTCCAACAGCGCATGGCGAATGCCACCGCGCGCGGCAGCGTCGCGGGTTACAACGTCGGGCTGTACGGCACCTGGTACGGCAATCGCGACATCCTGTCCGGGCCCTACGTCGATGCGTGGTTCATGTACGGTGCGTACGCGAACAGCGTCGGCGGCAGCCTCGCCGGCGACTCGTACCGCTCGCGCACCGTGACGGGATCGGTCGAAACCGGCTATTCGATCCGCTTCTACGAGCGCGGCGATACGCGGTTCTTCGTTGAACCCGAGGCGCAACTCGTCGTGTCGGACTATCGCGCGGCGGCGCACGATGCACCGGGCGGCCGCCTCGACGGGCAAGGCTCGACCGACGTGCTGACCCGTCTCGGCGTGCGCGTGCACGGCGTAACCGCGATGCCGTCCGGGCGCGAGCTGCGGCCGTTCATCGAGGCGAACTGGTGGCACGGCCCCGGATCGCGGTCGCTGACGCTCGACCGCAACGCGTTCTCGTTCAGCGTGCCGCGGGATCGCGCGGCGTTCCGGGTCGGCGCGACGGGGCAATTGTCGAAGCGCTTCGTGATATCGGCCGGCTTAGGGCTGGAGGCGAACCTGTCCGACTATGCGGTCGTCAAGGGCGAGTTGGCGGCGAAGTACCGCTGGTGACGTCGCACGGCCGGCGCCTCCTGCTCCATGCGGAAGGGCCGGCCGGTCTCCTGCACGTCCGCGGGGCCGATCCGACGCCTCCCCGAGCGCCCCCGAATCCGCCCTCCGCAATTTCCGCTATACTTTGCCGACCTGCCGCCTCCTTGGCGGCAGGTCGGAAGCGCGCCGATTTGCTGACTCGATTGCGGGCGCGCGAACCGGCCGGGGCCTTGATTTGTCTTTGTCCCGGCGGTTCACTACAAATGCGGCTAAAGAGGTCGTCAGCCGCGCATCTCCGACTCCGCGCATCGCCGACACCATTTAGCTGCCCAGTCATAAGGCGGAACGAATGGAATCGATCGGCATCGTCGCTCCACAGACCATGCACTTCGCCGAACCGCTGCGCTTGCAAAGCGGCAGCGCGCTCGGCAACTATCAGCTCGTCGTCGAGACGTACGGTGAACTCAACGCCGCGCGCTCGAACGCGGTGCTCGTCTGCCACGCGCTCAACGCGTCGCATCACGTCGCCGGCGTCTACGCGGACGACCCGCGCAGCACCGGCTGGTGGGACAACATGGTCGGCCCCGGCAAGCCGCTCGACACCAACCGCTTCTTCGTGATCGGCGTGAACAACCTCGGCTCGTGTTTCGGCTCGACCGGCCCGATGAGCATCGATCCGTCGTCCGGCAAGCCGTACGGCGCGCGCTTTCCGGTCGTCACCGTCGAGGACTGGGTGCACGCGCAGGCGCGCGTCGCCGACGCGTTCGGCATCGAGCGCTTCGCCGCCGTGATGGGCGGCAGCCTCGGCGGGATGCAGGCGCTCGCGTGGAGCCTGATGTATCCGGAGCGCGTCGCGCACTGCATCGACATCGCGTCGACGCCGAAGCTGTCCGCGCAGAACATCGCGTTCAACGAAGTCGCGCGCTCGGCGATCCTGTCCGATCCCGACTTCCACGGCGGCGACTACTACGCGCACGGCGTGAAGCCGAAGCGCGGCCTGCGCGTCGCGCGGATGATCGGCCACATCACCTATCTCTCCGACGACGACATGGCCGAGAAATTCGGCCGTGCGCTGCGCCGTGCCGACGGCGCGCTCGACGCGTACAACTTCAGCTTCGACGTCGAGTTCGAGGTCGAGTCGTACCTGCGCTACCAGGGCGACAAGTTCGCCGACTACTTCGACGCGAACACCTACCTGCTGATCACGCGCGCGCTCGACTATTTCGATCCGGCGAAGGCGTTCGACGGCAACCTGACGGCCGCGCTCGCGCGCACGCAGGCGAAATACCTGATCGCGAGCTTCTCGACCGACTGGCGCTTCGCGCCCGCGCGTTCGCGCGAGATCGTGAAAGCGCTGCTCGACAACAAGCGCACGGTCAGCTACGCGGAGATCGACGCGCCGCACGGCCACGACGCGTTCCTGCTCGACGACGCGCGTTATCACAACCTGCTCCGCGCGTATTACGAACGAATCGCCATCGAGGTGGGGGCATGAACCAGCAAGCACTGAATTCCCTGTCCGCGCGCGCGGACTTCCGCACGATCGCCCGCTGGGTCGAGCCGCGCTCGACCGTGCTCGACCTCGGCTGCGGCGACGGCTCGCTGCTCGCGCTGCTGATGGAGGAGCTGGACGTCACCGGCTACGGGATCGAACTGAACGACGCGGGCGTGCTCGCGAGCGCGAAGAACGGCATCAACGTGATCCAGCAGAACCTCGAGGACGGCCTGCGCCTGTTCGAGGATCACAGCTTCGACATCGCGATCCTGTCGCAAACCCTGCAGACGATCCACCAGACGGCCGCGATCCTGCGCGAGACGGCGCGCGTCGGCCGCGAGTGCATCGTGTCGTTCCCGAACTTCGGCTACTGGTCGCACCGGCTGTCGGTGCTGCACGGCCGGATGCCCGTGTCGAAATCGCTGCCGTACCAGTGGCACAACACGCCGAACGTCCGGGTGCTGACGATCAAGGATTTCGAGGCGCTCGCACCGGAAGTCGGCGTCACGATCCTCGACCGCGTCGTGCTGCACGAAGGCCAGCCGATTCGATGGGGAGCGAACTGGCGTGGTAGTCTTGCTGTCTACCGCGTCAAGCGCAGCTGAGCCGGGGGGCCGTTGACGAACGCCGGGCCCGGCCCGCGCCGCTCCCCCCGCCGCGCGCTGCCGCCGCAATCAGTCAACGCTACCCAGTTCCAGTCCATGTCGAAAACGCCACACGAGGCGCCCGCACTCACCGCTCACGAGGATCACCCCGGCTGGCGAGCCTATCTGAACACGCACATGCTGATCTGCGTGTTCCTGGGCTTCACGTCGGGCCTGCCCCTGTTCACGCTCGTCTACCTCGTGCAGGCATGGCTGCGCTCCGAGGGCGTGAACCTGAAGGAAATCGGCCTGTTCGCGCTGATCCAGTTCCCGTATACGTGGAAGTTCCTGTGGGCGCCGCTGATGGACCGCTACCTCCCGCGCCTGCCCGGCTGGCGGCCGGGCCGCCGGCGCGGCTGGATGCTGCTCACGCAGGTGCTGGTCGCGGGCGCGATCGCCGCGCTCGGCTTCGTGTCGCCGCGCGATTCGATCTGGACGGTTGCCGCGCTCACGACGCTCGTCGCGTTCTTCGGCGCGAGCTCGGACATCGTGATCGACGCGTATCGCCGCGAGCTGCTGCGCGACACCGAGCAGGGCCTCGGCAACGCGGTGCACGTGAACGCGTACAAGCTCGCCGCGCTGATCCCCGGCTCGCTGGCGCTGATCCTGTCCGACCACATGCCGTGGGACGTCGTGTTCGCGATCACCGGCGCGTTCATGCTGCCGGGCATCCTGATGACGCTCGTCGTGCGCGAGCCAGAAGTGGTCGGCGCACCGCCGCGCAACCTGCGCGACGCGATCGTGCTGCCGTTCCGCGAATTCATCCAGCGCGACGGCTGGACCGGCGCGCTGCTCGTCATCGCGTTCATCTTCCTGTTCAAGATCGGCGACACGATGGCCACCACGCTGTCGACGTCGTTCTTCCTCGACATCGGCTTCACGCGCACCGAGATCGGCATCGTCGCGAAAACCACCGCGCTCGTCGCGAGCGTCGCCGGCGGCATCATCGGCGGCGTCTGGCTCGTGAAGATCGGCATCGGCCGCGGGCTGTGGGTCTTCGGCGCGCTGCAGATGGTGTCGACGCTCGGCTTCGCGTGGCTCGCGCAGGTCGGCCCCGGCTCGCCGGTGCTCGCGGCGCTCTACGACTTCACGGTCGCGGCCAGCCATGCGCTCGCGTCGTTCCTGTCGATCTTCGGCTTCGAGGTCACGCCGCATCTGAGCCCGATGACCGTCGCGCTCGCGATCGTCTACGGCTTCGAAACCTTCACGACCGGCCTGACGATGGCTGCATTCGTCGCGTACATCGCGAGCACGACCGACCCGCGCTATACGGCCACGCAGTTCGCGCTGTTCACGAGCCTCGCATCGGTGCCGCGCACGCTCGCATCGGCCGCGAGCGGCTTCATCGTCGCGAAGATCGGCTGGTTCGACTATTTCATCGTGTGCACCGCGCTCGCGATTCCCGGCATGCTGCTGCTGTTCAGGATCGCGCCGTGGAACGGCGCCGCACGCAACGGCGAGGCGAGCCGTGCGCAGTGACCGCCTGCACCGCCTCGCGCGCGTTGCGGCTTCGTTGAGCGTCGGTGCCGCGGCACTCGCCGCCGGGTTCGCCGCCCATGCGTCCGACACCGGCGCGACCGCTGCAACCGCCGCGGGCTCCGCGCCGGCCGCCGCACCGGCTTCACCGCCGGCAACGTCGACTTCCGCCGCCCCCGCTCAGCCGGCCACCGCCGAACCCGCGCAGCCGACCGGCGCCGCCGCGTCGACGAAGGCTTATACGCCGACACCGCAGCAGGTTCGCTACGGCAATGCGATCGCATTCCGCACGCTGATCCCGTCGCCGCTGCTCGAGCAGCTCACCGCGAGCGAATACGCGCAGATCGTGCAGGCGGCCGCCGACAGCAACCGCCTGCTGCCGGCAAACCAGCCGCGCGTGAAGCGCCTGCGCGCGATCGTCACGAAGCTCGCGCCGTATTCGGTGAAGTGGAACGATCGCGTGAAGAACTGGGCGTGGGACGTGAACGTGATCCGCTCGCGCGACATCCGCCTGACCTGCCTGCCGGGCGGCAAGGTGCTCGTGTACGGCGGCCTGCTCGAGCGCCTCCGGCTGAACGACGACGAGCTCGGCGTGCTGGCCGCGCACGGCATCGCGCACGCGCTGCGCGAACATGCGCGCAGCAACTTCAGCGCGGCATCGCAAACTTCGCTGCGTGCCGCCGCGCTGCCGCCGCTGTTCGGCGTCGGCGATCCGCTGCCGCAGGCGCTGAACCTCGGCGAGCGCCTGCAATCGCTCCACTACGACCCGACCGACGAGACCGAAGCCGACGTGATCGGCGGCGACATCGCCGCCCGCGCGGGCTTCGATCCGCGCGCGGCGATCACGCTGTGGGACAAGCTCGCGGCCGCGACGCGCGCGAACAAGGCCACGGGCTTCATCTACACGCACCCGTACAGCACCGCGCGGCGCCAGGATCTGCTGAACCGGCTGCCGGACCTGATGCCGCTGTACGCGAAGGCGATCGGCAAGCGGGTCGACTCACTGCCCGACTACGCGGGCATCAGCGCGCAGCGGCGCAAGGTCGTGCGGCGCGGCGCCACCGGCTGACGCCGGGCGCTACGCGTCCGTATCGGCCACGACCGGGCGAATCCCGATTTCACGCATCCAGCGCACTTCGTCACCGGGGCTGCGGCCGAACAGCCGCTTGAACTCGCGGCTGAACTGCGACGCGCTCGCATAACCGACACGCGCGGCCGCCGTACCGGCGCCGACGCCGTCCTGCACCATCATCAGCCGCGCCTGGTGCAGGCGCGCGGCCTTCACATACTGCATCGGCGACGTCGCCGTCACGTGCTTGAAGTGCGCGTGGAACACCGCGAGGCTCATCCCGGCCTCGCGCGCCAGGGTCTCGACATCGAGGTCGGCCCTCAGCTCCGCATGGATGCGCCGCAACGCCTTCGCGATGCGGCCGAAGTGATGCTGCTGCACGAGCGCCGCGCGGATCGCGTCGCCCTGCGCGCCCGTCAGCACGCGATACGCGATCTCGCGCATGATCGCGGGGCCCAGCACGCGCGTGTCGTGCGGCGAAGCCAGCGCTTCGAGCAGCCGCACGACCGCATCGGCCAGCGGCGCGTCGAGCGGCGTCGAATAGACGCCGAGCGGTTCGCTCGCGGCCGCGCCGAGCGTCTCGTCGAGCAGGATCGCGAGTTCGGCGATCACCGCGAGATCGACGCGGATCGAGATCGCGAGAAACGGCTCCTCCGCGCTCGCGAAGGTCTCGCATTCGAACGGCAGCGGCACCGACAGCACCAGGTATTGCTGCGCGTCGTACACGAACGAGCGGTCGCCGAGATAACCGAGCTTGCGCCCCTGGCACACGACGATGATGCTCGGCTCGTACAGCACGGGCATGCGCGGCCCCGGACGGCTCACGCGAATCAAACGCACGCCGTCGAGCGCCGCCAGCGTGTCGCCCTCGTTCGGCGCGAGGCGCGTGTGCAGCTCGACCATGCGGCGCTGCACGCGGTCGCCCGTGTCGGCGAAAAGGGGCTCGAAGCTCATCTGCGTCATCCTGTCCGGCAAGAGAATCTGGCTCGCAATGTAGCATCTTGAATGCGTTTTGGCGGCCGTTTGCACGCAGTTCGAGAGGAATAGGCAAATCTTCCAGACCTTCGTGTATTTCATCGCGGCGCCGTGCTCCTTACGATGACGTCCTGCCTCGCCGCATCGCCATAGGGTGCGACGGCAGTTCGTTTCGCCGGATGTTTTCCCGGCCAAGGAGCCCCCTGCATGAGCACCACCTACGCTTACGCGGCAACCGATTCGCAGTCGCCGCTCGCCCCGTTCGAATTCCAGCGTCGCGCGCTGCGCGACCTCGACGTCCAGATCGACGTCCTCTACTGCGGCGTCTGCCACTCGGACCTGCACCAGGCGCGCAACGAATGGCGCAACACGATCTACCCGGTCGTGCCGGGCCATGAAATCGTCGGCCGCGTGACCGCGACCGGCCCGCAGGTATCGCGCTTCAAGGTCGGCGAGCTGGTCGGCGTCGGCTGTCTCGTCGATTCGTGCCGCACCTGCCCGAGCTGCGCCGACGGGCTCGAGCAGTATTGCGAGAACGGCTTCGTCGGCACCTACAACGGCCAGGACCGCGTGACGGGCGACGTCACCTACGGCGGCTACTCGACGCAGCTCGTCGTCGATGAGGCGTTCGTGCTGCGCGTGCCCGAGACGCTCGACCCGGCCGGCGCCGCGCCGCTCCTGTGCGCGGGGATCACGACCTACTCGCCGCTGCGGCAGTGGAACGTCGGCCCCGGCAAGAAAGTCGGCATCGTCGGGCTCGGCGGCCTCGGCCACATGGGCGTGAAGCTGGCGCGCGCGATGGGCGCGCACGTCGTGCTGTTCACGACGTCGCCGTCGAAGATCGAGGACGGCAAGCGCGTCGGCGCGCACGAAGTCGTGATCTCGAAGGACGAAGCGCAGATGAACGCGCACCTGAACAGCTTCGACTTCATCCTGAACACGGTCGCCGCGCAGCACGACCTGAACCCGTTCCTGCACCTGCTGAAGCGCGACGGCACGATGACGCTCGTCGGCGCGCCGGAGCACGACCATCCGTCGCCGCAGGTGTTCAACCTGATCTTCAAGCGCCGCCGCCTCGCGGGCTCGCTGATCGGCGGGATCGCGGAAACGCAGGAAATGCTCGACTTCTGCGCGGAGCACGGGATCACGTCGGATATCGAGACGATTCCGATGCAGCAGATCAACGCCGCTTACGAGCGGATGCTGAAGAGCGACGTGAAGTACCGGTTCGTGATCGACATGGCATCGATCAAGCAGTAAGCGCCACCGCCGGGCGGCCCGCACGATCGCCGCCCCAAATGAAACGGGCCGCATGTTCGACATGCGGCCCGTTCTGCATCCGGCGACCGGCGGGTTCGGGCGCTACGCGCGCGGCGCGGCGCCGGCAATCACTTCTTGTAGTCGTAGTCCACCGTCAGCGGCGCGTGGTCGCTGAACTTGATGTCCTTGAAGATCGACGTGCTTTTCGCGGTGCCGGCGACGCCCGGCGTCGCGATCTGGTAATCGATCCGCCACCCGACGTTCTTCGCATACGCCTGGCCGCGGTTGCTCCACCACGTGTACTGCTCGGCGCGCGGGTCGAGCGTGCGGAACACGTCGACGTAGCCGACATCGTCGAACAGCTTCGTGAGCCACTCGCGCTCTTCCGGCAGGCAGCCCGAGTTCTTCTGGTTGCTCTTCCAGTTCTTGATGTCGATTTCCTTGTGGACGATGTTCACGTCGCCGCACAGGATCACCTCGCGCTTCTTCTTGAGCTGGGCAAGGTGCGGCATGAACTCGTCCATGAAGCGGTACTTCGCCTGCTGGCGTTCCTCGCCGCTCGAGCCGGACGGCACGTACACCGACACGACCGACAGCTTGCCGTAGCGCGCCTCGACATAACGACCCTCGGCATCGAATTCGCTGCTGCCGAAGCCGATGATCACGTCGTCGGGCTCGCGGCGGCTGTACACGCCCGCGCCGCTGTAGCCCTTTTTTTCGGCGTGGTGAAAATAGCTCTTGAAGCCGTGCGGCTCGACGAATTCGGCCGGCAGGTCGTCGGCCGAGACCTTGATTTCCTGCACGCACACGCAATCGGCGTTCTGTTCGCCGAGCCATTCGAAGAAGCCCTTCTTCGCGGCGGAGCGGATGCCGTTCAGGTTGGCGGTAATCACTCGCATCATGTCGGATTCCGTTCAGTTCGATGTTTTACAGGGTGGCAGCTTAACGGATCTTCACGCCTTCGAGCTCGGGCTTCGGCGGCGGGAATTCCAGCTTCATGTCGGTCATCGTGCGCAGCAGCAGCTCGGCGATCATCACGTTGCGGTGCGTCTTCGAGTTGGCCGGGATCACGTACCACGGCGCATGCTCGGCGGACGTCGCGGCGAGCGCGTCGCGGTACGCGGACTGGTACGCGTCCCAGTGCTTGCGCGCGTCGAGATCGGAGATGTCGAACTTCCAGTGCTTGGTCGGATCGTCGATGCGCGCCTGCAGCCGCTCGCGCTGCTCGTCCTTCGAGATGTGCAGGAAACACTTGATGATCGTCGTGCCGTTCTCGACCAGCATCGTCTCGAAATCGCGGATCTGCCGGTAGCGGCGCTCGCATTCCTTCGCGTCGATCAGGTCGAGCACGCGCGGCACGAGCACGTCTTCATAGTGGCTGCGGTTGAAGATCGCGAGCTCGCCCGCGGCCGCCACCTGCGCATGCACGCGCCACAGGAAGTCGTGCGCGGCCTCGATCGGCGTCGGCGCCTTGAACGACACGACGCGCAGGCCGAGCGGATCGACCTCGCGGAACACCGCGCGCACGGTGCCGTCCTTGCCGCTGGTGTCCATCCCCTGCAGCACGAGCAGCACGCGCTTCTTCTGCTGCGTGTGCAGGCGCTCCTGCTGCACGTCGAGTTCGGTCGACACGACCGACAGCCGTTCGCGGTCGTCATCCTTCGAGCCGGACGAAAACGGCTTTGCGGCCGGGTCGAACGCATCGAGCTTGAATGCGGCGGCTTCCTTCTCGCGCGTGAAATAAGGCACGCGGAAATCGTCGAGCGACGGTTGTTTCGCCATTCGTTCCTCCGTTGGACGGTGTGACGCATACGATAACGCATCCGCCAAACGCAACGGGCCGCCCCGAACTGGTTCGGGGCGGCCCGTCGTCAAGCGCGGTTCAGGCGCGCGCTCATGCTCAGCCGAGCTTCTTCTTCAGCAGTTCGTTGACCTGCTGCGGATTGGCCTTGCCCTTGGTCGCCTTCATCGCCTGGCCGATCAGCGCGTTGAACGCCTTTTCCTTGCCCGCGCGGAATTCCTCGACCGACTTCGCGTTCGCCGCGAGCACCTCGTCGATGATCGCTTCCAGCGCGCCGGTGTCGGAGATCTGCTTCAGGCCCTTCGCGTCGATGATGCGGTCGGCCGCACCTTCGTCGTCCGGCTTCTCGTCCCAGATCGTCGCGAAGATTTCCTTCGCGATCTTGTTCGAGATCGTGCCGTCGGCGATGCGCTGCAGCAGCAGCGCGAGCTGCGCGGCCGACACGGGGATCGCGTCGATCTCGATGCCGTCGCGGTTCAGCTGCGACGACACGTCGCCCATCAGCCAGTTCGCGGCGATCTTCGCGTTCGCGGCGCCCGCCTTCGCGACCACCGACTCGAAATACGCGGCCATCGCCTTGCTCGACGTCAGCACGCCCGCGTCGTACGCGGACACGCCGTACTGCTCGGCGAAGCGCTGCTGCATCGCGGCCGGCAGCTCGGGCATCCCGGACTGCACGCGATCGATCCAGTCCTGGCCGATCACGAGCGGCATCAGGTCGGGGTCGGGGAAGTAGCGGTAGTCGTGCGCGTCTTCCTTGCTGCGCATCGAGCGCGTCTCGCGCTTGTCCGGATCGTAGAGGCGCGTTTCCTGCACGACTTCGCCGCCGTCCTCGATCAGCTCGATCTGGCGACGCACTTCGTAGTTGATCGCTTCCTCGAGGAACCGGAACGAGTTCAGGTTCTTGATTTCCGCGCGCGTGCCGAACTTCTCCTGGCCGACCGGTCGCACCGACACGTTCGCGTCGCAGCGGAACGAGCCTTCCTGCATGTTGCCGTCGCAGATGCCGAGCCACACGACGAGCCCGTGCAGCGCCTTCGCATACGCCACGGCCTCGGCCGCGCTGCGCATTTCCGGCTCGGTGACGATCTCGAGCAGCGGCGTGCCTGCGCGGTTCAGGTCGATCCCGGTCATCCCGGCGAAGTCTTCATGCAGCGACTTGCCCGCATCTTCCTCGAGGTGCGCGCGGGTCAGGTTGACCGTCTTCTCGTACGCTTCCTTGCCGGCCTTTTCGTTGGCGGGCACCTGGATCGTGATCTGGCCGCCCTGCACGACCGGAATCTCGTACTGGCTGATCTGATAGCCCTTCGGCAGATCGGGGTAGAAATAATTCTTGCGCGCGAAGATGCTGCGCGGCGCGATGGTCGAGCCGATCGCGAGGCCGAAGCGGATCGCCCGCTCGACCGCACCGCGGTTCAGCACCGGCAGCACGCCCGGCAGCGCCAGGTCGACCGGGCACGCCTGCGTGTTCGGCTCGGCGCCGAACTGCGTCGACGCGCCCGAGAAAATCTTCGAGACGGTCGACAGTTGCGCGTGCGTCTCGAGACCGATAACGACTTCCCATTGAGTAGCCATGTGCTTACACCCCTGCCGGAACTTGCTTGTGCCAGTCGGTCGCGCGCTGGAACGCGTCGGCGACCTGCAGCATCCGGGCTTCGTTGAAATAGTTGCCGATGATCTGCAGGCCGACCGGGCGCTTCGCGTTCGCGCCCGCGCCGAAGCCGCACGGCACGCTCATGCCGGGCAGGCCCGCGAGGCTCACCGACAGCGTGTAGATATCCGCGAGATACATCTGCACCGGATCGTCGCCCTTCGAACCGAGATCCCATGCGACCGTCGGCGAGGCCGGGCCCATGATCACGTCGCAGGTCTTGAACGCTTCCTGGAAATCGTTCGCGATGATGCGGCGGATCTTCTGCGCCTGCAGGTAGTACGCGTCGTAGTAGCCGTGCGACAGCACGTACGTGCCGACCAGGATCCGGCGCTTCACCTCGGGGCCGAAGCCTTCCGCGCGCGACTTCTTGTACATGTCGAGCAGGTCGCCGTATTGCGCGGCGCGGTGGCCGAAACGCACGCCGTCGAAACGCGACAGGTTCGACGATGCCTCGGCCGGCGCGATCACGTAATACACGGGGATCGACAGCTCCGTCTTCGGCAGCGACACGGGCACGAGCGTCGCGCCGAGCGCTTCATACTGCTTCAGTGCCGCGTCGATCGTCGCGCGTACGTCGTCGGCCAGGCCGTCGCCGAAATACTCGTTCGGCAAGCCGATGCGCAGGCCCGCGAGCGGCTTGCCCGCATCGTTGCCGGCCGCCCACGGCTGGCCGAGGTGGCGCGTGAAGTCTTCATCGTCGCGATCGAGGCTCGTCGAGTCGCGCTCGTCGAAGCCGGCCATCGCGTTCAGCAGCAGCGCGCAGTCGGACGCGCTCTGCGCCATCGGGCCGCCCTGGTCGAGCGACGACGCGAACGCGATCATCCCGTAGCGCGACACGCGGCCGTAGGTCGGCTTGATGCCTGTCACGCCCGCGAACGACGCGGGCTGGCGGATCGAGCCGCCGGTGTCGGTGCCGGTTGCCGCCGGCGCGAGGCGCGCGGCGACGGCGGCCGAGCTGCCGCCCGAGCTGCCGCCCGGCACGGCGTTCGTGTCCCACGGGTTCTTCACCGCGCCGAACGCCGAGTTCTCGTTCGACGAGCCCATCGCGAACTCGTCCATGTTGGTCTTGCCGAGCGTGACCATGCCGGCCGCCTGCAGGCGGGCGACGACGGTCGCGTCGAACGGGCTCGCGTAGTTCGCGAGCATCTTCGAGCCTGCGGTCGAGTGCCAGCCGCGCGTGACGAACACATCCTTGTGCGCGATCGGCAGGCCGGTGAGCGCGCCGCCCGCGCCGCGCGCGAGCTCCGCGTCGGCAGCTTTCGCCTGCGCGAGGGTCAGGTCGGCATCGACGTGGACGAACGCGTTCAGGTCGCGCGCGGCGTCGATCCGTTTCAGGTAGAGCTGCGCGAGCTCGACGGCCGAGCATTCCTTGGCGGCGAGCGCGGCGCGCAGTTCGGTCAGGCTTTTTGCGTGCATTGAGTGGTTTTCCTGGGAATTCTGGGTGGCGCGCGGCGCTGGCCGGCGCGCTTGTCGTCGAATGCTTACTCGATCACCTTCGGCACGAGATAGAGGCCGTCCTGGACGGCCGGCGCCGGACGCTGGTTGTCGTCGCGATTGACGACTTCCGTCACGGCGTCGTCGCGCAGGCGCTGCGCGACTTCCTGGATCTGTTCGATCGGGTGGGCGAGCGGCGCGATGCCGGCGGTGTCGACCGCCTGCATCTGCTCGACGAGGCCGAAGAGATCATTGAGCTGGCCGAGCATGTGCTCGGCGTCGGCGTCGGCCATTTCAAGTCGCGCCAGGTGCGCGATGCGTTTCACATCGGTCAGGGTCAGGGCCATGCGATCACCGGAAAAACAAGACTGCGCAATGCATCGAAAGCAGCACTGCGGCGGGGGGTTGGAGGGTGCGATCCCACCCTCAAAAATCGGGGCCGAAGCGGCAAAAATACCGCCCGTTTCGATTCAAATACCGTGAAATTATAAGGTATCATTACGCGTTCGACCCAAACCCGGCAGCCTTTTCCCGCACCGTTTCGCCCCGCTTCGGCAAGCCGTGCGTGCTTCGTGCGATCCCCGGTAGACATCACTCGCAGCTTCGTGCGCCGCGGCGGCCGCTTCCGCCACGCTTCCCGAGGCTGTTATTTTTTCCGCTGCCGCCCTCAGCGCTCGCTATGCAGGGCCGGCCCAGAGCGAAACAGGATTCTGAATGTTCGGTTTTTTGCGCAGCTACTTCTCCAACGATCTCGCGATCGACCTCGGCACCGCAAACACCCTGATCTACATGCGCGGCAAGGGCATCGTGCTCGATGAGCCGTCCGTCGTGTCGATCCGCCAGGAAGGCGGCCCCAACGGCAAGAAGACGATCCAGGCAGTCGGCAAGGAAGCCAAGCAGATGCTCGGCAAGGTACCGGGCAACATCGAGGCGATCCGCCCGATGAAGGACGGCGTGATCGCCGACTTCACCGTCACCGAGCAGATGATCAAGCAGTTCATCAAGACGGCCCACGAGTCGCGCATGTTCTCGCCGTCGCCGCGCATCATCATCTGCGTGCCGTGCGGCTCGACCCAGGTCGAGCGCCGCGCGATCAAGGAAGCCGCGCACGGCGCCGGCGCATCGCAGGTCTACCTGATCGAGGAGCCGATGGCGGCCGCGATCGGCGCAGGCCTGCCGGTGTCGGAAGCCACCGGCTCGATGGTCGTCGACATCGGCGGCGGCACGACCGAAGTCGGCGTGATCTCGCTCGGCGGCATCGTCTATAAAGGCTCGGTGCGCGTCGGCGGCGACAAGTTCGACGAAGCGATCGTCAACTACATCCGCCGCAACTACGGGATGCTGATCGGCGAGCAGACCGCCGAGGCGATCAAGAAGGAAATCGGCTCCGCGTTCCCGGGCTCCGAAGTCAAGGAAATGGAAGTGAAGGGCCGCAACCTGTCGGAAGGCATTCCGCGCAGCTTCACGATCTCCAGCAACGAAATCCTCGAAGCGCTGACCGATCCGCTGAACCAGATCGTGTCGTCGGTGAAGATCGCGCTCGAACAGACGCCGCCGGAACTCGGCGCCGACATCGCCGAACGCGGGATGATGCTGACGGGTGGCGGCGCGCTGCTGCGCGACCTCGATCGCCTGCTCGCGGAAGAAACCGGCCTGCCGGTGCTCGTCGCGGAAGATCCGCTCACCTGCGTCGTGCGCGGTTCGGGCATGGCGCTCGAGCGCATGGACAAGCTGGGCAGCATCTTCTCGTACGAGTGATCGTCTAGGCAGTCTTCCTGACATGACGCACCCGCGGCGTGGCCGGCTCGCTCATTCAGAACGAACCGCCGCGCCGTTTGCGCGTCTGAGCTTCATTTAACCGATCATTCGCGCCCGGCGCCGACCATGGAATACAGTCCGCCGCCCCTCTTCAAGCAAGGCCCGCCCGCGCTCGCGCGGCTCATCTTTTTCGTCGCCGTCGCGATCGCACTGCTGGTGTCGGACGCGCGCTTCAACACGCTCGAAATCGTCCGCGGCGTGCTCGGCACCGTGCTCTATCCGCTGCAGCGCGCCGCGCTCGTGCCGCGCGACCTGTTCATGGGCGCGGCCGACATCGCCGTCACCGGCGCGTCGCTGCGCCACGACAACGACGATCTCCGCAAGCGCAACCTGCAGCTGTCCACGCAGGCCAACCAGGCCGCCGTGCTCGCGCAGGAGAACGCGCACCTGCGCGCCGTGCTCGAGCTGCGCCAGCACATCGCGACGCAATCGACGCCGGCCGAGATCCAGTACGACACGAGCGATCCGTTCACGCAGAAGATCGTGATCGGCCAGGGTTCGCAGCAGGGCATCCAGAACGGCGCGCCCGTCGTCAGCGAGAACGGCGTGGTCGGCCAGGTCACGCGCGTGTTCCCGCTGCAGTCCGAAGTCACGCTGGTCACCGACCGCGATCTCGCGATTCCCGTGCAGGTGCTGCGCACCGGCCTGCGCAGCGTGATCTACGGCACGCCGAAGGGCGATTCGCTCGACCTGCGCTTCGTGCCGACGAGCGCGGATCTCGTCGTCGGCGACGAGCTCGTCACGAGCGGCCTCGACGGCGTCTATCCGCCCGGCCTGCCGGTCGCGAAGGTCGTACGCGTCGACAAGCTCGCCGATACCGCATTCGCGCGCGTGACCTGCGCGCCGATCGCCGCCGTGCGCGGCGCGCGCCAGATGCTCGTGCTGCATTACCAGAACGACATCCCGCCGCGCCCGGCCGAGCCCGATCCGGCCGCCGACAAGAACGCGAAGGGCAAGAAAGGCGCGAAAGCCGCCGCGAAAGGCGAGAAGGCCGACGCCGGCGCGAAGCCGGCCGCCGCGGCCCAGCCCGGCGCCAAGCCGGCGCCTGCCGCGCCTGCGCCTGCGGCCAAGCCCGCCGCCGCGCCCGCGAAGCCCGCGGCCGGGCAACCAGGAGCCCAGCGATGAATCGCCCGCAATACATCCTGCAGCCGGTCAATCCGTACTTCATCGTCTTCAGCCTCGCCGCCGCGTTCCTGCTGAACCTGATGCCGTGGGGCCGCCTGCCCGGCGTGCCCGACTTCGTCGCGCTCGTGCTGCTGTTCTGGAACATCCATCAGCCGCGCAAGGTCGGGATGGGCGTCGCGTTCGCGCTCGGCATCCTGATGGACGTGCATGACGCGGGGCTGCTCGGCGAGCATGCGCTCGCCTATACGCTGCTGTCGTACGGCGCGATCACGATCCACCGTCGCGTGCTGTGGATGCCGATCGGCGTGCAGGTGCTGTACGTCACGCCGCTGCTGGTCGTCGCGCAGCTCGTTCCGTTCGTGATCCGCCTCGTGATGGGCGCCGCGTTCCCGGGCTGGCGCTACCTGGTCGACGGCTTCGTCGAGGCCGCGCTGTGGCCGATCGCGAGCCACCTGCTGCTGATGCCGCAACGCCGCCCGGTCGATCCGGACGATACGCGCCCCATCTGAACCCTGGGCCTGCCTTGACTACCCGCCGCCTCCACGCCCGCCGCGCGCCGCGCTCCGGGGCGGCCCCTCGCCCGCAGCCGCATCGTGCGCGGGCCAGATCGATCGTAACCGCATGACCGAATTCAACGACACCCAACAGCAGCTCTCGAAGTTCCGCCTGCGCGTCGCGGCGGCGGGCGTGTTCGTGTTCGTCTGCTTCGGGCTGCTCGCGAGCCGCTTTTTCTACCTGCAGTTGATGCAGCACGGCAAATACGCGCTGCAGGCCGAGGAGAACCGCATCTCGGTCGCGCCGATCGTGCCGAACCGCGGGATCATCACCGACCGCAACGGCGTGATCCTCGCGAAGAACTATTCGGCGTACACGCTCGAGATCACGCCGTCGAAGCTCGACGACACGCTCGAGAACACGATCGACAAGCTGTCCGAGATCATCCCGATCGACGCGCGCGACCGCCGCCGCTTCAAGAAGCTGCAGGAAGACTCGAAGAACTTCGAGAGCCTGCCGATCCGCACCCGGCTCACCGACGAGGAAGTCGCGCGCTTCACCGCGCAGCGCTTCCGCTTTCCCGGCGTCGACGTGCGCGCGCGGCTGTTCCGCCAATATCCGCTCGGCACGACGGCCGCGCACGTGATCGGCTACATCGGCCGGATCTCGAAGCGCGACCAGGATCGCATCGACGCGATGAGCGACGACAACGACAGCGACCAGGAAAACTACGATCCGCGCCGCGACGCGAACAACTACAAGGGCACCGACTACATCGGCAAGATCGGCGTCGAGCAGAGCTACGAAACCGAGCTGCACGGGCTGACGGGCTTCGAGGAAGTCGAGGTGACGGCCGGCGGCCGGCCGGTGCGCACGCTGTCGCGCACGCAGGCGACGCCCGGCAACAACCTCGTGCTGTCGCTCGACATCGGGCTGCAGCAGGTCGCCGAGCAGGCGTTCGCCGGCAAGCGCGGCGCGCTGGTCGCGATCGAGCCGAAGACGGGCGACGTGCTCGCGTTCGTGTCGTCGCCGAGTTTCGACCCGAACTCGTTCGTCGACGGCATCGACCAGCAGACCTGGGACGAGCTGAACAACTCGACCGACAAGCCGCTGCTGAACCGCCCGCTGCACGGCACCTACCCGCCCGGCTCGACGTACAAGCCGTTCATGGCGCTCGCCGGCCTGACGCTCGGCAAGCGCACGCCGGGCTGGGGCTTCCAGGATCCCGGCTACTTCACGTTCGGCGGCCACACGTTCCGCAACGACGTGCGCTCGGGCCAGGGCTGGGTCGACATGAACAAGGCGATCATGGTGTCGAACGACACCTACTTCTACATGCTCGCGCGCGACCTCGGCGTGAACGCGATCGCGAACTTCATGAAGCCGTTCGGCTTCGGCCAGATCACCGGGATCGACATCCAGGGCGAGGCGCGCGGGATCCTGCCGTCGACCGACTGGAAGAAGAAGGCGTTCAAGAAGGCCGCGCAGCAGAAGTGGTTCGACGGCGAAACGATCAGCCTCGGGATCGGCCAGGGCTACAACTCGTTCACGATCCTGCAGCTCGCGCACGCGACCGCGACGCTCGCGAACAACGGCGTCGTGATGAAGCCTCACCTGGTGAAGGAAATCGAGGACCCGATCACGCGCGGGCGCCGCCTGACCGTGCCGAAGGAAAGCGAAGTGATCCCGCTCAAGCAGGCCGACATCGACGTCGTGAAGCGCGGGATGGAGAACGTGATCGAGAACCCGTCCGGCACCGCGTACAAGGTGTTCCGCGGCGCGCCGTACCTCGCCGCCGGCAAGACCGGCACCGCGCAGGTGTTCTCGCTGCAAGGCTCCAACTACAAGGGCCACCTGCTCGCCGAGCACCTGCGCGACCACGCGCTGTTCATCGCGTACGCACCGGTCGACCATCCGCAGATCGCCGTCGCGCTGGTCGTCGAGAACGGCGGCTGGGGGGCGCAGGCCGCGGGCCCGATCGCGCGCCGCGTGCTCGACTTCTATCTCGTCGACCGCCAGAACCCGCAGAACGAGGCCGCGGCCGTGGCTGCCGCGGCGTCGGCGACCGAACCCGTCAACGCGCCGGTGATCGGCGACGCGAACCGGCCCGCCGCCGTCGCGGCCGGCTTCACGGCGCTGCCGCAGCCGGTCGTGCCGAGCGCGGCCAGTGCGGCGGAAGCGGCATCGGCCGCCGCGGCCTCCGAAGCGTCGGCCGCCGGCGCAAGCGCCGCCCCGCCGGCGAGCGCCGGTGCCGATGCGCCGAGGGCCGCGAGCCTGCCGCCGATCCGGCGCCCGCACCGGCCGCGCCGGCCCGCCAGTGACGCGCAGCCGCTCGTCGCCACGCCGCGCGACGACAACCACCGTGCGACGGCCTCCGCGAAGGCGGCGGACGCCGGCACCGCTCATTAACGGAGAAAGGCATGCAATTCGACAAGCGCGCCTGGCTCGACAAGATCAAGCAGATGTTCGCGGGCTTCGACCGCCCGCTCGCCCTCATCGTGTTCCTGCTGCTGTGCGTCGGCATCGTCACGCTGTACAGCGCGGCGATCGACATGCCGGGCCGCGTCGAGGACCAGTTGCGCAACATCCTGCTGACGTTCGTGCTGATGTGGGTGATCGCCAACATCCCGCCCACGACGCTGATGCGCTTCGCGGTCCCGCTCTACACGTTCGGGGTCACGCTATTGGTCGCGGTCGCGCTGTTCGGGATGACCAAGAAAGGCGCGAAGCGCTGGCTGAACGTCGGCGTCGTGATCCAGCCGTCGGAGATCCTCAAGATCGCGACCCCCCTGATGCTCGCGTGGTACTACCAGCGCCGCGAAGGCGGGCTGCGCTGGTACGACTTCATCGCCGCGTTCGGGATCCTGATGGTGCCGGTCGGGCTGATCGCCAAGCAGCCCGACCTCGGCACGGGCCTGCTCGTGTTCGCGGCCGGCTTCTTCGTGATCTACCTCGCCGGCCTGTCGTTCAAGCTGATCGTGCCGGTGCTCGTCGCGGGCGTGATCGCGGTCGGCTCGATCGCCGTGTTCGAAGATCGCATCTGCCAGCCCGAAGTGCAGTGGCCGCTGATGCACGACTACCAGAAGCACCGCGTGTGCACGCTGCTCGACCCGACTTCCGACCCGCTCGGCAAGGGCTTCCACACGATCCAGGCCGTGATCGCGATCGGCTCGGGCGGCGTGCTCGGAAAGGGCTACCTGAAAGGCACGCAGGCGCACCTCGAGTTCATTCCGGAGAAGCACACCGACTTCATCTTCGCGGTGTTCTCCGAGGAATGGGGGCTCGTCGGCGGGCTCGTGCTGCTGACGCTTTACATGGCGCTGATCGCACGCGGGCTCTATATCGCCGCGCAGGGCGCGACGCTGTTCGGCCGCCTGCTCGCGGGCTCGCTCACGCTCGCGTTCTTCGTCTATGCGTTCGTCAACATCGGGATGGTGAGCGGCGTGCTGCCGGTCGTCGGCGTGCCGCTGCCGTTCATGAGTTATGGCGGCACGGCGCTCACGACGCTCGGCATCGCGATCGGGATGATCATGAGCGTCGGGCGGCAGCGGCGGTTGATGAAGAGCTGACCGCGCGGTACGCATCGCAGAAAGAAAAACGGCGCCGCGGCGCCGTTTTTTTTCGACTGTCCTTGCCGAACGCGGCCGCGCGGCGCGGTGTGGCGCGACCTCCGTTCACGGCGCCGGCGCGTGCGTCCCGCCCGGCTCAGCGCCGGCGCCCGACGCCGGCCCCTGCGCCTTCAGCCGCGCACTCAGCTCCTTGAATTTCAGCCCGGCCGTCTCGTCGCCCTGCGCGGCCGCCGCCGCGTAATACGCCCGCGCGATGTTCAGGTTCTGCGCGACACCGTCGCCCCCGCGCTCGTAGAACGACGCGGTCACGTACTGCGCGGTCGGCTCGCCTGCATCGGCGGCCTGCTTGTACCACGCGAATGCCTGCCGGTTGTCGCGCGGCGTGCCGCGCCCGTCGAGGAACTGGTTCGCGAGCGACAGCGCGGCCTGCACGTGCCCCTGCTTCGCCGCCCGCAGGAACCAGCGATGCGCTTCGGCCGGATTGCGCGCGACGAACTCGCCGTCGTCGAGCATGCGCCCGTACACGTACTGCGCATGCGACATGTTCGCGTCGGCCGCGCGCTTCAGCCAGCGCAGCCCTTCGTCGACGTTCGCCGTCACGCCTTCGCCCGTCAGCAGCATCATCGCGTAGTTGAATTGCGCGAGACGGTCGCCGCGCTCGGCCGCGTCGTGGAACTGCACCAGCGCCGCGCGATAGTCGCCGGCGTTGTAGTCGGCGACCGCCGACTGCGTCTCGCGCGATGGATCGGGCTTCGCTTGCGGCGCGCCCGGTGCGCCCGCTGCAATACACACGCCATAGACGCCGCACACGCACCACAGGCCGAGCATCGCGCCGATCCGCCTGCGCGCCCCGGCCCCACCCTGCACGCGCCTACGGCACGCGCCGTCGCCATCGTTCATGACCGTACCTCCTGCAGCGCCTGCCGCGTGGCGCGCAACAGCCAGCTGACGTCGGCCGACAGCGTGATCATCCGGTAGCCGGCCTCGCGATACTGGCGCGCGGCCGCCGTATCGCCCGCGAAGATGCCGACCGCGACGCCGGCCTGCCGGCCGGCCGCGAGCACGCGCGCCATCGCGGTTTCGACGTCCGGGTGGCGGATATCGCCGAGATGTCCGAGGCTCGCCGCGAGATCGGCCGGACCGACGAACAGGCAGTCGACGCCGGGCAGCGCCGCAATCCGCTCGACTTCGTCGACGCCGCGCGCCGATTCGATCTGCACGATCACCGCGACCTGCGCGTTCGCCGTCTGCACGTAATCTCGGCGCATCCCGAACGCTGCCGCGCGCACCATGCCCGCGACACCGCGCAGCCCGTCCGGCGATTCGGGCGACGGATAGCGCGTCAGCCGCACCGCGTGCGCGGCGTCGTCGACCGTCTCGATGCATGGAAACATCAGCGTGCGCGCGCCGGCATCGAGCGCGCGCTTCACGAGCCACGGCTCGCGCGCCGGCACGCGCACGACGGGTTCGCTCGGCAGATGGGCGGCCGCGATCGCGCGCAACTGCGATGCAACATCGCGGCTGTCGTTCGGCGCGTGCTCCATGTCGATGCAGAGCCAGTCGTAGCCGGCATGCGCGAGCGCTTCCGCGGCCGAGTCGCTGCCGAGCGACAGCCACAGGCCGTACAACGGGTCGTCGCCGTCGTGCAGGCGTTGTTTGAGGGAATTGGTGAGCGTGCTCATCGATACGGCCTCCTGGACGGAACGGCAATCGAACGGGACAAGCAACGGGCAAAGCGGAGCGCGACACGCCGGGCAGCGAAGCACGGCGGCGCCAGGACCGGGCCCTGGATCGTTGGTCGGCCGTGGATGGCCGATCTGACAGCGCCGGCCGCGCGATCGCGCACGGCCGCGTTTTCCGGCGCCACGCAACGATCATAGCGCGGCGTTACGCGGAATGTGGGAACGGACGGGGGCGGGACGAAGCCGCGGGGTGCGGCGTCAGGCAGCCCGCGCCGGCTGGCGGGGCTGCCGGGAAGGCGGGATCAGCGGCCGGGCTGGCGTTCGACGTCGGCCCAGCAGTTCGGCGTTTCGTACAGGCGCACGCGCTCGAGCCGCAGGTTCACGCCGTAGTGCGCGTCGTACACGTTCGCGAGGATGTCGAACGCGATCGCCGCGAGGTTCTCGACGGTCGGGATCCGGTCGATCACGACCGTCTTGTGGTCGGCCATCTGCTCGAGGAACGAGCGCACGACCTCGTCGCGGGCGTAAACCAGGAACGCGTGGTCCCACTTGCCGACCAGGTGCTCCATCGCGAGCGCCTTCACGTCGGCAAAATCCATCACCATGCCGCGGTCGGGCGCCCCCTCGGTATCGACGAGATCGCCGCGCAGCGTGACTTCGAGCACGTAGCGATGACCATGCAGGTTCCGGCACTGGCTGCGGTGATCGGGAATGCGGTGGCCCGCGTCGAATTCGAGTTTTCGGGTAATCAGCACGATGTCAAAAGCCGTGGCTCAGGGAATGTTCAGATATTTGTGGGTCTGCATCGACAGCCGCCACTGCGGATGACGCTTGCACCAGTCGATTGCGAGCTTCGTATTGAGGTCGCGCGACGGGCCGTCCATCGGCTGGACGAGGAAGTATTCGAAGTCGAGCTTCGCGTAGTCGGCCAGCCGCTGGTTGTCCTGCGGGATCACGACCTTCAGTTCGTTGCCCTTCGTGACGACGAGCGGCGCGTCGGCCTTCGGGCTCACGCAGATCCAGTCGATCGATTCGAGCACCGGCAGCGAACCGTTGGTCTCGATCGCGATCTCGAAGCCGGCCGCGTGCAATGCGTCAACGAGCGGCTGGTCGAGTTGCAGCATCGGCTCGCCGCCCGTGCAGACGACGAAGCGGTGCGCCTCGCCCTCCGGCCACAGGCCGGCGATCGTCGCGACGAGCGCTTCGGCGTCCTTGAACTTGCCGCCGTTCTCGCCGTCGGTGCCGACGAAGTCGGTATCGCAGAAGCGGCACACGGCCTCCGCGCGATCCTCTTCGCGGCCCGACCACAGGTTGCAGCCGGCGAACCGGCAGAACACGGCCGGCCGGCCCGCGTTCGCGCCCTCGCCCTGCAACGTGTAGAAAATTTCCTTGACCGCGTAAGTCATCGTGCTTCGTCCGGCTCGCGCCGCTCGTTGTCGATCAGAATCCGTTATTCATCCAGCGCTGCCGGCGCACCCGCGTCACAGCGGCGCTTCGGTCACCCGCTCGCCCTTCAGGTAAGCCTCGTAGCCGCGCTTGCGCAGCTTGCAGGCGGGGCATTCGCCGCAGCCGAAGCCCCATTCGTGCAATTCCGCGCGCTCGCCCACGTAGCACGTGTGCGTCTCGACGCGGATCAGTTCGACGAGCGCTTCGCCGCCGAGCTGCTCGGCGAGCTGCCACGTCTGCGCCTTGTCGAGCCACATCAGCGGCGTCTCGAGCACGATGCGCGTGTCCATCCCGAGGTTCAGCGCGACCTGCAGCGCCTTCATCGTGTCGTCGCGGCAGTCGGGGTAGCCCGAGAAATCGGTCTCGCACATTCCGCCGACCAGCACACGCAGCCCGCGGCGATAGGCGATCGCCGCGGCGATCGTCATGAACATCAGGTTGCGGCCCGGCACGAACGTGTTCGGCAAGCCGTTCGCCGCCGTCTCGATCTCGATCGTGCGCGTCATCGCGGTATCGCTGATCGCGCCGAGCACCGACAGGTCGATCATGTGATCGTCGCCGAGCCGGTCCGACCATGCGGAAAAATCGCGCTTCAGTGCTTCGCGCACGCCTTCGCGACACTCGAGCTCGACGCGGTGGCGCTGGCCGTAATCGAAGCCGAGCGTCTCGACCGTCTGGTAGCGTTCCAGAGCCCAGGCCACGCATGTGGCCGAGTCCTGCCCGCCGGAAAACAACACGAGCGCGCCGTCTTTAGCGTCTGTCCGAATCACCGTGATACTCCGTGAATGTGTAGGCTCGCGTCGCGCTGCGCCCCGGGGCCGGCTGCCGCCGGGCGGCCCGACGCGTGCCGGCCTGGGCCGGCTCGACCAGTATAGGCAGCGCAATCGGCCGCGAACGCGGCGGAGCGCTTATACCGCCCATCGCGCGGCATCGTTGCCGCGCGCCACGGCGGCGCCACGCTGGCAGCCTGCCGTGCGCATGAAGCGATGCGCTAAGTTATTGAGCGGACACGGATTTTATCATGCCATCTCGAATACTGCCGGGCTCGCGGGCCCGCGGACCTCATCACGCCAACCCCACCACAAACGAAAAACCCCAAGAACCTTCCGATTCTTGGGGTTTTAATTCTGGTGGCCTGGGACGGAATCGAACCATCGACACGCGGATTTTCAATCCGCTGCTCTACCAACTGAGCTACCGGGCCAACGAAGAATGAAAGTATATCGAGCTATTCGTACCCGAGCAAGTGTTTTCGCAAAATATTTTATACGGCGCCTTCGGACGGTTTCTTGCCGAGCTCGACACCGAGCTGCTTGAGCTTGCGATACAGGTGCGTGCGCTCGAGGCCCGTCTTCTCCGCGACGCGCGTCATGCTGCCGTTTTCGCGCGCGAGATGATATTCGAAGTACGCACGCTCGAACGCATCGCGCGCTTCACGCAACGGAATGTCGAACGGGATCGCGGCCGTCTGGCCCGCGAGGCCGAGCGCCGAAGCCATGTCGTCGCCGAGCGTCGGCAGCGCGGCCGCGGATGCGACCGCCGCCGGGCCCGCCGGCTGCCCCGCACCGGCCTTCGCCGCCGCGTTCGCGGACACCGGCGCCGCACCGCGTGCGAGGCCGTGCTCGACGGACTTCAGCAGCTTCTGCAGCGCGATGGGCTTCTCGAGGAAATCGAGCGCGCCGATCTTCGTCGCCTCGACGGCCGTATCGATCGTCGCGTGCCCGGACATCATGATCACGGGCATCGTCAGCAGCCCCTGCGCCGCCCACTCCTTGAGCAACGTCACGCCGTCGGTATCGGGCATCCAGATATCGAGCAGCACGAGATCGGGCGCCTGATTCAACCGGTATTCCCGCGCGGCCTGCGCGTTCTCCGCTGCCTCGACGACATGTCCTTCATCGCTGAGGATCTCCGAGAGCAATTCCCGGATGCCCATTTCATCATCTACCACCAGGATGGTTGCCATTTACGCTGCCTTTGTCTGCTCACTTGCTTTTGTCTTGGCGGGAGCCGTCCCGTCCTGCACGCCCGATTCGGCGCCTGGCGCATCGCTCGCCATCTGCAGGAACAGAATCGACACCTGCGCACCCTCGACGGTCTCGCCGTGCATGCGATTGCGCAGATCGATCCGCGCACCGTGCTCATCGACGATTTTCTTGACCGTGGCCAACCCCAGCCCCGTGCCCTTCGCCTTCGTCGTCACATAAGGCTCGAACGCGCGGGTCAGGATGCGCGCCGGAAAACCGGGCCCGTTGTCGGACACGGTAAGACGTACCGCGACGCGTGTTTTGCCCTCGGCGTCGGGATCGCCATATTCTACTGTCTTGGTTTCGATCAACACACGCGGATGCGCTGACTCCGCGACCGAATCCTGCGCATTCTGCAGCAGGTTGTGAATCACCTGGCGCAATTGCGTCGCGTCGCCGCGAATCACCGGCAGCGACGGCGCGAGCTCGGCGACGATCGCGCTCTTGCCTTCGCCCACCCCGTAGAGCCCGAGCACCTCGCTCGCCAGTTCGTTCAACTGCAGGTTCGCGAGCACCGCCGGCGGCGTGCGCGCGTATTCGCGGAAATCGTCGACCATCCGCTTCATCGCGGCCACCTGATTGACGATCATCGTCGCGCCGCGCTTGAGCACATCGGCGTCGGGCGGCGCGAGCTTGTCGGACAGCTTCATCTGCAACCGCTCCGCCGACAGCTGGATCGGCGTCAGCGGATTCTTGATCTCGTGCGCGAGCCGGCGCGCGACCTCGCCCCACGCGACCGAACGCTGCGCGGAAATCACGTCGGAAATGTCGTCGAACACGACGACGTAACCGGACGTCTGCGGATCGTCGGCCTGCCCCTCGATCGTCGATACGAGGCGCGTGCCGCGCACGAGCAGCGTCAGCGGATCGGCTTCGCCCGGCACCTCGATCGCGAACTGCTGCTGCCAATGGCCGCGATCGCCGCTGCCGCCGTCGGATGCCGCCTCGCGATCGGCGAACGCCTTGCGCACCATCGCGCCGAACCCGGCGGCCACGCCGATCCGGTCGAGCGTCGTGCCGATCAGCGCGTTGAACGGCTGCCGGAAGATCCGCTCGGCGCCGCGATTGGCCGTCGTCAGCCGGAACTGGCGGTCGAGCACGAACACGCCGGCCGTCAGGTTCGCGAGGATGCTCTCGAGATACGTCTTCGAATGCTCGAGCGCGATGCGGTTCTTCTCGACCGCGAGCCGCGCCTCGGACAACTGGCGCGTCATCGCGTTGAACGACTGCGTGAGAAAGCCGAGCTCGTCGCGCGTCTTGATCTCGCGCTTCGGCGTGTAGTCGCCTTCCGTGATCTCCTTCGTGCCCTGTGCGAGCAGGAACAGCGGCCGCGCGAGCTGCTGGCCGAGCGCAAGCGCGAGCATCATCGCGATGAAGGTCGCGAGGAACAGCGCGAGCGTCAGCGTGCCGATGTACATCTTGCGCAGCCCCGTGCGGCCAAGCGCCTTTTCCTGGTACTCGCGATACGCGCGCTGCACGGCATCCGCGTTGTGCGCGAGCGTTGGCGGCACCGGCTGCGTGAGTTGCAGGAAACGCTCCGCCGGCTGCAGCAGCGATGTCGTCGCATCGGGAATCGGACGCACGACGCGCAGCCGCAGCGCGCCCTTCGCGCCGTGCGCGCGCGGGTCGCCGTCGACTTCGCCCTCGATCGCCGCATACGCGCCGTGTTCGCGCGCCTGGCTCAGCATCAGCGGCGTCGGCAGGTCGTCCGGAATCAGCGCCGCGAAATTGCCCGACGCCTGCGCGACGATATGCAGGTCGGGTGCCGCGCCCGAGCCGCCGCGGCTCGGCTCGACGATCGTCGCGTCCTGCACGCCGAACTGGTCGCGCAGCCGCAGCAGCGTGAGCGTCGTGCCGTTCGTGTTCGCGTCGGCGCTCGCGAGCTGGTCGGACATCAGCCGCGCCTTCGTCTGCAGATCGGACAGCGACGCATCGAGCATCCCGCGGCCGAGATTCAGGCCGGCCGTCAGCGCCGTCTCGACGTTCACGTCGAACCACGACTCGATGCTGCGCGACACGAACTGGTACGACACGATGTAGATGATCCCGCCCGGCACCACGCCGACGAGCGCGAAGAACACCGCGAGCTTCGCGAGCAGCCGCGTGCCGAACTTGCCCCTCCTCAGGCGCACGACGATCATCCCGATCAGCCCGAGCACCACGAGCAGGAACACGAGCGCGACGACGATGTTCGTCGCGTACAGCCACGAGTAGTAGCGATCGAAGAATTCGGTGTTCGCGCTCGCGGCCGCGAGCAGCACGAGCAGCAGCAGTGCGGTGAGCGCGACGGTCGAGACGATCACGCGAACGAGGAGGCTCTTCCCGCTGGCCGCGCGGCGCACTTTATTTAGCACGTTCGGTCACCGTGAAAGTGAAGCGCTTCCAGTCCGACCCGAGCGTCCAGTCGCGGTTGTTCACCGCATCGACCTGGAACGGCTTCGGCATCAGCGCCGTATCGAGCTGCATCCGCACCGATGCCGTGTAGGTTTCGCCCGAGCGCACCTGGCTGCGGTCGATCACGTGCCACGACGTGATGTGCCTGATGACCGCAAGCGCATCCTTCAGCGACGGGAAACCGAGCTGCAGGCCGCCCGTCGACACGCGATACTCGCGCGTGAGCGGCTGGAACGACAGGCGGATCGTCTGCGACACCGATACCGGCTGTTCGTCAAGCCAGTACCAGCGCGCACGGCTCAACTCGAAATCCGTCGTGAAATACACCGGAATGCCTTTGTTGACGGCATCCTCGAGGCTCGGGTTCAGCTCGAAATCGAAGCGGGCATCGAGGCTCCAGCCGCTTCCGTCGGCCTGGAGCGACGCGCGCTGCACGGCGATCGACTCGGCATGCGCCGGCCGGACGACAGCCAGGCACAGCGTCAACGCGACCATCAGGACGGCCGCGAGCCGAAGTGGAAAAAGGTGTTTGATCGTCACCGTTTCTGAAACCGCGCGTAGAAAAATCCGTCGTGATCGGTGTTCTGGTCGAGTGCGCCGGCGGCCGCCCCTCCCTGCACTCCGCCCGGCAGCAGTTGGCCGGGGGCGTCCAATCGTACCGCATCTTCACAGGCCGCTTCAAACCAGCGGGCCTGCAATTCGCCTTCTTCGGGGAAGACCGAACAGGTCACGTAAAGCAGTTCGCCGCCCGGCTTCACGAGCGGCCACAACGCCGACAGGATGCGACGCTGTTCCGTGACGAGCGCCGGGATGTCGGCCTCGCGACGCAGCCAGCGGATGTCCGGGTGACGACGCACGATACCGGACGCCGAGCACGGCACGTCGGCCAGGATACGATCGAACGGGCGCCCGTCGTACCACGCGTCGGGCGCACCCGCGTCGCCGACGCGCACGTCCGCCGCGAGCGACAGCCGCACGAGGTTCTCGCCGATCCGCGCCGCGCGCGCGGCGTCGCTTTCCAGCGCAACGACTTCCGCATCGGCGAGTTCGAGAATATGACCGGTCTTGCCGCCGGGCGCCGCGCATGCGTCGAGCACGCGCATGCCGTCACGCGCGCCAAGCCATTCGGCTGCGAGTTGCGCACCGGCATCCTGCACCGACACGACGCCGTCGGCAAACCCCGGAATGCGATCGACCGGCAGCGCCGACGCGAGCCGCACTGCATGCTTGCCGATCGCGGTCGCTTCGATTCCGCTCGCCCGCAGCGTATCGAGATACGCGTCGACGCTCGCGCGGCGCGCATTCACGCGCAGCGTCAGCGGCCCCTGGCGCTCGCCGGCCGCGAGGATCGCCTGCCATGCGTCGGGCCATGCGCGCTTCACCGAATCGACCCACCACGCGCGGTAATTCCAGCGCGCGACGACATCGTCCTGCAGCGCCGCGACGAGCGCGTCGCGCTCGCGCAGGAAACGGCGCAGCACCGCGTTGACCATCCCCTTCGCGAACGCGCATTCGCGGCGGGCGCCGATCACGGTCACGGCCTGGTCGACCACCGTGAACGGCGGATACGCGGCCTCGTCCGCCGGATCGAGCAGCAGCGCGAGCGCGCCGGCAAGGACTGCGTGCACGTGCGCGGGCGGCGCCTTACTGATGAGCCGGCCGATCAGCCAGTCCGCACTGCCGAGACGGCGCATCGTCCGGTAGGCGACGTCCTGCGTCGCCCCGCGCGCAAGGGCCCGCGTACCGGACGCCATCTGCGCGAAAACCGCCGAGAGTGCCGCCGGCAGCGCGGTGCCGCGTCGTACCGCATCGACCGCCTGCGCGGCCGCGTCGAGCGCGAAGCCGAGCGAATCGGGCGCGAGATGCAGCGCGGACAGGCGCGCCGGGCGGCCGGAAGAAGACGGAGCGGTAGAACGGGTTCGTGTCATCGGAGCAAATTCGGCAAACAAGCGCGGCAAGCAAATACGGCAAACGGCAGGATCGCGGCACTCGCATGGCCCGCGGTCCCAAACCGGGCATTGTAGCGTGCGACGTTGCAGCCCCTTTGGCCCCTTTACGGCACGCACAAATGAAAACCCCGCAGCGCGAAGCGTGCGGGGTGGCGTGGCGGCCCCCGAGCGGCAACTGCCGCACGGGGTGCCGTGGCTCAATCGAAGCGGCCGGTACGCGCCATCTCCATCAAGCGCGCGATGCGCTCCTCGGTGGCCGGGTGCGTCGAGAACAGGTTCTGCAATCCGCCACCATGCAGCGGATTCATGATCATCATCTGCGCCGTGGCCGGATGCGCTTCCGCCGCCTGGAACGGAATGCCTGCCGCATAGCGATGGATCTTGTCGAGCGCGGTCGCGAGCGACTGCGGATCGCCGGAAATCTGCGCGCCGCCGCGGTCGGCCTCGAACTCGCGTGCCCGCGAGATCGCCATCTGGATCAGCGCGCCGGCGATCGGCGCGAGCAGCGCGACCGCGATACCCGCGATCGGGTTGGCCGGCCGGCCGTTCTCGTCGCGCCCGCCGAAGAACATCGCGAAGTTCGCGAGCGCCGAGATCGCGCCCGCCATCGTCGCGGTGATCGTCGAGATCAGGATGTCGCGATGCTTCACGTGTGCAAGCTCGTGCGCCATCACGCCGCGCATCTCGCGCTCCGACAGCACGCGCAGGATGCCCGTCGTCGCGGCGACCGCCGCGTGCTCGGGGTTGCGGCCCGTCGCGAACGCGTTCGGCGCATCCTCGTTGATCAGGTAGACGCGCGGCATCGGCAGGTTCGCGCGCGTGGCCAGCTCGCGCACCATCCGGTAGAACTGCGGCGCCGTGTTCTCGTCGACTTCCTGCGCGTTGTACATGCGCAGCACCATCTTGTCGGAGAACCAGTACGAGAAGAAATTCATGCCGAGCGCGAACAGCAGCGCGATCGTCATGCCGCGCGAGCCGCCGATCATCCCGCCGATCACGATGAACAGGGCCGTGATCGCGGCCATCAGCATCGCCGTTTTGACCCAATTGAACATACCCACTCCTTATCCGTCAGGGGACCCGCCGCACATCACAAGGCACGGCGGAAAATTGTAAGCGATTTGTTAGATAAGGTCTTGCCGGAAAAATTCAATCTCAGCGTTGCGATGCCGCAAGACGAAGGCCAAGGCCGACGAAAGCGCTGCCGACCGTACGGTCGAGCCACTTCCTGACACCCGGCTTGCCGGAAAAGCGCGCCGTGACACTGCCCGCAACCCAGGCGACGAGGCTGGTCCACACCGTGCTCATCGCGACGAACACGCCGCCGAGGGTCAGGAACGCCAATGTCTTGTGCGGGCTGTCGGCCGACACGAATTGCGGGAAGAACGACACGAAGAACAGCACCACCTTCGGGTTCAGCACGTTGGTCCAGAAACCCTGCATGAACAGCTGGCGCAGTGGCTTCGCGGCTTGCGCGGCCGCCTTGCCCGACGGCTCGCCCGCCTGCTTCGCGATGATCATCCGCACGCCGAGGTAGATCAGGTAGGCGGCGCCAACCAGCTTGATCACCGTGAACGCGGCAGCCGATGCCGCGAGCAGCGCGGTCAGGCCGAATGCGCAGGCGAGCGCGTGCACGCAGCAGCCGGCCGAAATGCCCAACGCCGACATCAGCCCCGCGCCACGGCCCTGCGCGACGCTGCGGCCGACGATATAAGCCGTATCGGGGCCGGGCGTGACGTTCAGCAGGAAGACTGCCAGCACGAAGAAGCCGAAATGGGTGATGCCGAACATGAAAACCTCGAAACCGGAGAGCGCAGGGAAATTCTACGCGCGCCTGCCGCACCGCGCGACTCGGCCGTCCGGCCGATTGCGCACGCCCGGCAGGCCGTGTCGAATAGCGGTCAGGCCGCCTCAGGCAACGTCGGTCAGCGCAAAACGCTGGCCCGCGGCGAGCGGCGAACCGGCCAGGAACTCGCGGGCGGGCAGCCGCTTGCCGCCCGGCTTCTGCAACTGCGTGACGCGCAGCGCACCGCTGCCGCACGCGACGACCACGCCTTCCGGCGCGGCTTCGACGATCGTGCCGGGCAGCGCGTCACCGCGCGCCGCCACGGGCTCGGCCGCCCACAGCTTGATCGCCGCGCCATCGAGCGTCGCGACGCCGCCCGGGAACGGATCGAACGCACGCACCTGGCGCGCGAGCACGTCGGCCGGCTTGCGCCAGTCGAGCGCCGCTTCATGCTTGCCGATCTTTTCCGCGTAAGTCACACCGTCGGCCGGTTGCGGCGTGGCCGGCAGCACACCGTCGCGCTCGAGCTGCACGAGCGCGTCGACGATCAGTCGCGCACCTTCGGCAGCGAGCCGGTCGTGCAGGGTCGCGGTCGTCTCGTCCGGCGCGATCGCGATGCGCGCCTCCTCGATCATCGCGCCGGTGTCGAGGCCGATGTCCATCTGCATCAGCGTGACGCCCGTCTCGGCGTCGCCGGCCTCGATCGCGCGGTGGATCGGCGCGGCGCCGCGCCAGCGCGGCAGCAGCGATGCATGAATGTTGATGCAGCCGCCACGCGGAATGTCGAGCACCTCCTGCGGCAGCAGCAGGCCGTATGCGGCGACCACCATCACGTCATGCGGAGTCGAGCGCAGCAGCTCGATCGCGTCGGCCGCCTCCGCCGGGTACTTGCCCGCGCGGCGCAGCGACGGCGGCTGCGCGACGGGCATCCCGTGCTCGACGGCGTAGCGCTTCACCGCGCTTGCCTGCAGCTTCATCCCGCGCCCGGCAGGACGATCGGGCTGGGTCAGCACGAGCGGCACCGGAAAACCGGCCTCGTGGATCGCGGCCAGGGCAGCCGCGGCAAATTCCGGCGTGCCGGCAAAAATCACGCGCAACGTATGGGTCATGACAGCTTTCAGGGTCGGGCAGGGCGAACGCGCGTCACATCGCGCGTTCGAGTTTCTTCATCTTCGTCTTGATGCGCGTCTGCTTGAGCGGCGACAGGTATTCGACGAACACGCGCCCCATCAGGTGATCCATCTCGTGCTGGACGCACACGGCCAGCAGGCCCTCGCAGTCGAGCTCGAAGGTCTCGCCCTGCTCGTTGAGCGCACGTACGCGCACATGATCGGGACGCTCGACTTCGTCGTAGATGCCGGGCACCGACAGGCAACCCTCTTCGTAGATCTGCTTCTCGTCGCTCGACCACACGATCTCGGGGTTGATGAACGCGCGCAGCTCGTTCTTTTCCTCCGAGACGTCGATCACGATCACGCGCTCGTGCACGTCGACCTGCGTGGCCGCCAGGCCGATGCCGGGCGCTGCGTACATGGTTTCGGCCATGTCGGCGACGAGCTTGCGGATCCGGTCGTCGACCTTGTCGACGGGCTTTGCGACCTTGTGCAGCCGCTTGTCGGGGTAATGAAGAATATTGAGTAAAGCCATGGCGTTCGGTATTCGGTGGGGCGGCATGCCGCATCGGCCATCCGGCCAGCTGGCGGTGCCGCCGGGATGCAATGAAGATGAGGCGGACGCGCGGCGAATCAATGCCGCGGATCACGCCTCCTGCAATTGGCCGGGCGCCTGCGCGCGCGGCCCTGTCGAGTATTTCGGATGATGAAAATTTTATCATGGCGCCACGCGGTCCGCTGGCCGCCGCATTCGAGGAGCGTCTCATGTCGCCGCAAGTGCTGACCACCTCCGCGCTGCGTGCGTGGTTGCAGCTCGCGCATGCGCCCGGCCTCGCACCCGCCGTGCTGCAGGCACTGCTCGACGCGTTCGGCTCGCCGGATGCGCTGCTGCGCGCGTCCGGCCAGGCGATCGCCGCAGCAACCAGCCCCGCCGCGGCCCAGGCCGTGCGCGCGAGCGAGCGCGGCGACCTCGACGCGCGCACCGACGCCGTGCTCGCCTGGCTCGACGCGCCGGGCAACGCGCTCGTCACGCTCAACGATCCGGCCTACCCGCAGCGGCTGCGCGACCTGCACGATCCGCCGCCGCTGCTATATGTAAAGGGCCGTCTCGACCTGCTGCACGCGCGCGGTCTCGCCGTGGTCGGCAGCCGCCACGCGACGCCGCAGGGTCTCGCCGACGCGACGCACTTCGCCCGCGAGCTGTCCGACGCCGGGCTTCCGATCGTGTCGGGCCTCGCGCTCGGAATCGACGGCGCCGCGCATCGCGGCGGGCTCGACGGCCGGTCAGGCACGGTCGCGGTGATCGCGACCGGCGCCGATCTCGTCTATCCGGCGCGACACCGTGCGCTCGCCCACGAAATCGCCGCTCGCGGCGCGATCGTGTCGGAATGGCCGCTCGGTACACCGGCCCGCGCCGCACACTTCCCGCAACGCAACCGGCTGATCGCCGCGCTCGCGATCGGCGCGCTCGTCGTCGAGGCCGCCCCGCGCTCCGGCTCGCTGATCACCGCGCGGCTCGCGAACGAACTGGGGCGCGATGTGTTCGCGATGCCGGGCTCGATCCACGCGCCGCTCGCGCAGGGCTGCCACGCACTGATCCGCGACGGCGCGAAGCTGACGGCGGCGCCGCTCGACGTGCTCGAGGAGTACGGGCTGGGCGAACCGGCGGTTCGCGCGGCGGGCGATGCATCGTGCACCGGAAATCAGCTCGCCAGCGCCGCCAACCTCCGCGGAACCGAGGCCGCTAGCGTCGCGCAGGCCGATCCGCTCGTTGCAACCGGCCCGCCGGCGCGAATCGAAGCATCGCCAGCGCGACCCCACAGCCCGTCCGAACAGGCCGTACTCGCCGCACTGGGATACGGCCCCGTCACCTACGAATGGCTCGCCGAACACAGCGGCCTGGCCGACGACGTGCTGCACGGCGCGCTGCTCGCGCTCGAGCTGGCCGGTCGCGTCGCGAGCGTCCCCGGCGGACGCTTCGCGCGCCTTGACGCAGCGCCCACCCCGGCCGCGCACGGCGTGCTACATTCCCCCGCATAGGGGCGGCCACGCCGCCAACGATATCCAAGGAAATCCATGCCCGCGCTGAACCTCGACACCGATGCGGATCGGATCGCCGAGCGCCTCGCCGATCCCGGCACGTTGCTCGTCGCCTGCCTGTGCGCCGAGTGGTGCGGCACGTGCCGCGACTACCGGGCGGCCTTCGACCAGCTCGCCGACGCGCATCCGGACGCCTGCTTCGCCTGGATCGACATCGAAACGCATGCCGACCAGCTCGACGACCTCGACGTCGAGAACTTCCCGACGATCCTGATCGAAGATACCCACACCGCACGTTTCTTCGGCACGGTGCTGCCGCATGCGGCAATCGTCGAGCGGATGCTGTCCGACCTGAGTGCGGTACCCGGTGCGCCGCACGCACCGAAATTGCGCAACGTCCTGACCGTCGAAGCCTGAATTCACGAGCCGGCCCGGTGGTTTTGCGCCCGTTCGCGCGCGCCGCCGCGCCGGGCGCTTGCCGCCGTTGCAGGCCCCCTCTATGATGAGCCGCTTTTTGCACGCCGAGCCGCCGTCGCGTCGGCGTGTGCTATAAAGCGGTCGTTAAAGGGACCCACAACCGGCGAACCCGGTCTACCAACACACACCTGTCATGTCCAAAGCACTGATCATTGCGGAAAAGCCTTCTGTCGCGAACGACATCGCACGCGCTTTGGGCGGCTTTACCAAGCATGACGAGTATTACGAGAGCGACGATTTCGTCCTTTCGTCCGCTGTCGGCCACTTGCTGGAAATCGCCGCCCCGGAAGAGTACGAGGTCAAGCGCGGGAAATGGAGCTTCGCGCATCTGCCCGTCATCCCCCCGCATTTCGACCTGAACCCGATCGCAAAAAGCGAGTCGCGCCTCAAGGTGCTCACGAAGCTGATGAAGCGCAAGGACGTCGACCGCCTGATCAACGCATGTGACGCGGGGCGCGAGGGCGAACTGATTTTCCGTCTGATCGCGCAGCACGCGAAGGCGAAGCAGCCGGTCCAGCGCCTGTGGCTGCAGTCGATGACCCCGCAGGCGATCCGCGACGGCTTCGCGAACCTGCGCAGCGACACCGACATGCAACCGCTCGCCGACGCCGCACGCTGCCGCTCGGAAGCCGACTGGCTCGTCGGGATCAACGGCACCCGCGCGATGACCGCGTTCAACAGCAAGGGCGGCGGCTTCTTCCTGACGACAGTTGGCCGCGTTCAGACGCCAACGCTGTCGATCGTCGTCGAACGCGAAGAGAAAATCCGCCGCTTCATCCCGCGCGACTACTGGGAAGTGAAGGCGGAATTCGCGTGCGCGGGCGGCTTCTACGAAGGCAAGTGGTTCGACCCGAAATTCAAGCGCGACGAATTCGATCCGGAAAAGCGCGACTCCCGCCTGTGGAGCCTGCCGGCCGCCGAAACGATCGTCGCCGCGTGCCGCGACCAGGTCGGCACGGTCTCGGAGGAATCGAAGCCGTCGACACAACTGTCGCCGCTGCTGTTCGACCTGACGAGCCTGCAGCGCGAAGCGAACAGCCGTTTCGGCTTCTCCGCGAAGAACACGCTCGGTCTCGCGCAGGCGCTGTATGAAAAGCACAAGGTGCTGACCTACCCGCGTACCGACGCTCGCGCGCTGCCGGAAGACTATCTGTCGACGGTCCAGTCCACGCTCGAGATGCTCAAGGAGAGCCACAACTACCTGCCGCATGCGAAGCAGGTGCTCGACAAGGGCTGGGTGAAGCCGAACAAGCGCATCTTCGACAACTCGAAGATCAGCGACCACTTCGCAATCATCCCGACGCTGCAGGCACCGAAGTCGCTGTCCGAGCCGGAGCAGAAGCTGTACGACATGGTCGTGAAGCGCTTCCTCGCCGTGTTCTTCCCGGCCGCCGAATTCCGTGTCACGACGCGGATCACCGAAGTCGCCGGCCATCACTTCAAGACCGAAGGCAAGGTGCTCGTCGAGCCGGGCTGGCTGCAGGTGTACGGCCGCGACGCCGAAGGCGCGGATGCGAACCTCGTGCCGGTGCAGAAGGACGAGAAGGTGAAGACGGACGAAATCGCCGCCGTCGCGCTCGTCACGAAGCCGCCCGCACGCTATTCGGAAGCGACGCTGCTGTCCGCAATGGAAGGCGCGGGCAAGCTCGTCGAGGACGACGAACTGCGCGAAGCCATGGCCGCGAAGGGCCTCGGCACGCCGGCCACGCGTGCGGCGATCATCGAAGGCCTGCTCGGCGAAAAGTACCTCGTGCGTGAAGGCCGCGAACTGATCCCGACCGCGAAGGCGTTCCAGTTGATGACGCTGCTGCGCGGGCTCGGCGTGAAGGAACTGACCGCGCCGGAGCTCACCGGCGAATGGGAATACAAGCTGTCGCAGATGGAGCGCGGCAACCTCGGACGCGACGCCTTCATGCAGGAAATCGCCCGCATGACGCAGCAGATCGTCAAGCGCGCGAAGGAATACGATTCCGACACGATCCCCGGCGATTACGCGACGCTCGAGACGCCGTGTCCGAACTGCGGCGGCCAGGTGAAGGAAAACTACCGCCGCTTCGCGTGCACGAAGTGCGAGTTCTCGATCTCGAAGATCCCGGGCAGCCGGCAATTCGAGATCGCGGAAGTCGAGGAGCTGCTGCGGGAAAAGACGATCGGTCCGCTTTCCGGATTCCGCAGCAAGATGGGCCGCCCGTTCTCGGCGATCCTGAAGCTCTCGTTCGACGACGAGACGAAGAACTACAAGCTCGAGTTCGATTTCGGCCAGGATACGGGCGGCGAGGAAGGCGAGGCGCCCGACTTCTCGACGCAGGAGCCGGTCGGCGCGTGCCCGAAGTGCAAGGGCCGCGTGTTCGAGCACGGGATGAGCTACGTGTGCGAGCACTCGGTGGCCAACCCGAAGACGTGCGACTTCCGCTCGGGCAAGGTGATCCTGCAGCAGGAAATCACGCGCGAGCAGATGGGCAAGCTGTTGGCCGACGGCCGCACGGATCTGCTGCCGAACTTCAAATCGTCGCGCACCGGCCGCAACTTCAAGGCGTTCCTCGTGAAGCAGCCGGACGGCAAGATCGGCTTCGAGTTCGAGAAGAAGGAACCGAAGGCTGCCGCCGCGAAGAAGACTGCGAAATCGGCGACGAAGGATGCCGAAACCGTGACGGAAGGTGCAGAAGAGAAACCGGCACCGGCTCGCAAGACCGCCTCGAAGACTGCAGCCACCAAGACGGCAGCTCGCAAGACGACGGCCCGCAAGACGGGCTCGTAACAGCCTGGACGCCGGGACGGGCTTTCTCCCGGCGCGTCCTGCTTCGGCAGGCAGCTATAAAAAACGCGGATCGACTGCTCGATCCGCGTTTTTTCTTTGTGCCGGCGGTAACCGACGCCCGGTCGCCCCGGCCGTCGCGCCGTTACAGCGGCGACGGCGCCGCGACGCGCGTGCGCGGCGAACGCGGCAGGCGCGGCGACAGGTTCGGGTCGGCCGATTCCGGTTGCTCGGCACGCGTCTCGACACCGATCGGCGCGAGCGCGGAGCTCTGCGCGGCCCACTGCTCACCCATCGTCGCGTCGGTCGCGTGGCTGAAATGCTCGACGAGGTGGTCGATGAACGTGCGCACCTTCGCGGGCAGATGGCGCCGGCTCGGGTAAGCGATGTTGATCTCGACCTGCGGCAGCCGGAAATCCGGCAGCAACCGCACGAGCGCACCGCGCGCGATGTCGCTGCCGATCAGGTAACTCGGCAGGATCGCGACACCCATCCCGAGCAGCGCGAACTGGCGCAGCATCGCGGTGTTGTTCGCGACAATCACGTTGGTCGGGCGCACACGCACTTCGCCGTCCTGCCCCGTGAACACACGCTCGTCGCCCCAGTATTCGGTCGGCAGGCTCAGGCTCGGATGCTCGGCGAGATGCTCCGGATGGGTCGGCACGCCGTGCTTCTCCAGATAGCTCGGCGTCGCGCACACGGTCATGCAGCCGGTGGTCAGGCGCCGCGTGACGATGCTCGCGCTGCGCATCTGGCGCGTGACGACGATGCCGACATCGAAACCTTCCTCGACCAGATCGACCTGCCGGTCGACCAGCGTGAGATCCGGCACCACTTTCGGGAAATTCTCCGTGTACGACTGCAACACGGGCGCGAGGTTATGCAGGCCGAACACGACCGGCGCGACGATGCGCAGCGTGCCGACCGGCTCGTGATTGCGCGCGACGACCATCTGCTCGACGTCTTCCAGCTCATCGAGGATCTGGCGGGCACGCTCCAGATAGACCTGGCCTGACTCCGTCAGGGAAAGGCTGCGCGTGGTGCGGTTCAGCAAACGCGTTCCGAGCCTGCCCTCCAGATCGGCGACGTGACGCGTCGCGACCGCGTTGGAGATATCCATTGCACTCGCGGCCCGCGCGAAACTGCCGAGATCTGCAACCTTGACGAACACGCGCATCGACTGCAAATGATCCATAAACGACTCCTGCCGCTGTTACAACTTCAAAAAGATGAAGCAAATGCGTAATTCTCCTACGACAGCGGAAATGATGCAGAGTTGCTCAACAAGGCCCCGGTTGACGATAAAAATAGTCAAAAATCCTCGCCCTCTGCGGATAGTTGATCCAATTATTCCGATTGGGACAACAATTGGGTGAACCTCGTCGTGTAAGCGGCCGAATCAGGAAGGACGTATTTGATGCGACACAACAGCGCACCCTTCTGCCCTTCCCGCGAGCGGCGCCGGGTCAGGCCGCCGCCAATTGCGGCGGAGCGTAACAACCTGTTAAAAAGACACCACGAAGGCGGCTGACATAGCATCATGTCGGCCCCGGCCGGGCGGGACGGGTGCGCGAGGTGCGCCGCCGCCACCGCCGCTTTCAACGCGCGACACCCGCTCATCATGAAAATTGCCATCCTCGACGACTACCAGGACGCCGTCCGCAAGCTGAACTGCTTCGAGATGCTTGCCGGCCACGACGTGAAGGTCTTCAACAATACGGTGCGCGGATTGGGACAACTCGCCAGCCGTCTGGCGGAAGTCGAGGCGCTCGTGCTGATTCGCGAACGGACCCCGATTTCGTCGCAACTGCTCGCGAAGCTGCCGAACCTGCGCATGATCAGCCAGACCGGCCGCGTGTCGAGCCACATCGATCTCGAAGCCTGTACCGACCGCGGCATCGCGGTGCTCGAAGGCACGGGCTCGCCGGTCGCCCCCGCCGAACTGACCTGGGCGCTCGTGATGGCCGCCCAGCGCCGCATTCCTCAGTACGTCGCGAACCTGAAGCAGGGCGCCTGGCAGCAGTCGGGCCTGAAGACGTCGGCCATGCCGCCGAACTTCGGCCTCGGCCAGGTGCTGCGCGGCCAGACGCTCGGCATCTGGGGCTACGGCAAGATCGGCCGGCTCGTCGCCGGCTACGGCAAGGCGTTCGGGATGAACGTGCTGATCTGGGGCCGCGAGCATTCGCTCGAGGCCGCGCGCGCCGACGGCTATACGGCCGCCGAAAGCCGCGAAGCGCTGTTCGAGCAGAGCGACGTGCTGTCGCTGCACCTGCGCATGCATGACGACACGCGCGGGATCGTGAAGCAGGAAGACCTGATGCGGATGAAGCCGACGTCGCTGCTCGTCAACACGAGCCGCGCCGAACTGCTCGAGGAAAACGCACTGGTCAACGCACTGTCGCACAACCGTCCGGGGATGGTCGCGATCGACGTGTTCGAGAGCGAGCCGATCCTGCAGGGCTACAGCCTGCTGCGAATGGAAAACGTGATCTGCACGCCGCACATCGGCTACGTCGAGCGCGAGAGCTACGAGCTCTACTTCAGCGCGGCGTTCCGCAACATCCTCGCGTTCGACGACGGCGACATGTCGAGCGTTGCCAACCCGGAAGCGCTGACGCCGATCCGCAAGCGCTGACCGCGCGGGCCGCGCATGCCGCGGCCCCGCTCCTCCATTCCCGATCGTCAGGCGGCCACGCGGCCGCCCGTCATCGCATCGACGCGCGTGAGGAAATGCTCGCCGTCGCGCCGACCGAGATCGTACGCATGCCGCATCTGCGACGGGCTCGTGTAATCCCAACTCGAAATCGGCACCTTGCTCGAAGGCTGGACGTACAGCCGACGCTGCTCGCCATGCGCGACCGTGAACATCTGCGGGCGCGGATACAGCCGCGTGACGAGCACCAGCACGTCGCCCGGCGTCGGGTCGAGCGCGTCGACCGGCACGTTGTCGACCATCCCGCCGTCGAGCACCGGCCGGCCGCCGCGGCGCAGCACCGGCGTGAACGGCGGCGTGCAGGACGACTGCAGGATCAGGTCGGCGAGTTCCTCGACTTGCGTGCAGGCCTGCGCACGCACGAATTCGGGCCGAAAACCGAGCGTGCGCCCGAGCGTCGGGTGCAGCGTCTTGCGCACGTACTTCTCGATGTTGTACGCGACGAGACCGGCGGCGACTGCGCTGCGCGCACCGAGCCAGCGCGGCACATGCGACACGCCGATGCGGATCTCCGGCGCCGCGGCAAGCTTCGCGAACGGTTCGCCGTAGATGTCGAGCAGCGCCTGACGATAAATCCGGTAATGCGGAAACACGGGCTCGCGCCCGAACAGGTTGCCCCAGTACGCGTTCTTCCGGTTGTGGCGCAGCGCCTCTTCGTAATAGCGCATCACCCAGGCGGCGTCGCGTGTATACAGCATGCAGGCGGTTGCCGCGCCGGCCGAGATACCGGTGATCACGCGCGGGCGCAGGCCGAGCGCCGGCTGTGCGACGTCCCAGAAGCCGGCCTGCCACCAGCAGCGATTGCCGCCGCCCGCAAAGACGATCTGGTCGAACATCGCGCCGCTCAGCTGACGAGCGCGTAGGTCGACGTCGCGTGAACGGCCATCTTGCCGTCTTCGTCGAACAGCTCGACTTCGCCGAATACGAGATTGCGGCCCATCCGCAGCACGCGCGCGGTGACGAGCACGTCGCCCTTGCGCACGGGACGCATGAAGTTCGTGTTCAACGACACGGTCGTCATCGGCCGGAACTCGCCGAGCGCGGCCGAGATCGCGACCACCATCGCGGTATCGGCGGCCGCCGTGAACACCTGGCCGCAGATCACACCGCCCGAATGGCGGAATTCGCCGGAAAACGGCAGGCGCAGCGTGACGCTGTCGTCGCCGATCGACACGGGGACCAGACCAAGCGAGCGGACCCAGGGGGCCAGCAGGCGATCCAGCAATTCGCGGACTGCGTTTTCGTCCATCTTCGAAAGCCCAGAAAGCGTTGCGCGACCGCCGCGCAACACGTGTGGCGTCATCATACCGGGAGCACGAAAACTGCGATCGCTCGTTATCGGGCCGGCAGCCACCGTTGTCGTGACGAAATATTCTCAGGAAATTTGCAGAAAGGACTTGCCAAGCCTGAAATGCTCGTGCATAATCTTTCTTCTGTTGGGGGCGTTAGCTCAGTTGGTAGAGCAGCGGACTCTTAATCCGTAGGTCGAGTGTTCGAGTCACTCACGCCCCACCAGGAATTTCAAAGGCCGGTCAGCGCAAGCTGACCGGCCTTTTCCGTTTACGCCGCTTTCCTGCCGTTGTTCATTTACGCCGCCTCGCTTCGCGTTGCGCGCCCCCCGTGGTACGCGAGCGCACCCATCTTCCGCATCGTTTCCGCTAGAATCGTCCGACAAATATCACACGACCGGCGCAGGGGCACTGTCGTTCGCCCGCCGGCACTGAGAGAGCATGGGACGTCAGACATGGAAGCATGTGAACGGGACGCGACCATTCAGAGGGCCTGGTTGCGCCGATATCGGCCGGTTCGGCGGGTCACGCCATCCCCCCGATCAGGCCGGAATCCGCAGTGCGAAGCACGAAGAACCGGATCCGGTCATGCCGGGTAGGGACGCACTCGTCGCGATGGCGCTCGGCGTCGTGCTGCTCGTCCTGGCCGGCATGCTTGCCGTGACGGCCGGGCAGGCGACCGGCCAGCTGGTCCGCGCACCGGGCACGGTCGTGCGCATCGTGCAGGACAGCGACGCGATGCGCGCGTACCGGCCGATCGTCGCGTACCTCGCGAACGACGGCCAGCGCCGCGAAGTGGCCGGCAATACCGCATCGACCGTCCCCGCCTACGACATCGGCGAGAACGTCGAGGTATGGCTCGACCCCGGCCACCCCGAACGCCCCGCGCTGATCGACGATTTCGCACAACGCTGGTTTCCGGCGATCGTGCCGGCGCTGCTCGCCATCGCATCGTTCGCGATCGGCGGCCTGCTGATCGCCGGCGAGCGCCGCCGCCGGTCGTCCGCCCCGCCGCCGGCCCGCCGCGCCCGCAAGCACGTGCGCAGCCGCTGGGATATCGCGATCGTGCTGATTCCGATCGCGATCGGCACGGGCTTCATCGCCGGCGCCGGCGCGGCCGGCCTGCGCCAGTGGCAGGTCATCCACCACTATGCGCGTTCCACCGGCCATGTCGTCGAGATCGCGAAAAACGCGCACTCGCCCCGCGCGCGCACGTCGCTGTATTCGGCGATCGTCGCGTTCACGACCGACAGCGGACGCCAGATCAAGTTCGCGCAGGGTTCGGCGTCGTCGCATCCGGGCCTGCACGAAGGCGAAGCGGTCGACGTGCTGTACGACCCCGTCACCCCCGAGCGCGCGGTGGTCGACCGCTTCTGGGATCACTGGGGCCTCACGGCCATCCTGTTCGCGATCGGCGCGCCGTTCCTCGCGGCCGGGCTGTTCATCGCCGCGACGCTATGGCCGGAACACCCGCCGCACGAAGCCGCGCCATGACGTTCGCGTGCCGGCCGCGCACCGCGCGGCACGACGACCGGCTCGGCGCGCGCGTCACCGCTCCCTGAACGCCTCCACTTTCGCGCGGTTCCCGCAGGTGCGCATGTCGCACCAGCGCCGCCCGACGCCGCGCCCGCGATCGACGAAGAACCACGTGCAACGGCCGCACTGGCGCACGCGCGCAAAATCGTCGCTGCGCAGCAGATGCTCGAACCCGAGTGCGGCCGCGTCGACCCAGCGCGACGCGACGCGTGCGTCGGGCCGCCACGCGAACCGGCCGTCGGCCGCATCGAACGCGCTGCGCCCGATCGCCTCGCGGATCGCAACGGCGAGCCGGCCCGCCGCGCGCGCGCCGGCAGTGCCGCCACTGCCGGCCGTCAGGTGTGCGATCGCGGTGTAAGCCTCCTCGCGAAAGCGATGCAGCGCGACCAGTGCGTCGGCGTCGTCCTGCCGCGCATGACGCAGAAGCCGCGCCAGATCGGCCGGCGCCAGCAACCCCGATCGCTCCGCCCACGCATGCACGGCCGGCCAGTCGACGAACTTGTCCGCGTCGCGCGTCTTGCCCGTGTCGGCCACCGTGTTGAGGAAGTCGAGCGCCGGATGGCCGCCGACAAAATCGGCTGCCCCCCATTCATGCGCATGTCGCACGGGTTCGTGTCGAGTAACCATTTATTTTCACCTATCGGTTTCACGCCCGGACGATCCGGAGTAACCTGTTAACAACCAAAACAGGTTAGCACGGAGATGCCGATGCTCGAACTCGCCAACCGCTTCATTTTCGAAGGCCACCGGATTGCCTGGGGAACGTTCGGCGAAGGCCCGCCGCTCGTGCTCGTGCACGGCACGCCGTTTTCGTCGCAGGTGTGGCGGCGGATCGCACCGTGGCTCGCGCGCCGTCATCGCGTGTTCTTCTACGACCTGCTCGGCTACGGTCAATCCGACATGCCGGATGCGGACGTGTCGCTCGGCCGCCAGAACGCGCTGTTCGGCGCGATGCTCGACGCGTGGAACATTTCGCGACCGCACGTACTCGCGCACGACTACGGCGGCGCCACCGTGCTGCGCGCGCACTTCCTCGACGGCGTCGCCTATGCGGATCTCACGCTCGTGAACCCGGTCGCGATTGCGCCGCAGGGTTCGCCGTTCGTGCGCCACGTCGCGCAGCACGAAGCCGCCTTCACCGGATTGCCCGCGTATGCGCATCACGCACTCGTGTCGGCCTATCTCGGCAACGCCGTCGCCCGGCCGCTGAGCGACGAGGCGCTGTCGATCTACCGCGCGCCGTGGCTCACGCCAGCCGGCCAGGCCGCGTTCTATCGCCAGATCGCGCAGATGCGCCAGCACTACATCGAGGAAGCCGAGGCCCGTTATGCGCCACCGGACTTTCCGGTGCGCATCGTGTGGGGCGAGGACGACGCGTGGATTCCGCTCGAACAGGGGCAGGCGCTGGCCGATCGCATCGCCGGCGGCCAGCTGATCAGGGTGCCGCGCGCGGGCCACCTGGTGCAGGAAGATGCGCCGGAAGCGATCGTCGCGGCGGTGCTCGACCGGCCAGGGAAAGGTTGACGCCGCCTGTACCGCGTGTCGCTTGTCGCGTGCCGCGTCAGAACACCGGCACGCCCTGCGCGAGCGTCGAGATGAACTTCGCGGTGCGCGGATCGCGCGGGCCGCCGAACAGGTCGCGCGATGCACCGGCCTCGACCACGCGCCCTTCCGCGAGAAACACCGCGTCGTACGCGATCGACGCGGCCAGGCGCAGGTCGTGCGTCGCCATCAGCATCGTCGTGCCTTCGCGCGCGAGCTGGCGCAGCACCTCGACGACTTCGACGGACAGCTCCGGATCGAGTGCCGACGTCGGCTCGTCGCACAGCAGCACCTGCGGCGACGGCGCAAGCGCACGTGCGATCGCGACGCGTTGCTGCTGGCCGCCCGACAGCGTGCCGGGCCACGCGTCGGCCTTGTTCGCGATACCGACCTTCTCGAGCAGCGCGAGCGCGCGTTCGCGGGCCCGTTCGCGCGGCCAGCGCTGCACGGTGACGAGCCCTTCCATCACGTTCTGCACGACGCTCAGGTGCGGAAACAGCTGAAAGTTCTGGAACACCATGCCGGTCTGGCGGCGCACCGCGAACACGGCGTCGCGCGCCGGCCGGTGCGCCGGCGAGAAGTCGATGCGGGCGTCGCCGACCGTCAGCGCACCTGCCTCGGGTACTTCGAGCAGGTTCACGCAACGCAGCAGCGTGCTCTTGCCGCTGCCGGACGGCCCGATCAGCGCCGTCACGCTACCGGGCTGCAAGGCGAGGTCGATCCCGTGCAACACGCGCTGCGTGCCGAACGACTTGTCGATGCGTTCGAGCCGGATCATCGCAACTCCGCCTGGAACAGCGCGTGACGGCCGAAGCGGGTTTCGAGGCGACGCTGCAGCGTGGACAGCACCGAACTGAGCAGCAGATAGATCAGCGCGGCTTCCGTATAGAGGATCATCGGTTCGTAGGTCACGGCCGCGATCCGCTGCGCGGCCTGGAAGATCTCCGGCACGGTCAGCACGGCCGCGAGCGACGTGTCCTTCACCAGCGAAATGAACGAATTCGACAAAGCCGGCAGCGCGACGCGCGCGGCCTGCGGCAGGATCGCGCGGCGCAGCGCCTGCGGGCGCGTCATCGCCATCGAGTACGCGGCCTCCCACTGCCCCTTCGGAATCGATTCGATCACGCCGCGGATCACCTCCGCGTTGTACGCGCCGACGTTCAGCGAGAAGCCGATCACGGCGGCCGTCAGCGGATCGAGCACGATGCCGACGCTCGGCAGGCCGTAGAAGATCACGAACAGCTGCACGAGCAGCGGCGAGCCGCGAAACAGCCAGATGTAGAACCGCACGGCGGCCTGCGCCCAGCGCGGCCCGAACAGCCGCACGAGCGCCGCGCCGAACGCGAGCAGCAGACCGATCGCGAACGACGCGAGCGTGAGCGGAACCGTGAACACGAGCCCCGCGACGAGCAGGGGCTTCAGCGATTCCGCCATCAGGTGAAGCCAGGCCGGCATCGTTCAGCCTCGCGTCACGGCTGCGACACGTCGCGGCCGAAATACTTCTGCGAGATCTTCGCGTAGGTGCCGTCGGCCTTGATGTCCGCGAGCGCCTTGTCGATCGCGGCCACCAGCGCGGGGCTGCCCTTGCGCAGCAGCACGCCCGATGCATCGCTGGCGCCGCCCGCGTCGGTCGCCGCGATCTTCAGTTTCGCGTCCGGCTTGTGCTTGCGGAAATCGAGGTACGACAGCGAATCGTTGATCGTCGCGTCGACGCGCCCCGAGCTCAGCAGGTCGATCGATTCGTTGAAGCCCTGCACCGGCACGACGTCCGCGCCATGCGCGGCCGCGAGCTTGCCGAAATTGCTGGTGAGCGTGTTCGCGGACTTCTTGCCCTTCAGGTCGTCGAACGAGCGGATCGTCGTGTTGTCCACGCGCACGATCAGCACCGCGCGCGACGTGATGTACGGCGTGGAGAAATCGTATTTCGCCTTGCGTGCGTCGGTGATCGACACTTCGTTGACGACCGCGTCGTAGCGGTTCACGTCGAGGCCCGCGATCAACCCGTCCCACTTGCCTTCGACGAACTGCGGCTTCACGCCGAGACGCTGCGCGATCGCGGTCGCGATGTCGACGTCGAAGCCCGTCAGCTTGCCGGTCTCGTCGTGGTACGTGAACGGCGCGTACGTCCCTTCGGTACCGACCCGGAACACGCCGGACGACTTGATCTGCGACAGGTCGTCGGCCGCCAGTGCGCTCGTGACCGAAACGGCCTGCAGCATGGCGACGACCAGGATGGAGCGAAGGATTTTCATGGTGCGGACCCCGAATGATTGGAGGGATTGATCCCGCGGCACGCGCGTGCCGTTCGAGAAGTCCGCGAATTCTACCGACGCGTCGAGGCACGGCAAAAACGCAAATCGGCTATCGATATGAGCCGATCGAATAACGCGTCGATCAACGCGCCGCTCAACGCACCGATCGACGCGCGCACCGGCCGCGAAACCGGTGCGCGCGGCTTACACACCGCTTACCACGGCAGCGAATACGTCTTCGTGTTCGTGAAGCTCTTCATCGCTTCCTGCACGCCTTCCTTGTACCCCAGCCCCGAATCCTTCACGCCGCCGAACGGCGTCAGTTCGAGCCGGTAGCCCGGCACTTCGCGCACGTTCACGCTGCCGACTTCCAGCTCGGTGATGAAGCGCGTGATGTGATCGAAGCGGTTCGTGCACACCGACGACGACAGCGCATAGTCGGTGCTGTTCGACATCCGGATCGCTTCGTCGATGTCGCGGAAACGCATGATCGGCGACACGGGCCCGAAGGTTTCGTATTTCACGAGCGGCATGTCGGGCGTCACGCGATCGATCACCGTCGGCGAATACAGCGCGCCGTCGCGCACGTTGCCGACCAGCAGCCGCGCTCCGCGCGCGATCGCGTCGTTCACCTGCCGCTCGCAGAACTTCGCGGCCGCTTCGTCGATCACCGTACCCATGTCCACCGACGGATCGGCCGGATTGCCGTACGGCCACGCGCGCGTTTTTTCGACGACCAGTTCGGTGAAGCGATCGGCCACCGACTCGTGCACGAGCATCCGCTTGATCGCGGTGCAGCGCTGCCCCGAGTTCCTGTACGAACCCGATACCGCGAGCGTGCTCGCTTCGTCGAGATCGGCGTCTTCCATCACGATGATCGGGTCGTTGCCGCCGAGTTCGAGCACCGCGCGCCGGTAGCCCATCCGCGCCGCGATCGACTTGCCGATCGATACGCCGCCCGTGAACGTGATGAGGTCGATCGCCGGGTTCGTGATCAGCTCGTCGGCGATTTCCTTCGGGTCGCCGGTGAGCACCTGCAGCATCTGCGGCGGCAGGCCCGCTTCGTACAGGATGTCCGCGAACAGGTAGCACGACAGCGGCACCTTCTCGGACGGCTTCACGACGATCCGGTTGTTGGTCGCGATCGACGGCACGATCTTGTGCGCGACCTGGTTCATCGGGTGGTTGAACGGCGTGATCGCCGAAATCACGCCGAGCAGCGGGTCGCGCTGCGTGTACACGCGGCGCTTCTTGCCGTGCGGGGTCAGGTCGCACGAGAAGATCTGCCCGTCGTCCTTCAGCACTTCGCCGGCGCCGAACGTCAGCACGTCGGCCACGCGGCCCGCCTCGTACGTCGAATCCTTGATGCACAACCCGGCCTCGGCCGTGATCAGCGCCGCGATCTCCGCCGTGCGCGCACGCACGATGTCGGCCGCGCGGCGCAGGATCGCCGCGCGATCATGGCGCGTGAGCGCCGGCCGGTATGCATGCGCGGCCGCGAACGCGCGCCGCACGTCGTCGAGCGTCGCCTTCGGCACGGTGCCGACCAGCGCGCCGTCGTACGGGTTGCGCACTTCGATCACCGCGTCCCGATGAATCCGTTCGCCGTCGATTCGCAGTGCTTCGCGACGAATCTCGCGGACGTCCGTCGATGCTGCAATGGCGTTCATGAGTGTGTCCCCTTGCGGATGCGTACGCATCACTGCAGATGGTTGAGCGCGATGTCGATGATGTCGAAGTTGCGCAGCCGCGCACGGCCCGTGACGTCGCCGGCGACCGGCTTGCTGAAGATCAGCGGCACGATCTGCTCGGAGATCCCGCCGTGCGAACGCAGCGGCACGTCGAGGCCCGACAGGTCGTGCTTGATGCGGCGCGTGCCGAGCACGACGTCCTGCTTCGAGATCACGATCAGGTCGCCCATGCGCGCGGGTGGCAGCTCGAAGCGCGCGCAGCCCTCGGCGCCCGTCAGCACGACCTCGATGCCGTCGACCGCGGCGAGCCGCGCACGCAGCGCCTCGGCATCGGCCGACGCCGGCACGTAGACGGTCGCGAACGAGCCGAGCGCGCCGTGGTGCACGACGTACGGATCGGTGATCGGCAGGATCACGCGCGCCGCGTCGTGACCGAGCCACTCGTCGAACAGCTCCTGCAGGTAGATCACGTTCGGCTCGCCGGTTTCATCGTCGTGCTTCGCGTTCATCCCGTGGTCGGCCGTGATCGCGACGATCGCGCCGAGTTCGTCGAGGCGCTGCAGGTACGTGTCCATCATCGCGTAGAACGCGTTTGCGCCTTCCGTGCCGGGCGCGCACTTGTGCTGCACGTAGTCGGTGGTCGACAGGTACATCAGGTCGATCGGGCGCGTCTCGAGCAGGCGCACGCCGGCCGCGAACACGAATTCCGACAGGTCCGCGCTGTACACGCTCGGCACGGGCTTGCCGACCAGCTCGAGCACGTTGTCGATGCCGTTTTCCTCGACGGTCGCCTCGTCGGCCTTTTCCGACGAGAAGCAGATGCCCTTCAGCCCCTTGCCGAGGAGGCGGCGCAGCTTGTCCTTCGCGGTGACGACCGCGACGCGCGCCCCCTGCTCGGCGAAGGCCGCGAGCACGGTGGGGGCGACCAGGTACTTCGGATCGTTCATCAGCACCTCGGCGCCGGTGTCGCGATCGTAGAAATAGTTGCCGCTTATCCCGTGCACGGCCGGCGGCACGCCCGTCACGATCGACAGGTTGTTCGGGTTCGTGAAGCTCGGCACCACGCACTCGCCCTTGAGCGCCGTGCCCGGTTTCAGCAGCGTGCGCAGGAACGGCGCGACGCCAGCCTCGGCGGCTTCCTCCAGGTATTCGTATGCGCAGCCGTCGACACAGACGACCACCACCGGCCGGCTCATCCAGTTGTAGCGACGGCCGTTCACTTCCACGGACACAGGCGTTTCAGTCATGACGTTCATTCCTTTCGGTTCGAAGGGTAGAGCCGTCGGCGCCCGCGCCGCGCCGAAGGGAGGTGCTTTCCATGCTCGACATTAAAATTGATGATATGTTGATTGTCAACAACATGCAGACGACAGAAAGCAAAACAACGCAGCAGCAAGAGGGCTGGTCTCCACTCATCCGCCGTGTGCCGCGGCGCCACTGTCAAGGGGTCTGAAGATGAACGAAGTGCCGGTAAACAGGCGTTTGGATGCATGGCCGGCGGGCGCGGCCCGTCTCGCGCTGGCCACGCTGATGTCGCTGTTCCTGCTCCTGCCGCTCGCGCTCGTCGTGCAGAAATGCTTCGTCGATGCCGACGGGCGATTCGTCGGCGCGCACAACTTCGTCGATTACCTCAAGGACAGCGGCCTGCTGCGCTCGATGCTGCATTCGCTGACGGTCGGCGCGCTCGTCACGATGATCGTCGTGCCGATGGCGTTCATGTTCACGTTCGCGTATGCGCTGACGCGCTCGTACATGCCGCTGAAGAACGCCGCGCGCCCGATCGCGCTCTTGCCGCTGCTCGCGCCGACGCTGTTGTCCGCGACGTTGTTCATCTACCGGTTCGGCAACGCGGGGCTGCTGAAGCCGCTGCTGCACGGCCATTCGATCTACGGGCTGCCGGGCATCGTGCTGAGCAGGGTGTCCGCGTCATTCCCGCACGTGCTGATGATCCTCGTCACCGCGCTGTCGCTGGCCGACGGCCGGCTCTACGAGGCCGCCGACGCGATGGGCACGCGCCGCCTGCGCCACTCGAAACGCCTGATTGGAATCCGACGATATCCCAAAAAATGATGCGCCTTCTGTTATTCGCCGCACTCACCATGACGATCGGTGCGTGCTCGAAATATAAAGACGAGAAGTGGACAGCGCTTCAGAACATGCCTGCGTTTGCCGAGCCAAACGACGATAGAACCCAGCCGATCTTTACGGTCAGGAAAGGTGAATCCTGTGTTCCATTGACGGATCGTGTTGCCAAAATTTACGCATACACACAAGTGCACTGCGAATCCGGCACGGGCTGGGTTCTGGACGATGCCTTTGATAAACGACGCGGCAAATGATCGCCTGCCGGCGATCCTTGCATTCAGCCCGCGCGCCCTCGATTTCGACCGGAGCTACGCTTGTCCCATGCGACAAGCAAGCCAGCCGAAACTCGCCATGCAAGAACGGAAGGCGGTGAGCGCCCGGTCAACGCTCTTTCGTCATCAATGTGCGATGACGCGCACCGCCCCCACTCACGCGCCGGCCTTCTCCCGCGCCGCCTTGCCCGTCGCGGGCAGCCCCTGCTCGTGCGTACGGCGCATCCGCGCAAGGCCATGCGAAACGTGCTCGCGCACCAGCGCGACCGCCTGCTCCTCGTCGCCCCGCGCGAGCGCCTGCACGATCTTGTCGTGCTCGGCGGCGGACACCGCGATCGCGTCTTCCTCGGCCTCGATCGCTGCCTGGCGCAGCAGCCCGAGCTGGCGCACCAGCCGGCGGTAGGTATCGGTGAGGTGCGTATTGCCGACGCCGACGACCATCGCGTCGTGGAACTGCACGTTCAGCTCCGTATAGCGCGTGACATCGTGGGTCTTCGCGGCGTCCTTCATCGACTGGATGATGCCCTTCAGCACCTTCAGCGTGTCGGGCGAGATGCGCTTCGCGAGCGCGCGCGCGACCGACTCGTCGAGCATCGCGCGCACTTCGTAGATCTCCTCGGCCTCGCGCAGCGGCACGACGCGCACCGTCACGCCGCGGTTCTTCTCGTTACGCAGCAGGCCGGCCTGTTCGAGCGCCCGGAACGCTTCGCGCACGGGGCCGCGCGACACGTTCAGCCGGGTCGCGATCTCGACTTCGTTGAGCTTCTCGCCGGGTGCGTATTCGCCGGAGACGATCGCGCGCTCGAGCATGTCCTGGACGATCATCGCGAGCGACTGGCTTTGCAGGAGTTCGATGGCGCTGAGCGCGTTCGGGGCTGTCATGGTCGGGCAGGCAGCAAGGCTGCGGTAGGGAACGAGGGCGCCATATCGGCGAATGATCCTTGTATACCCTCGGCCCGACACATTGTCAACAGTTTTCAGTTTCCAAAAGCCAATCCCACGTACCGGGATGCAATCGGGATGCAATCGGGATGCAGCCGGCAGGCGGTGCTCGCGCGGCGGGCCGACCTCACCCGCATCGCGCGACGCGTGACGGCCGTCAGGCCGTCGCGTGCTTCACCGGCCCCGGATCGCTGTGGCTCGGCCGGCCCGTCTCGACGTGGCCCGCGAAGCGGCGCACGACCTTGTCGTCGCCGCCGCGCAGCGTCGTCGCGGTAATCGTCAGATCGTACCAGCCGTGGCTCGACGACAGCGCGAAGTGATCCTCGACGCGTTCGCCCGGTTCCAGCGTGTAGGTGCGCGCATGCGCATGGCTGTACGCGTTGTCGACCGTCACGCGGCAGGTTGCGCGCCCGCTGTTGCGCAGTTGCAGGTACACGTGACGGTTGCGCACGTCGTAGCCGATCCGCGCTTCGGGGTTCGCGTGCCGCCCGTCGGCCGCGAGCCGCGTGTTGCCCTGGAACTCGCACAGATAGCCGTTCGGGCCGTATGCCGCGAGATGGTAATCGCCGCGTGCAGCCGACGTGTTCCACGTGTCGACGAAGCGATCGTGCGCGGACACCGCATAACGACGCGGCGGCGTTGCCGGATTGCGGCGGTCGTACACGTAGAACGCCGCACCCGCGTCGCCAGTGTTCGCGAAGTCGAGCGACACGCTGTCGTCATGGCCGCTCACGCGGCTGTGCACGAACAGCTCGTACGGCAGCGCCCGCGCCGGCCGCGTGCCGGGTTCCTGCGCCGGCATCGCCTGCTGCGCGGGCACCTGGTACGCCTGGCCAGCCGTCGCGATGTGCTGCGGCACCGTGAAGCTCACCGTGCGCGTGTCGGGGCGCGCGGAGAAGTCGAACGCCGACGTGAGGTCGCCGCAGATCGAGCGGCGCCACGCGCTGATATTCGGCTCCTTCACGCCGAAGCGCGCTTCGAGGAAACGCAGCACCGACGTATGGTCGAACGTCTCCGAGCAGACCCAGCCGCCCTTCGTCCACGGCGAGATGATGATCAGCGGCACGCGCGGCCCGAGGCCGATCGGCTGGATGCCGCCCGGGTCCGCGCCCGGCACGAGCGGGCTCATTTCGCCCGGGTACCTGTTCAGGTCGAGCAGCTCGTCGCCGAGATTCGACAGCAGGTTCGACGACACGATGCCCTGGCCGCCCACGCCGCTCGTGACCGGCGGCACCGGCGGCACGACGTGGTCGAACAGCCCGTCGTTCTCGTCGTAGTTGAGGATGAACACCGTCTTCGCCCACACCTCCGGGTTCGACGTCAGCGCCTCGAGCACCATGTTGATGTAGAACGCGCCGTCGGTCGGCGACGCCTGCGGGTGCTCGCTGTACTTGTACGGCGCGACGATCCACGACACCTGCGGCAGCCGGTTCGCCTGCACGTCGGCCTTCAGCTCGGCGAGCGTGTGGTCCGACGCGCCCTTGTCGACCAGCGGGCCGCTCGCGCCTTCCTTCACCTGGAACTTCTTGAAGAACATCAGCGAGTTGTCGGTGTAGTTGTCGGTCGGGTCGCCCGGGATGCCCGTGCCGCCCTGGTACACCTTCCAGCTGATCTTCGCGTGCTCGAGGCGCTCGGCGTAGGTCGTCCACGTGTAGCCGTTCACGTCGTCGCGCTCGCCGATGCCCGGGCCGTTCGGCGGGGTGCCGTAGATGTTGCGCGGGTCGACCGTGCCGGTCCACAGGTAGATGCGGTTCGGCGCGGTGTCGGCGTGCGCTGAGCAGAAGTACGAATCGCAGATCGTGAACGCGTCGGCCAGTGCGTAGTGGTACGTGAGGTCCTGGCGCTTCAGGTAGCCCATCGTCAGCACGTCCTGCTTCTGGTTCACCCACTGGTCCCACTGGCCGTTGTTCCAGGACAGGTGGCCGCTGCTCCAGCCGTGGTTGGTGCCCGGCTGGAATTCGGTCGTCTGCTTCGGATCGAGGTAGAACGGCAGCACGTACGGCGCCGACGGATCGAGGCCGCGCGAATGGTAGTTCTTCGTGAACACCGATGCCGGCGGCTGCTGCCACACCGGCGCGCCGCTCGGCAGCAGATGCGGGCGCGGGTCGTTGAAGCCGCGCACGCCGCGCAGCCCGCCGAAGTAATGGTCGAACGAACGGTTTTCCTGCATGAAGATCACGACGTGCTCGACGTCGCGGATCGTGCCCGTGCGGTAGGCGGCCGGCATCGCCAGCGCATTGCGGATCGCGGGCGGGAAGCCCGCGTAGGCGGCCATCGCACCGGCCGACTGCGCGGCGAGGCGCAGGAAATCGCGTCGATTGTTCGAAGACATGAAGGGAACCCTGTTGTCGGTAGGAATGGGGTGCCGGTCGAGCGGGGCCGGCGGTCGGTGTGTTACGCGCTATTACCCCGCACCGGCATGTCCCGGCCGTGACCGGTTCCAGCAGGTTTCTTGCGCTCACCCCCAGCTTTTTTTCGAAGCGGCGCACGACGCGCCTTTCATGCGGCCGACACACGCATGCGCTACGCTGACGCGCGATGAAGAGGGGAGAAGCCGAGTCGTGTTCGATCAGCTGAAGGCGTTCCACGCGACCGTCCGGCAGGGCAGCATCACGCGCGCCGCGCGCCACCTGGGCGTGAGCCAGCCGACGATTGCCGCGCAGATCCGGCAGGTCGAGCAGCTGTACGGCGTCGAGCTGTTCTACCGCAGCGGCCGCAAGCTCGAGGTCACCGAGACGGGTATCGAGCTGCTGCCGCTCGTCGAGAAGATGATCGCGCTCGAGGCGCAGGCCGACATCATGCTGCGCAACGTCGGCGGCCTGTTCGAAGGTCATCTGCGGATCGGTGCGACGGGGCCGTACTACATCATGGACGCGGTCGGCCGCTTCTCGAACGCGCATCCGTCGATCGCGCTCACGTGCCGGATCGGCAACTCCGAGGAAATCCTGCAAGCGCTGCAGGAATTCCGCATCGATCTCGCGGTATCGTCGCAGCGCAACGACGCCGAAGGCCTCGAACGCAAGGTGATCTCGACCGACCCGCTCGTGCTTGTCGTGCATCGCACGCATCCGCTCGCGCGTTTCGACGCGATCGATCCGGCGCAGCTCGCCGACGTGCGGCTGCTGATTCGCGAGGAAGGCTCGGTGACGCGCCGCTGCACGGAGACGATCCTCGCGGCGGCCGGTGTCGCGGCCGTATCGATGGCCGAGATCGGCAGCCGCGAAGCGATCCGCGAGGCGATCCTGCACGGCGTGGGCGGCAGCCTGTTTCCGCTCGGCGAGGCCGAGCGCCATCCCGACCTGCGCGTGATCGCGCTGCGCGGCGTCGACACGACGATCGACGAATACGTGTACTACCTGAAGGCGCGCCGCCAGAGCCCCGCGATCGACGCGTTTCTCGCGTGCATCCTGCCGGCCGACGGCAACACGGCTGCGGCGACCGCGGCGGCCTCCGCAGCCGGGGCGGATGAAGCAGGACGAACGGCGCGGCCGGCGAACGCGCGCTGAACTGCCGCGCGTTCGCCGGTTCCGCACTTTGCCGGCGCTTTTCCCGCGCCTTCCCTCGTTTTTCCTCGTGCCTTCCTTCTGTCGTTGCGCTCACCTCATTTCGGCAGTGCCGGAATCATCCACGTCAGCACGTGCTGCTGCAGGAACACCAGCACGCCGAGCAGCAGCGTGAGGATCACGCTGTGCCAGAAGGTGCGCGCAAACACGACACCTTCCTGCCCTTTCAGGTCCGTCGTCGACACGCCCGTCGCGATGTTCTGCGGCGAGATCATCTTGCCCATCACGCCGCCCGACGAGTTGGTCGCGGCCATCAGCACCGGATCGAGGCCGAGCTGCCGCGCGGCCACGACCTGCAGGTTGCCGAACAGCGCGTTGCCCGACGTGTCGCTGCCGGACAGGAACACGGCGATCCAGCCGAGCGACGCGGACACCAGCGGGAACAGCGCCCCCGTCGACGCGACGCCGGTGCCGAGCGTATAGCTGATTCCCGAGTAGTTCAGCAGGTACGCGAGCCCGACGATCATCATCACCGTGACGATCGCGATCCACGTCTGCCGCCAGGTCTTGACCACGCACTCGAGGAACGCGCCGGCGCCGGTGCGCGTCAGCGCGGCCGTGATGATCGCCGAGAGCAGGATCGCGGTGCCCGTGCCGAGCGGCTGGAAGTCCCAGATCGCCGCATACGGCTTGTGGTACAGCGACACGAACACCGCGTTGTGCAGGCCCGGCCACTTGATCTTCACGTCGCCGATCGCCGCGACGTTCGCGTGCACCCACACGATCACGACCACCGACACGACGAGCCACGGCAGCCAGCCGCCGAAACCCGCGCGGGCGGCACCGGCCGTTGCAGGCACGCTGCGCGCGAGCGCGTATTGCGGATCGGGTTGCGGCTTCCACACCTGGAGGAAACCGATCGTGACGATCAGCGACGTGAGCGACGACAGCACGTCGGTGAGCTGGTAGCCGAGGAAGTTCGACGTGACGAACTGCGCGATCGCGAAACTGCCGCCCGACACGAGCAGCGCGGGCCACAGCTTCGAGATCGAGCGCAGCCCGCCGTACGCGCCGACCACGTAGAACGGCAACAGCAGCGCGAAGAACGGCAACTGGCGGCCGACCATCTGCGCGAGTGTCGCGGGCGGCAGCGACGTCACCGCGCCGAGCACGGTGATCGGCACGCCGAGCGCGCCGAACGCAACCGGCGCCGTGTTGAACAGCAGCGTATAGGTGAGCGCTTCGAGCGCGGGGAAGCCGAGCGCGATCAGGAGTGCGCTCGTGATCGCGACCGGCGTGCCGAAGCCGGAGATCCCTTCGAGCAGGCAGCCGAACGAGAACGCGACGACGAGCAGCACGAGGCGCCGATCGTCGGGCAGGTTGTCGAGCATCCACTGCCGGAACTGGTCGAAGCGGCCCGACTTCACCGCGATGTTGTACAACAGCAGCGCGTTGAAGACGATCCACATCACCGGCACGACCGCGAGCGCCATGCCCGCGCCGACCGCGTTGAACGCGAGCCCGGCCGGCATCCCCCATGCGCCGATCGCGACCGCGAGGCCGGCGACCAGCCCGGCGAGCGACGCCTGCCACGCGGGGCGGCGCAGCACGCCGAGCGCGATCAGCGCGACGGCGATCGGAATCGCGGCGACGAGGAAGGACAGCAGCAGCGAGTTGGCGACCGGCGTCAACGGCTGCGCGAAGACAATGCCGGGCGGCAGGGCGTCGGTGGGATTCATCGCGTCTCCAAAGTCGACCCCGGGGCTGGCGCGGCGGCGCCCCCGGATTCGGTGCAAAGCGGTCCTTCCGCAATCGCGACGGCGCTCAGGCGCTTGTGCACGCAACGACGTCGCACGGCCAACCGACCGGTCGCTTAAAAGAGGTTAGGAGGCGCGGGGCGCTTGTACAAGGAGGACAAGCCCGATGCGTGCCGACCCGATACGGGCCTGCCGCCGCAGGCTGACAGGCAGCGGGCGGGCCGCTGTCGCGTTCGACAGGATGCCCGTCACGCGCGGCTCACCCGCGCAATGTTGCACATGCGGCAAAGGTGCCTGACGGCGGGCGGGATGTTTCGTCTGGCGTCCGAAGCCTAGACTGGCTGCATCGATTCCGCCCGCGCCGGCCACGGCACGGCACCGGAACCTCACGGAGTGAACACGATGAAGACGATGAAGACGATGAAACAAGCCGTATGCGCATGCGTGCTGATCGGCGCGGCCTTCGCCGCGCACGCGCAGGCCGCGTCGACGCTGACGCGCGCCGAGGTCCGCCAGGAACTCGTGGAGCTGCAGGCCGCCGGCTACCGGACGAGCCTGGCAAGCAGTCCCGACTTTCCGGAAAAGATGCAGGCGATCATGCACCGTGCCGCGCAGGCACGCGGCGGGGACGCCGGCTACGGCAGCGACGGCAGGGCAAACGTGGAATCGGGCAAGCCGGCGCTGCCGCACGCGATCGATCGCGGCACGTACGCACACCACTGACGGTGGATCGACCCGGATCGGGGGCGCCACGGCGCACACCGACCGGCGACGGAGGACGCATCGCGCACCGCGCCGACCGACGCGGTGCGCGTGCGCCAGGCATCACACGCTGAAGCGGTTCAGCGTATATGCGCGATAGGCCGCGACGAATGCGTCGAACGATCCGGCCTCCTTCGCTTCAAGCTCGGCCTGCTCGGCGAGCGACTTCGCGGCGAGCGCCTGCTCGGTGCGCAGCGTCTCCGCCGACGGCGGGTGCGCGCGGAAATGCGCGGCATGCGCTTCGCTCTGCGCCAGCGCGAACCCGAGGAACGACTGCCCGTGCTCGCGCATCGTGCGCAGCACGCGTGCGGACGGCGTGCGCTCCGGATCGGCGAGCTTCTCGCGCTGCGCGGCGATCGCGCGCGCATGTTCGTCGCCGCCGCGGATTTCGTCGAGACGGCGGCCGACGGTTTCGATATCGGTCATCAGCTCGTCCGCCCACGCCTGCAGCGTGATCGGCGCGCCGTCGCGCTGCAGCGTGAGCCCGGGCTTGCGCCCTTCCATCGTCACGCTGCCGAAGTTCGCGTTCGCCTCCTGGTACGCGGGGCAATCGAGCACCGGGCTCTCGTCGAGCGCGCACGCGAGCAGGAAGGCGTCGATGAAGCGCGCGGTTTCCAGTGCGATGCCGGTCGGCTCGAACGGATCGATGTCGAGACAGCGCACCTCGATGTACTGCACGCCGCGCGACGCGAGCGCATGCAGCGGCCGCTCGCCCGAATACGTGACGCGCTTCGGCCGGATCGTCGAATAGAACTCGTTTTCGATCTGCAGCACGTTCGTGTTGATCTGGATCCACTCGCCGTCGCGATGCGTGCCGATGGCCTCGTACGCCGGATACGGCTCGCTCACGGCCTTCGACAACGCGTCGAGATAACCGGGCAGCGTGTTGTAGTCGACGTGCAGCGCGGCCTGGGCAGTCGTGTTCGAGTAGCCGAGATCGCTCATCCGCAGGCTCGTCGCATACGGCAGGTACAGCGTATCGGCGTCGAACGTGTCGAGCTTGTGCGGTTTGCCGCGCAGGAACTTCGTGTCGAGCGCGGGCGATGCGCCGAACAGGTACATCAGCAGCCAGCTGCGGCGACGGAAGTTGCGGATCTGCGCGAGATAGCGCTCCGACTGGTAATCGACGAGCGTGGCCGTCGATCCTTCTTCCGCATGCAGGCGCCGCCACACTTCCTCGTGCAGCGAGTAGTTGTAGTGGATGCCGGCGATGCACTGCATCGTGCGGCCGTAGCGATACGCGAGGCCGCGCCGGTACACCGTCTTCAGGCGACCGATGTTCGACGTGCCGTAGTCGGCGATCGGGATCTGGTCGTCGGCCGGCAGCAGGCCCGGCATCGAGTCGTTCCACAGCATCTCATCGCCGAGCGATGCATAGACGTAGCGATGCAGATCGTCGAGGCGTTCGAGCGTGATCGCGGCGTCACGTTCCGCGGGCGTGATCAGCTCGATCAGCGCTTCGGAATAATCGGTCGTCAGTGCCGGATGCGTGAGCGCCGAACCGAGCGCGCGCGGATGCGGCGTGAACGCGATCATCCCGTCGCGCGTCACGCGCAGGCTTTCCTTTTCGATGCCGCGCAGGCCGTCGGGCAGATGCTGCCGCGTCGGGCCCGAGCTCAGTGCTTCGAGGCGATTCAGCAGCAGTTCGGACTGGCGGTGAGTCATGGTGTTCGACATGGAGACGCAAGTGCGTGACGGCCGCGCGCAGAACGCCGCGCGCGGCCGGCTGGATTGTTGGTCGCTTCGTTGGTAGCGGGCACTTTAACATCTCGCCGAAACCCGCGCTTGAGGTGGCGCCGGGCATGGTGCGCGGGCCGGAGCGGGCCGCCGGACGGGCCGGCCGCGGCGATCGCCGCATCTCCCGACGGTTCCAGGCGGCGACGACGGGCACGCCGGTTGAGCGCATTCGTCCGACGGAACGTGACGCGCGAACGGGTGACGGCAGGTGCAACCGTGCCGCCGAATCGGCCGCGGAGAGAGGCGAAAGTGTGCGTCGTGCGCCCTGCATCGGGCGGACGACGGATTCGAGAAATGGCTGTGACGGCCGAAGTCCGGCCGGTCGCCTGCGAACACCGGCACGGCCCGCGCGACGGGTTGCATCGCGGCTACGCCGGGTCGCACCCGGCCGCGAAACTCGGTGATCGGCAGTTGCCCTCACCCGCCGCGCGCGCCGCCCGCCCGGTCGGCCACTTCGTTCCACAAATGCAGCGCCGCGTACGCGCGCCACGGCCGCCAGCCTTCGGTGCGGCGCTTCTGGGTCGCGAGCCGGTCGAGCGCCGGATCGCGCGCGGCGATCGACTGCATCAACACGAGATCGGAGGCCGGCCAGGCATCCGGATCGCGCCACGCGCGCATCGCGATGTATTCGACGGTCCACGGGCCGATGCCGGGCAGATCGAGCCACGCACCGCGCAGCGTCGCGAGATCGGCGTGCTCGCGATCGACCGGCACGTCGCCGGCCGCCACCGCGCGCGCCGTGCCCGTCAGTGCCGCCACCCGCTTGCCGGGCATCCCGATCTTGTCGAGATCGCAGGCGGCCAGCGCCTCCGGCGTCGGAAAACGCCATGCGGGCGCACCGTCGTCTTCATGAACCACGCGCTCGCCGGCCCGCTCGACGAGCCGGCCGACGATCGTCGTCGCGGCCTTCACGCTCACCTGCTGGCCGACGATCGCGCGCACGGCCAGCTCGAACCCCGACCATGCACCCGGCACGCGCAGCCCCGGCGCGGCCTCGACGAGCGGCGCGAACCACGGATCGCGCGCCAGCCCGCTGTCGATGGCGGCCGGATCGGCGCCGAGGTCGAACATCGTCGCGACGCGCGCGGCGAACGCGTCGTCGACATGACGCGCGACCGCGCCTTCGACCGTCGCGACCAGGCAATGCTTGCGCGGATGTTTCGCAACCGTGAGCCGGCCGGCGTCGCCGTGCAGGTCGACGATGCGGCGATACACGCCGTCCGCCACCTGCTCGACGCCCGGAATCGCACGCCCGCTGAAGAAGCGCAGGACGCGCGCCCAGTCGTAAGGCGCATTGAATCGCAGTTCCATTTGCGCGGACGGCGGCACACGGCCGCCGTTCACGATGGACGTAATCGTCGTTCTTGCGATGCTCAAACTGCGCTGCCCTCCGCAACGGATTCGGTTTCATCGTCGTGCACGTGACGCGCCTCGGCGGCAAGCAGCGTCGCCTTGCGGCGCACGCCCCAACGATACCCGGACAGCGCGCCGCCCTTTTGTACGACGCGGTGACACGGAATCGCGAGCGCGACCGGGTTCGACGCGCACGCGGACGCGACGGCGCGCACCGCACGCGGCGCACCCAGCGCCTCGGCGATCTCCGAGTAGCTGCGTGTTTCGCCGTACGGAATATGCGTCAGCGCTTCCCACACGCGCTGCTGGAAGGCGGTCGGCGCGATGTCGAGCGGCAGGTCGAACGCGTGCCGCGTGCCGTCCAGGTACGCGCGGATCTGCGCGACGAACGGCGCGAGCCGTGCCGACGCTTCGACCAGCTCGGCGCGCGCGAACGCGTCCTTCAGCTCGCCGACGAGCGCGGCCGGTTCGTCGCCGAACGCGATCCGGCAGATGCCCTGCCCGGTCGCCGCGACGAGCACCGTGCCGAGCGACGTCGAGGCGGTCGCAAAGTCGATCCGCAGGCCGGCGCCCTGGCGGCGGAACGCCGACGGCGCCATCCCGAGCTCGCGCGGTACCGACGCATAGAGTCGCGACGGCGAGTTGAAACCCGCGTCGACGGCCGCCTGCGTGACCGGCTGCCCGCTTTGCAGCGCCTGCCGCAGCGCGGCGCCGCGCTGCGCGGCCTGGTACTGCCGCGGCGACACGCCGACCACGCGCTTGAAGAGCCGCTGAAGATGAAACGGGCTCACGTGCACGGCATCGCTCAGCTGCTGCAGCGTGAGCCGCTCGGCATGCGCGTCGAGCACCGCGCACGCGCGGTTGACGATCTCGAGCTCGCGCGGCAGCCCTTCCGGCTGGCAGCGCTTGCAGGGCCGGAAACCGGCCGCGCGCGCGGCGGCCGGATCGGCGAAGAAGGACACATTTTCGCGACGCGGCAGCCGCGACGCACAGGTCGGACGGCAGAACACGCCGGTCGTACTCACGGCATAGAAGAACGCGCCGTCCGCATGCGGATCGCGCTCGGTCACGGCGCCCCAGCGGGCATCATCGGTCGGATAGGCGGTTTTCATCTGAACCTCGCACTCTCTAGTGTAGATGGTGCCTACTCTAGACATCGGCACGTGCCGTCGCGCCCTGAATCTTGCTCTGTGATTCGCCCCGGATAATCAGGGGCGCATCACCCGGAAATAAGTCCGGCGAAACGCGCGCGCCGGCTGCTGCAGCGCGGTTTTCGTCACCGTCCCGTCACCCTTTTGCTGCACTGCGGATGCGACAAATCGCCGTCCTGACGTTTTTTTGCATTCGGAATATTGCGCCGCACCATCGCCGTGTGTATAGTTGGAACTGTCTCCTCCATGTCTCCTCCTGATATGGATTAAGCCCGTTCCGCTCCGCGTGAACGGGCTTTTTTTCGTCCGTCGATTGTGCCGCGTTCCGGCAGGCGGCGCAGGCGCGATGCGTCTACACTCGATGCTCGTCGACTGCGAAGGAGCGCCTGTCCATGAAACCCACCATCCGCGCGATCGATCACATCGTGCTGCGCGTGACCGACATGGCCGCGATGACGCGCTTTTACTGCGACGCCGTCGGCTGCCATGTGGAAAAGGAACAGCCCGACCTGGGCCTCGTGCAACTACGTGCCGGTGATGCACTGATCGACCTGCTGTCGGTCGGCGGCCCGATCGACCGCCCTGACAGCGGCCCGCCCGGCACGGGGCGCAATCTCGATCACCTGTGCCTGCGCGTCGAGCCGTTCGATCCCGACGCATTGACCGCCCATTTCGCCGCGCATGGCGCACGGCCGGGCGCGCCTGCGGAACGCTACGGCGCCGGCGGCTACGGACCGTCGATCTACCTGTTCGACCCGGAAGGCAACATGCTCGAATTCAAGGGGCCGCCGGCCGTGATCGGCTGAACGCGGCCGGCGCGCGGGCCGTCATGCATCCGCGCGCGCCTTCAGCACCGTCCATTCGACCGCGACCGGATCGTGGTCGGCGCTCGAGATCCACGCGGTGCCGTCCTGCACCGTGCACTGCAAGCGCATCGAGCGCTCCGCGAGCCGCCCGAGCGCGGCCGCGACGCCGTCGGCCAGCGACAGCACCTGCACGTTGCGCAGCCGCTCGACCTTGCTGCGCACGCCCTGCCACCAGATATCCGACGTCTTGCCGCCATACGCGATCACGGTGACCTGCCCGGCGCGGCCGGCCGCCTTCGAGATGCGCCGCTCGTCGGGCTGGCCGGCTTCGATCCAGACGTCGATCGCGCCCGTCAGGTCCTTCTGCCACAGATCGGGCTCGTCGACGTCCGACAGCCCCTTGCAGAATTCGAGCCGCTCGTGCGCGAACAGCGCGAACGCGACGATGCGCACCATCATCCGGTCGTCGGTTTCCGACGGATGGCGCGCCACCGTCAGCGCGTGATCGGCGTAGTAATGCCGATCCATGTCGGCGATTTGCAGTTCGGCTTTGTAGATCGTGGATTTCAGCGCCATGCGGATGCGGCCCGGGCGGGCATTCGGTTCGGTCGGGCCGTGATGATACCGAATGCGCGCCGTCCGGCGCGTGTCATGCGTCACCCACAGCGCAACGGCCCGGCATGAGCCGGGCCGTGTTCGGTTGGCGCCGCCGGCTCATCGGGCCGGCGCGCTCGCGCGTCGTGCGACTGCGCGGTGAATGAGCGGTCACTGCTTGACGAAGCGCGAATCGGTCCAGAGACCCTGCTGGTCGCTGTTGTCGGCGCTGACGAACTGCACGTCGCCCTGGTCGACCGACACGACGCGAAAACGCTGGCCTTCCGGTACCGACAGGCAACGGTAGTCGTCGAAGTATTGCTGCTTCGCCTGCGACTTGCCGTCACGTTCGTGACTCAGTACGGAATCCAGATTGTCTTTCGACAGGCAGCCCCATGCATTCTTCGTCAACTGGATTTCCTGCGTCGGCTTGACGGCCGAATCGCCGCCCGCCTGGGCAACCGACACCGCGCAAAATACGCCGACGAGGCCAAAAAGGATACCGGTACGCTTCATCATGTTCTGTCTCCAGGCTTGCGGGCACCAGGCTTGGGTTAGCTATGTGTTTAAAGGTGATCGTGAACCCGCGTTTTTCACTTTAGAAGACCGGCAAGCGATAGCAAGCACATTTGTTGTGCGACCGCAATAGCGGCGGATTGTCGCACCCCGTGCGCAGCCTGTTTTTCGCGCGGCACGCGCGGCGGGCAACACCCGTTGCGTGGCGGGCAGGCCCGTCACGCCGGGCGGAAAGCGTTATCCGGCAGGGCTTTCATCCAAGTTACATTGCGGCGATTGAACGGTTTGGATAATCCATTTCGCCATCCGGATCATTTTGATGCGCCGCACATAAAGTCATTCGAAACGAATCGACTTTACCGCAGCGCGGAATCGCAAATACCTGATACAAGAAAAATGCCAGGTATAAGCGAATCCGTATTTATCCGTAGTTCCCCGAATGTATTCGGTGCCCGCGAAAACCCGCTGCAAGCGCCTTTCGCCAGCGCGTTTACCCTGCCTTGTTCGGACTGGATTGCTGGTGTTCGAAATAATCGCGTTGAAAGATGCACATGCGATAAGCGTTGTGATACGCGCCGTTTCCGAAAAATTCTTCCTTCAACTCGGCCTCGTGCTGGAATCCGCATTTTTCGTACACATGAATCGCCGCCGCATTCGACGTATCGACGATCAGATACAGCTTGCGCATGTTCAGCACCTTGAACGCGTACTCGATCGCGAGGCGCGTCGCCTGGCCCGCATAACCGCGCCCCTGGCATTGCGGCGCGATGATGATCTGGAACTCGCCGCGGCGATGGATGTAGTCGAGCTCGATCAGTTCGACGAGGCCGACCAGTTCGCCTTGCGCGTCGACCGCGACGAAACGGCGCTCGCGCTGGTCGTGCACGTGGCGGTCGTACAGTTGTGACAGTTCCGAGAAGGTTTCATACGGCTCCTCGAACCAGTAGCGCATGATCTTTGCGTCGTTGTTCAGTTCGTGGACGAAGCGCAGGTCCTGGCGCTCCAGCGGCCGCAGCGCAAGCGTGTTGGTATCGTTCTGGAGTTGCATGTTCATGTCCTTTTTGATGCCGGCGCATGTGCGGCAAGGCCGCTTCCGCGGCCTGTTTCGCACTGTAAGAAGTTGAACGCGGGCGAAGTTCAGAGCCTAGAATGGGAGCAAGGGTTCCTGCCACCGCAAGGAGGCTATCGTGATCGAGCAAGTGATACTCGGAATTTTCCTCGTGCTACCGCTCGTGATCGTGGCGGCGCTGTTTTCCGACGAACTGTGGCAGGAACATCGGCGCCAGCATCCGCGCGACGAAAACGCACCGCACATCGACTGGAAGCATCCGTGGCGCCGCGTGCGACGCGGGCATTGAGTCGACTGGCGTTCATCCGCGGGGCGCGCCGGCCTGGCCGCCCTGGCGTGTGAACGCATGACGCGCCCCGGTACGCATCCGGTTACACGCCCGAATTCCGCCTCGATCCGATTCCCGCTCAACCCGCTCACTCAGCGAGACGCCGCCGTGAACGACCAGCCCGCCCAGCCTCCGCACGACATTCCCAACGAAACGATCGACCTGCAGATCGCCGACGTGCTGGCGGCCGTCCGCTATCCGGCCAACAAGGATGCGATCGTCGATGCCGCGCGCGACGCGGGCGCCAGCAACGAAGTGCTGTCGATGCTCGACGGCCTGCCCGAACAGGACTACGCGGACGTCGACGCCGTCACGCACTGGGTTGCCGGCAACTTCGGTCCCGGCCTCGGGGTTTGAGCGCGCAACCATAACGCGATAGGATCAGGCCGCACCGGTCGCGCAGCGGCCGGCTGCCTGTCGCCCGGCGCAAGACCGGGCGTTTCCGCGTACGTGCCCGGGGAACTCCATGGAAGGCATCCTGATCCAGCACACGACACGCCGTCAGCTCTGGTTCGGCACACTGACGGCGCTCGTCATCGTGCTCGCGCTCGGGATCGCCGCGCCGCACGCGAACGTCGCGCTGCCGGCCGTCGAGCCGTTCATGCCGATGTGCGCGCTCACCGTGTTCACCACCGCGAGCATCGCGGCGTTCTTTCTCGGCGCGCAGTTCACCGTGACCCGCCAGCCAGTGCTCGGCGCACTCGGCGGCGCCTACGCGTTCACCGCGCTCGCCGTCGCGCTGCAGCTGCTCACCTTTCCCGGCGTATTCGCGCCGCACGGGCTGTTCGGTGCGCAACCGCAAAGCGCCGCGTGGATGTGGATCTTCTGGCATGCCGGCTTCCCGAGTTTCGTGATGGTCGCGCTGCTCGCGCGCGCGCGGCTGGCGCGCGCACCGGTCGGCGCACGGCAGACACGGTGGTGGACGCTCGCACTGATCGGCGGGCCGGCTGTCGTCGCGGGATTGCTGTGCCTGTTCGCGCTGAACGTGTCGCTGCCGCCCGCGTTTCATCCGCCGGGCGACGCGGCCGTGCTGCCCGTCAACGCCGTCGCGCTGGTCGTGTGGCTGCTCAATGCGCTGGCGCTCGTTGCCGTGCTGGCCACCGGCCGGCTGCGCACGACCCTCGACCTGTGGCTCGCGATCGCGGTGCTCGCGTGCCTCACCGACACCACGCTGAACCTGATGAGCACCAATCGATTCACGGTCGGCTGGTATCTCGCGCGCGTGTTCAGCATGTTCACGCCGGGCGTGCTCGTTTGCGTGCTCGCATGGGAAGTGACGATGCTGTATCAGCGGCTGTTCGAGGCGCACGCGACGCTGATCCGTTCGTCCGCGCGCGACGGCCTGACGGGCGCATTCAACCGCATGCACTTCAACGATCACTTCCACACGCTGTTCCTGCAGTCGCGACGGCAAGGCGAACCGCTGTCGCTGCTGATGGTCGACGTCGACCACTTCAAGGCATACAACGACGCGTTCGGTCACGTGAAGGGCGACGCATGCCTGATTGCCGTCGCGAACGCGTTGGCCGGCGCGGTGAGGCGGCCCGCGGACATGGTCGCGCGTTACGGCGGCGAGGAGTTCGCGATCGTGCTGCCGAACACGGGCGCGCGCGGCGCGCGGGTCGTCGCCGAGGAAGCGCGCGAGGCGGTATTGCGGCTCGATCTCGCGATGCCGACATCACCCGCCGGGCGCGTGAGCGTGAGCGTCGGCTGCGCGACCGTGGCGGCCGACGATCTCTCCACACCCGATGCGTTGATCGAAGCCGCCGATGCCGCGCTTTATCGCGCGAAGGATACCGGGCGAAACAGGGTCGTCACTGCCTGAAAACGTCTGCTGTTTGGGGATTTGTTACGGTCATTGTGACCGGAATAATCCGCCGTTACGGATTGCGGAGCAGGGAAACGATCGCTTACAGCCGGTGTTGCGGGCGCTCGCTATGCTGGGTTTCATATTGAACCCGAGCAGGTGAACCCGATGAAGAAGACCCTTTTGCTGATTGCCGGCGTCGCCGTGTTGCTGAGCGGCTGTATCGTGGTGCCTGACGGCGGCGGGTATTACGGTGGTGGCGGGTATTACCATCACCGGCATTGGGATTGAGCGTCGACGGGCATCGCAGTGTCCTCAGCGCGCGTGATGCCGACGCAGGATTAGCCTGACGGTAGCGGGGATAAACACACCCTCTGCGTGTGTTAACATGCCCCGCTGCATACCGATTCAAGGGCCCTTCCCCGTGACGAAATTTTCAAACGGCAATCAAACGCCTCGTATCGCAACTCGCGATCGCGACGTTCGAACCGCTGTCATGAAAAAGGTCCTTGCAGAGCCGCTGTCGAATCCGAACGTGCTCGTCGTGGAAGAGCTGGGGCTTGAGCACGGCGCATGCCGGGTCGACATCGCGGTGATCAACGGCGTCATTCACGGGTATGAGCTCAAAAGCGATGCCGATACACTGCACCGTCTTCCGTTGCAGATCGACGCCTACTCGCGAGCCCTCGACAAGGCGACTCTGGTCGTGAGCGAACGGCACTTCGTCGAAGCTGCGAATCTGCTTCCGCCGTGGTGGGGTATCAAGGTGTCGCATGTCGGCCCTCGCGGAGCGGTTCACATCGAAACCGAGCGCGCCGCGGCAATGAACCCGGACATCTCTCCCTTCCATGTCGCCCACCTTCTGTGGCGTGACGAAGCACTGGCCATTCTGGAAGCCCTTGAAACTGACAGGAAGGCGCTGCGCGGCAGCAGGCAAGCACTGTATACGCTGCTCACGCAACGCCTTTCCCCTTCGTCGCTTCGCGCGCAGGTCAGGGAAGCGTTGAAGCGCCGAACAAAGTGGCGACATCCCTCACAACCTTCGTGACGTGGTGGTTGCTCCCGACCATCGGCCAGGTTGACGCGCCACCGGTACTTCCAGTGCCGCTCGCGCAGTCCTCGATGAATTGGTCACCGTGTGAGTACGCGCCACCCATGAAGATCGGCGGCCTGGCGGATACGATGCTCCGGCAAATGTCCGCGTATTGCGCGCGCCCATGTTTCTTGACCTGCACGCCCATCGCGATGAACCACTCGTCGTCGATCGTGTACTTTACCTTGGCATTGGGATCGAGCATGCGCGGATCGATGAGTTCGGTCTCCGGATGCGCCACGGCGTAGTCACCGAAAGTCGGCATCCGCGCGCCGGCAGGAAGCATTGCAACAAGTGATTTGTAGCCGAGCCAGTCATGACGCTTGATCAGGCCCGACGGTCGATACGACGCCGACGGCAATGTCTGCGGGAACGACGTCCCGGCAATCGTGATGGATCGCCACGCATCGAGCTTGGGCAGTTCGTCGAGCAGCCCCTTCCATACCAATGCCTGCATCTTCGGGCTGGTTGCGATTTCGGCCGCACAATCGAGTACGAGATCGCACGCGTCTTCCCCTATCCCGATCCCGTTCAGCACCGCATTCATTTCTGCATGCATTGAAACACCGAAGTCTTCCGGCGTCAGTCGAAGGCAGGCGCCTCGTCCGTCACGATCGGCAATCGCACGCACCGCGGTCATGTACGCTTTGGAACGCCCCAACCCAAACACCGGAACAGGCATGGCCCCAGCGACCCGCGCCAGGTCGAAGATATGGGCCAGATGATGCGTGCCGCTCTCGACACATGCGTCGCCGTCGATAAAGGGGGAATCAACAAGACAACGTCGCGCGTCCCATTTTTGTTTGAGCCGCACGCCAAATTTGCTCAAGTGCTCGTCTAGGCTCTTGGCAGGCGCTTCGGCTTCGAAGTCCCAAGCCTCCGTCGGCACCTCAAACAGCGGCGTCACCCAATCCATGACGGTCGCTGTCAATCTGGACAGCGCAAGATATTCTCCCTGACGCCATTTCAATACTGGAACGTAGTGGTTGTGATCGAACATGCTTTCCTCAAAGTAGAACTCATCAAAATTGAGAACTCCCGCCACTCCGAAACGAATGGCTCTATTTGAGGATTACAGTACCGATTCAGTATCGCAAGGGCACTCACGAGATTTTCATAATTTGCACTGGATATCTCAATTTATCGACAGCTGGAATTGATGCACATTCCGCATCATCCAATGAAGACATTGAGAAAAATCTTCCCCAGTGAAAAGGTATCTTCGCCTTTTCGGCCCGGCATGTGTTGCCAGTCAAGAAAAGGCAGGCACCTCACCCGGGCGACCTGCGGCCCAAGACATTGATCTTTGTCTCATGAAGGATGACGACAAACACGCAATCAATGGATTGCATCTAAAAATGTCATAAAACGTATATTTTTAGCGTCGTCGAACGCGAGCACCCTTCACTATCAGCGCACGAGATTTGCCACTCAGTTGCTTTTTTCAGTTACAAAACAATATGGCGTTTTATTTCCCGAGGCAAAACCGGTGTTCTGAGCACCATGCCCTTGTCCTTCGGGAGCCTCGCCTAGCGAGCCGGCAATTTCACTAACCGATTCGATCTCAGAAAGCAGGACAAGACACAAGGCCCTGGAGGTACGCTATGGATGATTTGACCTACGGGTTGCGGCAGCTTTGCCGGCGCAACAAGGATGTCAGCCACACCACCCAGGCCGACCGGCTGCGCGCGCTGACCTTGGTTGCTCGCCAACTGAGCGAGGCAGGTTTTCGGAGGATGGGCGCGTCCTCGATCAAGGGCAAGCATATGGCGCGCTGGTCGAGCGCTGGCAGGCCGAAGGCTTGTCGGCCGGCACCGTGAAAAACCGCAGGTCGCATCTGCGCTGGTGGGCCGAGAAGGTGGGCAAGGCCGGGGTGATTTCAGCCGATAACACGCGCCTGGGTATCCCGGAGCGCCAGCATGTGACCAACACCGACAAGTCACAGCACTTGGATGTGAGGTTGGATCAAGTGCGCAATGCACACGTGCGCATGAGCTTGCAACTACAGGAAGCCTTCGGCCTGCGGCGGGAAGAATCCATCAAATTCCAGCCAAGCTACGCCGATCGGGGCGACCATATCGCGCTTAAAGGCTCTTGGACCAAGGGCGGGCGCGAACGCAATGTGCCGATCACCACGGCCGCGCAGCGCGAGGTGCTGAACCAGGCGCGGCAACTCGCTGGCGTGGGTTCGCTGATCCCCGCGCACAAGAGCTACTCCAACAGCGCCACACCTACGATGGGCAGTGCAAGGCGGCGGGCCTGAGCCATATGCATGGGCTGCGGCATCGCTATGCGCAGGATCGCTACGAAGCACTGACGGGCTGGAAGGCTCCGGCCACTGGCGGCCTCCCAGCGCGATCACTGACGCCTGCGCAGCGCGCCTTGGATGCGCAGGCGCGGCAGGCGATCAGCCGCGAGCTGGGGCATGAGCGCACGCAGATTACGGCGGTGTATCTGGGGCGATAATCACTGCTCTTTCAAACCGATCTCACGTTCGAACTTGTGCAGTTCATTACGTTCTTTCCCATCTTTTGGCATAAAAAGGGATAGAACATCTGCTCCGAATCGAGCAATGAATTGGGAGTGTTTCTCACCCGAGGCCCACATCCGGCGGAAAGCGTCCAGTGCAACTTGGACGGGGTACTTTCGAGCGATCATATCCCCAACAGAGAAGCACAAATTCTCATCACCATACCCTTTTGAGTTATTAACCAAGGCTTCCAATAGGATGCCTTTTTGATCGATGGTGAGCTTCTCAAAGTCGTTGTAAATTCCAGAAATGAAGCTCTCTATACCTTGCCTAGAGAAAATTAGAGGATCCGACAACACCTCCAGATACAGTGACAATATATCCACGGACAGTGGAGAAACCGTTAGCGACAGGTACTCTAACGAGAATGCGATTTCGGCTACCTCTTTTCGTCTGGAGTTAGCCGGCAAGGCGTGTATACGAAGCCGCAGGTCGTTAGCAGTTGTCGTCATAGTGCCGCCACATTAGTTGGGATATTCCACCGTAGATGTGGCACCAAGGATGGAATCATCTGAATAGCTCGATATGCGGCAATATAGAAACGGAATCAGTGAGTCATTCTGGAAGCTAGCGCGCTGTCAAGTGCGCTAGATATAGCCACCTCCGCCTTTAATGCTGCCAATGATTTTTGAGTAACAACAAAATCCGAATCAGGAAGCATTTTTACCTCAGGCTTTCCTTTCGCATTTGCCAGCATTACCGCATATCCATTGGTTTTACCTTTTATCGGAAATCCAATTGCCGTCAAATCTGTTTCAAGGGCCTTACGCAAAACAAAATAAGGATTTTCGTTTTCTTTATTTTTATATTGATACTCAACCGACTGGAGCACAGAGCATTCACGCTTGTTGATGGCTTCATTTTTCACGCCCCCTCCATCGCATCCGCAAAGAATAGCCGCTATAAACATCCAATACTTTTTAATCATCTCAACCTCACGGCCTGTTAAAAACCGAGAAGATTTCAGGGACCGCCCCTCTTTTTGCAATGTCAATTACAGTCGAGGCATTTCTTTGAGCGATGACGCCCGTACATATTGGGAAGGGACTTATAAACGGAACGAAAACAGATTTAACCCCACCGGCTTCAAGGGCGTTCTGAGTTCGCGTTGCACATGTGTCCCGCGCAGCCGCACTTGGACTTTTCATTGGATCCGGCAGGGGAGTATTTCTGTACTCTTGAATCTTTTCTAACATTTCAGCCTCTTGCTGTGGCGTGGTTTTGATCGTGTATACGGTCGTATCTCGATACTTGGCTTGCTTCTCAAGATAATCAGTCACGCCCCCCCCGAGTGGTGTACCCGTGCCATAGCTATAGACCCTTTGCCCCGGAAATCCGATTGCAACGTGGCCAAACGGATTGCTTAATATGCCTCGACCATGAATAACAACAGTATCCAGCCCCAGTGGATCGAGTGAAGTTAGCGGATTCCCGCCCGCGTAAAGATAAAGATTAAGGCCACCAGCGAAACCAAGCAGGTCTTTAGTTATATAGCGAGCACCATGTGGATCGTAGTACCGATGCCGGTTGTAGTGCAGTCCCGTCTCATGGTCGAAGTACTGCCCCGGGAACCGTATCGGATTGTCAACGGCATGTGCCAGCCGTCGGTTCGTACGGCCATACGCACTCAGATCCGTCGCCCACACCACTTCACGCTGTCCGTCGTACAGTTCCTGCGGCGTCCCGAGGTGATCCGTTACGCAGTGCCATGCCTCACCGTCCGCCAGCCGCGTCAGCGGCGCTTCATTATCCAGATGCGGTACGTACGTGACAGCCCGAACCTCATGCGACGTGCGCCCGATCCGCACCTCCTGCATCATCCATGAACAGCGCCGTCTGTCGTACACCACCCGCCTGCGTGTGATGTTTTGCTACCCGTCGGCCCAGTGCGTTGAGTTCGTATTCGCTCCACGCATCTCGACGTACTCATCCGCACTTCTATACCCTTAAGCAAGGAACCCAGCCTCTAATAGCATTCACACTCATAGTTCATGGCGGTTTGTCGAGGAGAAGTGTTAGCCGGGGCATTCAATCGACCAAATAGCCCACGCTTACCGCAAGCATCAGCGCATCGCTGCCTAGCGTCACCAATACTTGGTATGCTGCACTTCGTTGAAATAAAAACCATAACCAACAAGGCAAACCCACAATACACAAATACCTTAATATTAGTTTTCATATATTTAATACGAAATAAATTTAATTTTTGAGCAAGTGAATTTACGCTCGTCTCGACCCTTCACGGAAAATGATTGCCCGTTTGTCCGTGCTCTGGACTTACAACTCCACCCGGAATTATCTGTCATCTGAATGTCAGACAAAGGATCGTCTCCATAATAGCCTGACGCACAATACGTATCGGGCAATGTCCACGGCACATTCACACCAATCCATTCGCCAGGCAACTGAGGGGCAGGCCAAGGAAAATTAGATACCTCCCCGAGAACGCCACTCAAAGAAGAATTTTGAGTCATCCTAGGTATAGTCGGCAAAATATCAGAGCGATAAAGATGCCCCATTCCCAGCAAAGCCGGCCCCGTGGCCTGTAACCCAAGTGGATCAATCCAGACAATTGGATTCTTGACGTAAGCGTAAACGTTGATGCCGCCTTCGATGCCAATCGGGTCCTTGCTGATGAACCGTCCCGAGTTCGGATCGTAGTACCTGTGCCGGTTATAGTGCAGTCCCGTCTCCTGGTCATGGTACTGCCCCTGGAACCGGATGGGGTTGCGTAGCTCGACACGACCATCCGACGCCTTGTGCAGTGCCTCTTTCACCACACCCCAAGCCCGGTATTCCGCGCTCCACGCAATCTCGCTCTGTTCGTCCGTCAACTCCTGCGGCGTACCCAAGTGATCGCACTGATACCAGGCTAAGCCGTCTATCGGTGGCGCGGGCGGCGGTGGCATCCACAGCGGGTCTTCGTCTTGCCGGTAGTAGTCGCCGTAGTCAGGCTGGTCGAGCAGTTCGATAGCGTCATCGCGCACCGCCTGCGCCACCGGCACGAAGCTGCCCGGCTCGTAGACGTAGTGCGTGGTGCGCGCACCAAAGCCGTCCTCGTCGGCGATCTTGCTTTCCCACGCCAGCGTGTCGCCGTCCCAGCCGTACAGCGTGAAGCCGCATTGCAGTTCGCGGTCACGCTTCACCCGTTCGGCACGGTTCCAGTGCGGGCCGGCCTCGCGACGTTCCTCGTAGTGGGCCTTGCTGTATTTCGACAGGCGTCGGCCGAGGGCGTCGTAGGTGTAATCGACCGCAAGGCGCTCATCCTCGTAGTGTGTGAGCCGGTCGAACAGGTCCCAGGTGTAGCGGCTCTCCTTGCCCTGGTGCCAGCGCTTGCTGAGGTTGCCCCACGCGTCGTACTGGTAGTGGGTGCCGGCGTACTGCTTGAGCAGGTTGTCCAGCGCCTTGATGCGCGGCATGCGCTGGCGCTCGGCCTCGCGCTGTTCGGCCGGATCGATCAGGTTGCTGGCAGGGTCGAACGCGAAGGTTTCGTGGTCCAGGCGGCTTTGTGCCTCCAGCAGCCGGCCCACCGGATCGTAGCGGTAGGCCAGTTGGCCGCGCCGCGTGTCGTTGATGTCGGTGAGCTGGCCGCTGGCGTCGTAGCGGTAGCGGCGCACCAGCAGGCGACTGCCGCCAGCGGTTTGCGTGGCCGGCTCTTTGGCCTCGTGGGCAAGTACCTGCTCGCTCAACCGCCCCATGGCATCCCACTGCTGCTTCTGCAGCAGGCGATTGCCCTGGGTGCGGACGACTTCGCGGTGCAGGTCGTTGCGCTCGTAGCTGACCAGTTCGCGCTCGTCCAGTTGCAGGGCCAGCAGGTGGCCGCTGCCGTAGGTGAGCCAGCTCACCCTGTGCCCGTCCGGGCGCACGGTGGCGATACGCTGGTTGAGCGCGTCGTATTCGTGCTGCCACACGCCGACCAGTGGCTTGCCGAGGCAGGTGTAGTGCTGGTGCTCACGCACCAGGTTGCCGGCCGCGTCGTGAAACCATTGCAGTCGGCTGTCGGCGTTGGTCGCCAGCGCCAGGTTGCCGTTGAGGTCATACGCGAAGCGTTCCACCTGCCAGTCCTGCTCACGCGGCGGCGTCTCGCCGGTTTGCAGCGCCGCGCGGCGTTCTGCAAGACGGCCCATGGCGTCGAAGGTATAGGCGGTGATGCGCTGCCCGTCCACCGCGCGCGCCAGCTTGCCGGTTTCTTCCTCGTACTCGTAGCGCGTGGTGGCGCCATCAAAGCCGGTTTCGGCGAGCAGTCGCCCTACCGGGTCGTAGTGAAACTCGGCGTCGCGGCCGTTCTCGTTGCGCAGCGCGGTGAGCTGACCGATCTTGTCCCACTGGTAGCGCAGGATCTGGCCGGCCGCGTCCACCCGGCTGGCGAGCAGCCCGGCCTCGGTGTAGTCCCATTCGGTACGCCGCCCCAGGGCATCGACGTGGGTCAGCAAACGCCCTTCGGCATCGCGCTCGAAGTGTTCTTCGCTGTTGTCGGGGTGGCGGATGACGGCGAGCTGGCCGGCCTCGTAGCGGTAGCGGGTGACGTTGCCCGCCGCGTCGGTGAACTGCACGAGCTGGCCGCGCTCGTCGTAGGCCCATTGGCTGGCCTTGGCGGAGCAGTCGACGTAGCGCGTGAGCTGCCCATTGACGTTGTACTCGAGCTGCTTGGTCTTGCCGCTGGCGTCGATGATACCGATCGGCAGGCCCATCGGGTTGTACGCGTATTCGGTCTTGTTGCCGAGCGGATCGATATTCTCAGTCAGGCGGCCGCGCGTGTCGTAGTCACGCAGCCAGAGCCCACCCTCGGCATCGCTGATCTTGATGAGCTGGTTCTTCGTATCCCACGCGTAATGCACCGAGCTGCCATCTGCGCGGATGTATTCGAGCAGGTTGCCGTTCTCGTCGTAGGCGTAACGGTCTTCGCTGCCATCGGTGTGGATGTGGTGCACGACGTTCTTGGCAGCATCGCGGAACAGCCATTCCTGCCGCTGGTCCGGGTGGATGATGCGGTAGGTGTAGCCGAGGCTGTCGTAGTAGTGCCGCGTTTCCTGTCCGTGGGCGTCGGTGACGTAGGTGAGGCGAATGTTCGGGTCCCACTCCAGGCGCACCTCGAAGCTGCCGTCGTCGGCCCATTCATGCACGGCGCGCGCATCGGGGCCTTCGCCCTGCCATGCGAGGTTCATGCCCCGGCCGGTGCGGTCGGTGTAGCGGGTGATCAGGTGGTGTTGGTACTGGTAGGTCCAGACCTCGGCGTTCTCGTCCTGGGCCAGCGTGAGGTCGCCGGCCTCGTCGTAGCGATACAGGCTCAGACGTCGCAGGGGCTTGTCCTCGCCCATCAGCCACAGGCCGATGATGCGGCCGGCCTCGTCCACGTCGGTGCCGAGGTGGGTGTGCGGCTGGCTGGGGTCGTCCTGGTAGGT
>NZ_JBEPLH010000017.1:0-147591 GCF_040545135.1 Burkholderia sp. 572 | reverse complement strand
CGAGATCGACGACCTTCGTCGCGCGGCCCGCGAGCGGCATCACGTCCGCGTCGTGGCCGACCGCGACGAAGCGGCCGTCCTTGATTGCGACGGCGGTCGCGACGGGGTTCGCGCGGTCGAGGGTCGTGAACCTTCCGTTGTGAAGGATCAGATCCGGTTGAGTGGCGGGTGCGTTCATCAATGTGTCCTCGATCCAGTCAGAAACCGAGCCAGTGACGGACCGGTGCGACGGCCGCGACGCCGGCCAGCATGCCGGCCAGCCCGACCAGGGCAATCAGCGGCGGTGCGGGCGAGCGCACCTTGACCACGCTGTACATGACGCCGACCAGCATGCCGGCACCCAATGAAACGACATACGATTCCATACGCTCCTCACGACTGGATTAGAATGACCCGCATTTCCGCCCGCACGGGCGCCATGCGCACGCGGCGCGATCCGCTGCCGCCCCACCCGCTTCGCTTGCCCGCCACGCCTTCCAGCCATGCAACATCTTCCCGATCTCGAAGCCTGGGCCATCTTCGCGCGCGTCGCCGAGACCGGTTCGTTCGCCAAGGCCGCCGACCTGCTCGGCGTATCGCAACCGACCGTGTCGAAAGCGATCGCCCGCCTGGAAAAGCGCCTCGGCGCGATGCTGCTGTACCGCACGTCGCGCAAGCTGTCGCTCACGCCGACCGGCGAGCTGCTGCGCGATCGCGCGATCCGGCTGCTCGCCGATGCCGAGCTGATCGAAGGCGAAGCCTCCGCGCATGCGCTCGAACCGCACGGCCTCGTGCGCGTGAACGCGCCAATGTCCTACGGCCTGTGCAATCTCGCGCCGCTGTTGCCCGCGTTTCTCGAGCGCTATCCGCGCGTCGACGTCGACCTCGTGCTGACCGACCACTTCGTCGACATCGTGTCCGGCGGCTTCGACGTCGCGATCCGGATCGCCGAACTGAACGATTCGTCGCTGCGTGCGCGCCGCCTGTGCGCGGTGCGCCGGCCGCTCGTCGCGTCGCCCGCGTATCTCGACCGGCACGGCCGGCCGACTCATCCGAACGAACTCGACCAGCACGTATGCCTGACCTACACGAACATTCCGACGCCCGAATACTGGCGCTTCCGCCACAAGACGTCGGGCGAGGAATTCGGCGTGCCGGTGCGCGGGCGCATTCGCGCGAACAACGCCGACGTGCTCTGCCCCGCGCTGATCGCCGGCCAGGGCCTTGCGCTGCAGCCGTCGTTCCTGGTGTGGAACGAGTTGCAAAGCGGCGCGCTCGAGGAAGTGATGCATGACTGGAAGATTCCCGATATCAACGTCAACCTCGTCACGCCGCCCGGCATGCTGCGCGCCGCGCGCGTGACGGCGTTGCTCGACTTTCTCGTCGAACACCTGTCGCACGCGCCGTGGGCGCTGCCGCCCGTCTGACCGGTCGGCAGCATGCGGCCGGTTACTTCGCCGGCACGGCCGGAATCGACTCGTGCGGCGTCGCGGTGCGCTGGGCAGCCTTGTGGACCATCGTGTACGCGTAGTCGACACCCATCCCGTACGCGCCCGAGTGTTCCTTCGCGATCGCCATCACAGCGTCGTAGGTGTCGCGGCGCGCCCAGTCGCGCTGCCATTCGAGCGCGACCTGCTGCCAGGTGACCGGCACGACGCCGGCCTGGATCATCCGCTGCATCGCGTAGTCGTGCGCGTCCTTCGACGTGCCGCCCGACGCGTCGGCCACCATGTAGATCTCGTAGTCGCCTTCGAGCATCGCGCAGAGCGCGAACGTCGTGTTGCAGACCTCCGTCCACAGGCCCGACACGACCACCTTCTTGCGGCCGTTCGCGGCCAGCGCGTCGCGCACCTTCTGGTCGTCCCACGAGTTCATCGACGTGCGTTCGAGCGTCTTCTGGTTCGGGAACACGTCGAGCAGTTCGGGGTAGGTGTAACCCGAGAAGCTGTCGCTTTCGACCGTCGTGATCGTGGTGGGGATGTTGAATGCCTTCGCGGCCTTGGCGAGCCCGACGACGTTGTTCTTCAGCGTCTGGCGATCGATCGACTGCACGCCGAACGCCATCTGCGGCTGCTGGTCGATGAAGATGATCTGGCTATTGTGGGGAGTGAGGACTTCAAGTTTGGCGTTGCTCATGGCGCGAATCATCCTTTGGTCTGGAAACGTTCAAGGCTTGCCTCGACCGGGATGGCGGAGGAGCCGGCTGTGCGTTGCCCCGGGTTGGCGTGTTCCGGTTGCAGCCATTTAATCGGAAAAGTCGCGGCTCGAACATCCAAGAAATGGAATCGATCGAATTCCGAAAGAGGGGGTCTCCGAGGGCTGTCCGCCCTTTTTTTCCGCACGTAAACCCGATACGCTTCCAGCACATTGAAGGCACCGCCTTCGCGCCCGATCAGCCTATCACGAGAGGTTTTCATCATGAAACCGTATTTTCTGTCGCTGTTCGCCGGCATCCTCGCCGGTGTCATCTACGGCGCGCTCGGCGTGAATTCGCCGGCGCCGCCGATCATCGCGCTCCTCGGCCTGCTCGGCATGCTGGCCGGCGAACAGATCCTGCCGCTCGCGCGCCGGATGCTGTCCGGCCACCGGCTCAATACCGCATGGCGCGACGCACAATGCAGCCAGCACATGTTCGGTACGCTGCCGGGCGGCGCCGCCAACGACCGCAAGCCGTCGTGACGCCAGGCTCATGACCAACGTCGAACTGTTTCATTACCTGCTGCTGTTGATCTGCGGCGCGGGCGCGCTCACGTGGCTCGCCGAACGCATCTCGATTCCGCCGGCCGTCGTGCTGCTGCTCGGCGGCTGCGTGGTCGCGGTCGCCGGCAAGCGTGTGCCCGACATGGACCCGGCGCTGCTGCTCGTGGCCGTGCTGCCGCCGCTGCTGATGTCGAGCGGGTTCTACACCGCGTGGAAGGAATTCCGGCAGGAGCTCGCATCGATCGCGTCGCTCGCACTCGGCGCGGTGGTGTTCACCACCGTCGCGGTCGCGCTCGCCGTGCATGCCGTGAACCCGGCGCTGCCGTGGGCCGCCTGCTTCACGCTCGGCGCGATCGTGTCGCCGCCCGACGCGGTTGCCGCGAAGGCCATCCTGCAGCGCCACCCGCTGCCCGCGCGGCTCGTCGCGGTGCTCGAAGGCGAGAGCCTCGTCAACGATGCGTCGGGTCTGCTGCTGTACCAGATGGCCGTGTCGGCCGCGCTGGCGGTATCGATCACGGCCGCCAGCGCCACCGGCCTGTTCTTCTCGCTGACGCTGATCGGCATCGCGGTCGGCCTCGCGTGCGGCCATGCGATGTGCTGGGTGCTGCCGCGCCTGCGCGACCCGATGCTCGGCATCGTCGTGACCTTCGCGATGGCGTGGGGCAGCTACGGGATCGCGGAAGCCGTCGACGGCTCGGGCGTGCTGTCGGTGGTGACCTGCGGCCTCGTGCTCGGCGTGCGCCAGCATCGCGTGTTCGACGCCGACATGCGGATCAAGGCGAAGGCGACCTGGGAAGCGATCGTGTTCGTGCTCGACGCGCTCGTGTTCATCCTGATCGGCCTCGCGCTGCACGCGATCCTCGCACGCGTGAACCACGAAGGCGCGGTGCTGATGGCCGGCCTGCGCGTCGCGCTGCCCGCCACCGCCGCCGCGATCGGCGCGCGCCTCGTGTGGGTGTTCGTCGCGATGTGGCTGCCGGGCCGCCTGCGCGCGCCGCGCGCGGGCCACGCTCCGTGGTCGTGGCGCGAAGCCGTCGTGCTCGGCTGGTCGGGCATGCGCGGTGTCGTGAGCCTCGCGGCCGCGATCGCACTGCCGGCCACCTTCCCCGGCCGCGACCTGATCCTGTTCAGCACGTTCCTGCTGATCATCGCGACGCTCGTCGTGCAGGGCGGCACGCTCGCGCCGCTGATCCGCGTACTGAAGCTGCGCCCGGCCGCGCGGCACACGATGTCCGAACATGCCGTGCGCGCGCACACGTTCGGCGCGGCGCTCGCCGAACTCGACGCGCTCGAACAGCGCGGGTCGAGCCTCGAACGCCCTTCGCTCGACCGCCTGCTCGCCGAATACCGGAACCGCGTGACCTTCAACGAACGCGCGCATCGTCATGGCACCGAACCGGCCAACGTGCGGGCGCGCATGCTGCGCGTCGAACTCGACCTCGTCGGCGTGTCGCGCCGTGCGCTGCTCGACCTGCATCGCGACGGCAAGGTCGACGACACGGTGCTGCACCGGATCGAATCGGAACTCGATTTCGAGGAGCTGCGCCTGCAGCGCCTGCTCGAACCCTGAAGCCCGGCCAAGCCGCCGCCTCCCCCTTTCTCCTTATGGAACTGCAATGAGCGAACTGTCCGTCGAAGCAAGCATCGGCGCCGTCGATTACCTCGTCCACTTCACCGACGGCGTCCACCAGTGGCGCGCCGACGAGCCCACGCCGCTCGGCGGCGGCGACACCGCGCCGACGCCCGTCGCGCTGCTGCTGTCGAGCCTCGGCGCATGCACCGCGATCACGCTGAAGATGTATGCGCAACGCAAGGGCTGGCCGCTCGCCGAAGTGCACGTGAAGCTCGCGCACGAATCGGGCAGCGCGGGCAGCACGATCGTGCGCCGCATCACGCTCGACGGCGACCTGTCCGGCGAACAGCGCGAACGCCTGCTGCAGATCGCGAACGCATGCCCGGTGCACAAGATCCTCTCGCATCCGATCACCATCGACACGGCGATCGCCTGACGCGCCCCGCACCGACCACGAGAATCCCCACCATGTCCGCCTCGATCAAGACCCTGCTCACGCCGCGCGAAAGCGACATCGGCAACCTCGTCGTGCGCCGCGTGCTGCCCGCGCGCGCCGCACGCCTCGTCGGCCCGTTCATCTTCTTCGACGAGATGGGGCCGGCCGTACTGCCGGCCGGCCGCGGCATCGACGTGCTGCCGCATCCGCACATCGGCCTCGCGACCGTCACCTACCTGTTCGACGGCTCGCTGATGCATCACGACAGCCTCGGCTTCCGGCAGAAGATCGTGCCGGGCGACGTGAACTGGATGACGGCCGGCCGCGGCATCGTGCATTCGGAGCGCTCGCCCGACGAAGACCGGCCGCGCGAGCAGCCGGTGCACGGGATCCAGACCTGGGTCGCGCTGCCGGTCGAGCATGAAGACACCACGCCCGCGTTCGTCCATCATCCGGCCGACACGCTACCGTCGTTCACGCGTGACGGCACGACCGTGCGCGTGATCGCGGGTACCGCGTTCGGGCTCGCGTCGCCGGTCGCCGTGTTCTCGCCGACGCTCTATGCGTATGCGGAATTCGCGGCAGGCGGCACGCTCGCGCTCGATGCCGAACATGAGGAACGCGGCGTGTACCTGGTCGACGGCGACCTCGCCATCGACGGCACGCCGCTCGCGCCCGCGACGATGGCCGTGCTCGAACCCGGCGCGACCGTGGCGCTCGCCAGCGCAAGCGGCGCACGCGTGATGCTGCTCGGCGGTGCGCACCTGCCGGGCGAGCGTTTCATCGAATGGAATTTCGTGTCGAGCACGCGCGCGAAGATCGACGCGGCCCGCGCCGCGTGGGCCGACCAGACCTTCGGCAAGGTGCCGGGCGAAGAAAACGAATGGACGCGCCAGCCGGAACGCAAGGCGCAACAGGCACAACAGGCCCAATAGGCCCAATAGGCAGGATCGCCCGCAGGCAACCGACGGCCGGCACGCATGCCGGCCGTCGTCCCGTCCGTGTTACGTCGACGGTTTCAATCCCATCAGCTTCGCCAGTGTCGGCCAGCGGTCGAGCGACTCGATGAACGCGCGGCGCGCCTGCTCGTCGACGTAACGCCCGGGATCGAGCGCGGGCAGATGCCGGGCGAGGCCGAGCACGTCGTTCGGTTGCGACAGGCGATCGTCGTCGCCGTCACCGTGCAGCATTACTGTTCGTCGATCCATACGCCATCCGGAGTTTTCACCGAGTAACCCTCGGCCGTCTGCATCGTCACCGTGCCCTCGTTCTCGCCGACCATCCGCGTACGCGGCAGGTCGGCCGCGTATTGCGCGAGCGTCGTGCCCGGCTTGAACGGGCTGTTCGACACGAGGTTCGACAGCAGTTGCGCGAGCGCGAGGAAGCTGGTCGGCTGGTCGATCACGGTCGTCGCGCCGTGATTGCCGGCAAAGCCGACGAGCCGCACGCCCACCGGCCCGTGCACGATGCGCGGCGTCGGGATCTCGCGCAGGCCCGCGACCTGGTACTTGTCGCCGCGCAGCGCGGCGCCGTGCTCGGGCACGAACACGATCACCGCACGGCGGCCCGATTGCGCGATCAGGTCGGCGAGGCGGTCGAAGTCGTTCATCATCTTCGTCACGCGCTGCGGATACGAGTCGATGCTCGTCAGCGAACTGCCGACGATCCGGTTGCCGTCGTGCAGGCTGATGGTGTTGTAGTACAGCGCGACCGGGCCTTGCACCGACGCGCGCTGCGCATACCAGTTCGCGAGCGTCGTGTAGTCGTCCTTGATCGCCGAGCCGTCGAACGCGTGCATCGCAACGGGCGCGGCTGCGTTCGAGATCATCGGCGCGTCGGCCACGCCGATGTTGTCGTGAATCACCTGCAGGAAATTGTCGAAGTGGCCGTCGTGGTTCAGCAGCGACTGCACCGAGTAACCGGCGCTCGCCAGTTGCGAGAACAGGTGGCACTGCTGCGGCGCGGGTTTGTACAGATCGGCGTGCGCTTCCTGCCCGCAGCTCGCGCGCAGCACGCGGATCGCCGCCGGGCCGCTGTAGCTCGCGGCCGTGCTGAAGTTCGAGAACAGGTAGTCGAAATGGCTCAGCATCGGATGGTTGCGCGCCTTCGCGGCATCGAGGTCGTCCCACGACAGCGAGCAGATGTGCAGCACGATCACGTCGAACTGTGTGGCCGGATCGCTGCCGAGGTGGCCGAACGCGACCTGTCGCTGCGACTCCTGCGTGCGGAACGTCGCGAGCGCGGCATTGTGGTCCTCGGGCTGGCCGGCGAGCGTCGTGCCCGCCGCGTTCGCCTGCTGCGGAAGCGGCGCGACGACACGCGCCATCAGCCCGCTGCCGGCCTGCCACAGCGGCATCACGACCAGCACGGCCAGCACGAAGGTCGCGACGCGCAGCCAGCGGTTGACGATGAAGTAGACGATCAGCACGCCGGCCACCGTCAGCACCAGCACGGGCGGCAGCAGGCGCGGCAGCAGCTCCATCCAGTAGTCGAGGCGGAACGTGCTGACTTCCCGCGCGGCCTCGGCGAGACGGGCAAGCGGCGGCGCATGCAGCTCGCGCGCGAGCAGCGGCACCGCGATCGCGATCGCGACGACCTGCCGGACGATGCGCCACGCACGCCGCCGGATCGGCGCGCTCATCGCGAGCGCCACCGCAAACGCGAGGTTCGCGAGCCAGAACGGCTGCAGGTGCCCGGTCGCGAACAGCGCGAACTTCAGGATGAAATACAGATTCCAGAACGTCATCTAACCCACTCCATGATGAGCGCGCGTCAGTCGCGCGCCCGATCGAGTTTCGGCGCCAGCATGGCCTGCAGGCCGCGCGCCGCACCCTTCCACATCCGTACATAGCCGTCCAGGCCGATGCGCAGCACTTCCTTCAGCCCGCGGAGCGGCGTGTCGACGCGCTGGCCTTCGTGCCAGTCGAGCCACGCGTCCGCGCGCCCGAACGTGCATTGCACGAGCTGGCGCCCCTGTTCGAGCGTCAGTTCCTCGAAGCTCACGCCGACATGGGTCGGCGTCACGCGGCTCACGCGCACCGGAAACGGGAACGGCCGGTCGCCGCGCGTCACGCACACCGTCAGCGTGTCGCCGACGGCGACCGGGAGCCCCGGCACCGCTTCGAGGCCCAGGCCGCCGGTCGAGTAGTCGCTCGTGAAGCATGCGGCCGTCGAGCCGTCGGCGAGCAGCAGCGTGGCCGGCACGCGCATCGCGATCCGGTGGGTGACGCGCACCTGCTTGGTCTCGCGCGCGACGGCGAGCGCGGCGCCGAGCATCGCGAGGTTGTACACGGTCCAGCCGAGCGTGATCAGGATCGTCGACGCCTCGTCGCCCTGGTCGGCCACGAGCCGCCAGATGCCGGCGAGGATCGCGAGCACGTTCAGCCCGAACAGCACGAGATACGGCTTCGACGTCGACCAGTCGACGTAGCCTTCGTCGATCTTGCCGCCCTTGTCGGTCACGTTGAACTTGCCGTGCTTCGGGCTGAAGAACGCGACGGTGGTCGGCAGCGCGATGTACCACGCGAGCACCGACTCGTAGACCTCGGCCCAGAACGAATGGCGGTAGCGCCCCTGCATCCGCGAGTTCGCGACGTTCGCGAGCACCAGGTACGGGATCACGTAGCTCGCGAGCGCGAGCGACGACGCGTTGATGAAGTACAGGTGGAAGAACAGGTACGCGAGCGGGATCGTCAGGAACACGAGCCGCGGAATCCCGTAGAAGAAGTGCAGCATCGCGTTGCCGTAGCAGATCCGCTGGATCAGGCCGAGCCCGCGCCCGAGGAACGGGTTGTCGATGCGGAAGATCTGCGCCATCCCGCGCGCCCAGCGCGTGCGCTGCTTCACGTGGCCCGCGAGGCTTTCGGTCGCGAGGCCGGCCGCCTGCACGGTCGGCAGGTACGCCGACGTATAGCCGCGCCGGTGCAGCTTGAGCGCCGTGTGCGCATCCTCGGTCACCGTCTCGACCGCGACGCCGCCCACCTCTTCCAGCGCGCTGCGCTTGAGCACCGCGCACGAGCCGCAGAAGAACGTCGCGTTCCACAGGTCGTTGCCCGACTGCACCAGGCCGTAGAACAGGTTGCCCTCGTTCGGGATCTCGCGGAACGTGCCGAGGTTGCGCTCGAACGGATCGGGCGAGAAGAAATGGTGCGGCGTCTGCACCAGCGCGCACTTCGGGTCGCGCAGGAACACGCCCATCGTCGTCTGCAGGAACGAGCGCGTCGGCACGTGATCGCAGTCGAAGATCGCGATGTATTCGCCGTGCGTCTTCGGCAGCGCGCGGTTGATGTTGCCGGCCTTCGCGTGGCGGTTGTCGTCGCGCGTCAGGTAGTCGATGCCGGCCTCGGCCGCGAACGCCGCGAACTCGGGGCGCCGGCCGTCGTCGAGCAGGTACACGCGCAGCTTCGCGCTCGGCCAGTCGATGCTCTGCGCGGCGAATACCGTCGGCTTCACGACCGACAGCGGCTCGTTGTAGGTCGGGATGTAGATGTCGACGGTCGGCCAGGTGTCGGGATCGTCGGGCAGCGGCACGATCGGCCGGTCGAGCGGCCACGCGGTCTGCACGAAGCCGAGCAGCAGGATCATCCACGTATAGGCTTCCGCGCCGTACAGCAGGTAGCCCGCGATGGCCTCGACGGGGCTGCGGAAATCGAGCGTCTGCGTGGTGCGCCACCACACGTAGCGCACCGTCGCGAGCAGCGCGAGCGACGCGAGCGCGAGCGTCGGCAGATGGCCCGGCAGGCGGCGCAGCATGAGCGCCAGCACCGCGACGATCGCGAAGAACGCGAACTGCGCGCCGGGCATCAGCGGCGACATCCCGGCCGCGGCCCACAGCAGTGCGCCGGCCACCAGCAGCAGCGGCGCGAGCCAGCGGCGCCGGCCGACGCCGTTCGCGCGCGCATCGAGCCAGCCGCCCCAGCGCACCCATGGCAGACGCTCGAGCAACGCGTTGATGCGCCGGCCGACCGCGCGCCCGGCCACGTAGACGGGCACGACGGTCTTGTCGAACCAGGCGAGCGGATCGCGCGCGGGGCGGCCGTCGGCCGCGCGCGGCGCCCGAACGATCGCGCGCCACAGCCATTCGCGCGGGCTGAGCGGCTGCAGCACGCCCCACTCCTGCGCGAGCCGCAGCGACGCGACACGCACCCAGCGGCGCACGTGATCGGGCCGGCCGGGCGGCGGGGCGTGGAAAAACAGCCGCACGAGCCAGTCGACCAGCGTGCGTTGCGCGGGCAAGCCGATGCCGCGCGCGATCCAGTCGGCCGTGCAGCGTCCGAACGCGCGCAGGCGCGGCGCGATGCGCGCGTTCATCGCGCCGCTCCGCGGCGAACGGCCGCGCGTGCCGCCAGCCAGGTATCGACCCAGTTCGCGACGCCGTTCAGGTCGTGCGACGCCTGCGAATACGGTGCGTCGTCGAAGATCCAGCTGCCGCGCGCGAGCGCTTCGGGCACGGCCGCATCGACGTGGATGCGCTGCTCGAGCATCGACGCCGGCCCCGCGACCGCACGCAGCATCGCGAGCGCGTCGCGCTGCATGTCGCGCGCCGGATTCAGCCGGTTCACGACGATGTGCAGTTCGCCGCCCGCCCCGAGCGCGTCGAGCCGCGCGGCCGTCGTCGCGCAGGCGGCCGGCTCGGGCGGCACGACGACGAGCGTCAGGTCCGCGCGGCGAATCGCCTGCTCGGCCTGCGTCGACGGATAACGCGCGGTGTCGATCAGCACGACGCCGTCGGCCGGCAACGCGATCTCGTCGAGCGCGCGCGACAGCCACGCCGGATCCGCCGCGAGCCGCGCATCGCATGCGGCCGCGCCGGCCGCGTCGACCTGCCCGTAAGGCACGAACAGCACGCCATCGGCGTTGCGCCACGTGTGCGCATGCCACGGCTCGGCGCCGCCGAGCACGCTCTGCGCGAGGCCGTGCTCGGCCAGCGTGTCGAGGCCGAGCGTCGCGCCCATCAGGTTCTGCGCGTCGAATTCGACGGCGACGACCGGCCTGCCGCGGCGCGCCAGCAGCACCGCGAGCGCGGCCGTGAGCGTCGTGCGGCCCGCGCCCCCGGTCGTCGACGTAATCGCGATCGTCTTCATCGGGCCGCCTCGCCGTGACGTTCGTCATGCTCGCCACGCTCGCGCCCGGCGTCGGGCAGCAGCCGCCCGCGCAGCGCGACCGGCACGAGTTCGCACGGCACCGCGTCACGCCGGTCGATCCCGCGCGGCGCATGAAAGCCGCGGCCGATGCCGAGATGCTGCGCGACGATCCACACGGGCACCGCGATCGCGATGCCGACGATGAATCCGATGACGAGTTCGGCGATCATGCGACCCCCTCCTTGCGCAGCGGCATCGCGCTGCGGATGGCGCTGCGCTTGCGCGCGGCGAGAATGACGGGTTCCGGCGCCGCAGCATCGGCGGCCGCGGCGGCCGGCGTCGCACCGATCGCCTCGAGCGCGACAATCGTATCGATCGCGTCGATCGCACCGCTCACTTCGCTCGCGTCGGGCAACGCGTCGCCCGGCCCGGTGCGCGCGAGCGGGGCGCGACTGGCGCCCGCCGGCTGCGCGGCCCCGAACAAATCGCTGTAGTCGGCGATCGGCGCACGCCGGTTCTCGGCCTTCAGCGCGTTGAGTTCGCTATCGATGCTGCCCTGCCCGAGACACACGACGCGGTCGGACAGCGTGTCGACCGGCACGTCGAAGATGCGCGCGAGCGCGTCCTCCGCGTCCGCCGGTTCGCACGCGAACAGGAACACGTACAGGTGCGCGGCATCGGCCGTCACGACGTCGCCCGCGCGGCGCGGGCGGCAATGCCGCAGCGCGTCGACGTGCGACACGCCGGGCAGCAGCGCGATCTTCGCGAGCGTGTGCGGCAGCGCGAGCACGGCGCCGCGATCGAGCACCGCGCGAATCCGCAGGCAGAACGCGCCGACCGGCAGATAACCGAGCACCGAATCGCCGAGCGCGGCCGCGAGCGCCGCACGATAGTCGGCCGCGACGGGCCGCGCATAGAGCTGGCCGCGCAGTGCGTGCACGGCCCCCTGCAGTCGCGATACCGGCAGGTCGCGTGCGATGACGCGGCTCGCGCCGACGCTCAGCACGAGCATCTCGAACTGCTGGCGCAGCACTTCGCCGCGCTCCACGACCGCGATCTTCAGCGCACCGCCGCACTGCCGGCGCAGCGTGTGCACGTCCGCGCACAGCGCTTCGAGCTGCGCATGCGAATGGAACGCGAGCACCGCGGTCGCGGCCTGGGCACGCGCGCAGGCGGCAACGACGGCCGCGTTGTCCTCGACGATTTCCCAGCCCTGCGGCGCGCGGTTCGTGCCGTCGAGCACCGCGCGGCTGACGACGACGCGATCCTCGTCGCTCGCGAGCTTCATCCGGTTCGCCGGCTCGGTCGCGCCGCCGTCGATGCTCGCCGACAGCCGGCCGCCCGGCGCGAAACGCAGCGGCCGTACCTCGCCGGCCGCGAGCGTATCGCCCGCGCGCCAGAAATCGACGATCCACAGCAGCTCGCCATGGGTGCGCTGCAACTGCGCGACGCCCGAGCAGATACCGTGGAAACCGCTGCGCGGCGTGCGATCCGCGTCGCGCACGAGCGGTGCATCGTCGGTGCGTGCCGCGTCGTCCGCGCGGCTCGCTTCGGGATCGAGCAGCAGCACGAGCGCGATCCGGCGCGTGCGGCACCAGTCGGCGAGTGCGTGCGCCTCGTCGGCGAGCGCGATCGGGTCGTCCCAGCTGAACCAGCGCTGCGCGCCCTCGACGAAATACAGCGAGCGTGCGCGAAAGCCGTAACGCTTCATCGCGCGCAGGCCGCCGGTCAGCCGCGCGAACGGGCCCGGTGCCGCGCGGCGCGGTGCGTCGGCCGTCGCGCCCGTGCCGGTGCCGGCGCCGTCACCGCCGGCCGGATCGGCCGCGGGCGCGGGCGGCATCGCGAGCACGTTCAGGTTGCGCGGCCAGCCGGCCGGATGCGCGCCGTCCGCGAAGCCGCGCGCCCGCATCTGCTCGGCAACGTGCGCCGCGTCGCGCGCGAGCACGATCGTCACGTCGCGCGTGCGCGCCTGCCGTGCGCTCTCCCACACGAGCGCATCGCAGGCCGGCGTACCGCCGGCCGCGTAGATCGCGTACAGGCCGCCGGCTTCCAGCTGTGTCCACGCGTCGGGCAAGCCGTCGATCGCGAGCCGGCTCACCGTGCCGGCGCGACCGCCGGCCGGCCCCGCGCCCAGCAGCGCACGCAGACGGCCCAGCAGGCCGGCGGCGCCGAGCGCGGGACGGGTGGCATCGATTTCCGTATTCACGGCGCGTTCCCCTAGTAATCCGAATAAAGCCGCACGGGTGTCGGCGTGACGAGCCAGCTGCGTTGCGCGCGTGCATCGAACGCATAGCGCAGGTACACGAGCGCCGAACTCGGCGCGTAGTCGTGCGACCGGTCGACGTGCAGCTGCGCGCCGACGCTCAGGTGCGGGTTCACGCGATACTCGACGATCCCGTTGACGCCGTACGAGAACGCCACGCCGCGCGTCGAGCTGCCCGCGTACACGAACCCGGCCGCCACCTGCGCGGCCCGCTGGTCCGAGAACGTCGGGTAATACAGCGAATCCTTCTCGTAGCTGTTCGAGATCCCGCCCGTGACGGTCAGGTCCCACGACAGCGCGTCGTGCCGCCCCGCCCATTCGATCGGCACGCCGAGCGACAGGTAGCGCTGCGGGCTGTAGTAACCGCCCTGCCCGTACGTGTAGTAGCGCAGGTTCTGCGCGTAGTGCCACGCGTTGCCGACGAGCCCGGTGCTGACCTTCATCGTCGCGCGCTCGTATACGGGCACCGTGAAGCCCGTGCGCAGCGTGACTTCCGCGTTGCGCTCGACGTTTCGGCCGGACAGCACGCCCGCGCCGAGTTCCGCGAACAGGTTCGTGCGGCCGACGTCGACCGACGCGCGCAGGTTCACGCCGTCGCGGCGCACGCCGCCCCAGACCGCGCCCGTCCACGGGTCGCGCATCCCCGCGTACGACAGCACGCTGCTCGTTTCCGGCCGCCGCGACGCGTTCACCGAGAAGCTGGCCGGGCCCGCGTCGAAGCGATAGCGCACACCGCCGACGAGGTAATGCACGGGAAAACCGAGCGGCGACGTGCCGAGATCGACGCGCCATGCGTCCGACAGATAGCCGGCGCCGAGCGCGACGCCCGTCGTCGACTGGTGCAGCGAACCCGGCGGATTCGCGATCGATGCGGGCGTCAGCGCGTTCCGCGCCCTGAGCGCCGCGAACGTGCCGAACGTCTTGAGCGAATACGCATTCGGGTTGCTCGTATCGAGCGTGCCCGGATCGAGATGCACGGTGTCGATCTGCGCGAACACGTGACCGTCGTAGCGGACCGGCATCTGCATGTAGATCGGCACCTGCTGCGCGCGATACGAAGAGATGCCTTCGTCGCCCGATTTGTACGCAGGCGTCCAGCCGGTCTCGATCTCGGGATTGCGCCGCTGCTCGAGATCCGCGAACGCGGCCTGCGCGGGCGTCAGGCCGTCACGGCCCGGGCTCACGCCCGTCGCGCGCTCCTGCGACTGCGACAACCGGTACAGCGACGCCGCGTCGTCATAGCGGCCCTGCGCCTCGGCCACGCGCCCGGCCGCGACCGTCACGTCGGCGCGCGCCGGATATGCGGCATGCAGCCGGTCGGTCACCTGCGCGGCTTCGTCCGCGCGGCGCAGCGCGTTCAGGCGGCGCACGGCCGACAGTTGCGTGTCGACGTCGTCGTCCGGCGTGCGCGCGAGCACCGCCTGCACGCGCGCCAGCGCGGCGGCACGGTTGCCGCTGTCCTCGTCGATGCGTGCCAGCGCGAGCTGCGTATCGGCATCGTCCGGCGTGCGCGCGACGACCGGCGCGAGCGCATCGCGCGCCGCGTCGTAACGGCCTTGCGCGCGTTCGAGATCGGCCCGTTCGAGCGCATGACGCTTGTCCGCGCGGCCGGCCGGGCTCGCACGATCGAGCAGCTTGCGCGCCTGCGCGTAGTCCTGCCGCGCGATCGCATCGTCGGTCTCCCGCAACACGAGCCGCAGCGACTGGTCCTCGATCCGCGCCGTCTGCGCGGGCGTCAGCGACGGTTCCCGGCGCAGCGTGTCGAGCCACGCGGCAAGCGCGTCGTCGCGCCCCGCGCCGCCGAGCAGGTCGCCATAGCGCAGCCGCACGTCCGTATCGGCTTCACGCGGGTGTGCGGCGATCCAGTCGTGCAACGGTGCGAGGCCGCGATCCGGTTCGCCCGCGTCGATCCACTGCGCGCCGATCGCGGCGAGCATGTCGGGATCGTCCGGCGCGCTCGCCTGGGCCTGCGCGAGCGACGCGGCGAACGCCGTGCGGTCGCCGCGCGCGAGCGCATCGCGTGCGTCGGCCAGCGCGCGTTGCGCATCGAGCTTGCGCGCGAGCGCGCGCATCCCGTCCGTACGATGCGCGTCGTCGACCGGTGCGAGCGTGGCCTGCGCGCCCGCCACGTCGTCGAGCGAATTGCGATACAGCGCGGTCGCGTAGCGCATCTCGGGCGTCGCGCCTTGCGCGAGCCCGTCGTCCATCACCGTGCGGCCGAGTTGCGGCAGCCCCATGTCGCGATAGAGGCGCGCGAGCGCGAAGCGCGTCCACGGCGCGTCGGGCGCCGCGCGCACGGCCGCCTCGTAGCGCTGCGCGGCGGGCCCGCGTTCGCCCTTGTCCGCCAGCGCGCGCGCCTGGTCCGCGAGCAGGTCGGCACGCAGGCCGTCGAGCGCGTGCTGGCCGTCGCGGCCCGTCACGCGGCCTTGCAGCGCGTCGAGCAGCGGGCCGATCCGGTCCGCGCGGCTGGTGTTCTGATACAGCGCGGCCGTATCGCGCACGGCCGCGAGGCTCGGCGAACGCGCGGCCAGCAGCTCGCGCAGCAACGGCTCCGCGCGCGCCCAGTCGCGCTGCGCGAGCAACGCATCGGCAAGCTGCAGCTTCGCGTCCGGACTGTCCGGCTGCATCGCGAGTGCCGCACGCGCTGCGCGCTCCGCGTCCTGCGGACGTCCCGCGGCCGCCGCCGCGCGGCCTTGCGCGAGCAGCCCCCAGAACTGCGCGGTGCGCGCGAGGCCCTGCCATTTGCCGCGCTGGTCGGTCGCGAGCGTCGCGGCGCGCGTGAACAGCGCGCGCGCCTCGTCGTGCCGCCCTTCGCGCAGGCGCAGCAGGCCGAGCCCGCCGATCGCGTCGGCGTCGTCCGCGCGTGCGCGCGCGGCGCGCGTCAGCAGCGGATCGGCGCCGGCCAGGTCGCCGCGCGCGAGCGCCTGCAGGCCGCGCTGCTGCGCGATGTAGTCGGGATTGCGCTCGAGCCGGCGCTGCGCGTCGCGCTGGCGATCCAGTGCCGCCGCGCGATCGACGAATTCGGTGTCGTCCGGCACGAGCACGAGGTACGCATGCAGCGCATCGAGATACGCGGGATCGCTGCCGGCCGACTGCAGCACGCGCCGCCACTGCGCCATTGCCTCCGTATGGTCGGCGTCCGCGCGCTTCGCGAGCGCCCACGCGAGCCGGTTCGCCTCCGGCCGCGTGTCGGCACGCTGGTTCAGGAGCCGCACGAGCGCCATCGCCGCGCTCGTGTCCTGCGGATCGGCCGCGACCGCGCGGCGCAGCGCGGCGATCGCCGGCTCGCGCCCGCCCGGCGCATTCGACACGATCTGGTAGTACTCGGCGCCGAGCGCGCCCTCCGGCGCACCGTTCGGAAACAGCGCGACGATCCGCCGTGCCGCCTCGTCGGCACGGCCGCTGCGCGCGAGCAGACGGATCTGCGCCATCTCGCCGCGCCCGCTCGTCGCGACGCGATATTCGTCGGCGACCCGCCGCGTGGCGGGCGCATTCGGCGACTGTGCCTGCAGGCGCGCGAGCGAGGCCTGCGCGCCTTTCGCGTCGCCGAGCCGCAGCAGCACGCGAACCTGTTCGGCCAGCAGCTCGGGATCGCCCGGCGCGATCAGCAGCCCCTTGCGCAGCGCGTCGCGCGCCAGGTCGTCGCGATGCTTGACGCCCCACATCCGCGCGGTTTCGAGCTGGCGCTGCGCATCGGCGGACGCGGCGGCCGCCGGCGTCGCGGAGGATGCCATCGTCGTGCCCGGCGCGGTGCCCGGCGCCGCCGCGCACACCGACGACGCGAGCCACGCGAATCCCGCGACGTGCGGCGCGGCGCGCTTCAGCGGGCGGCGCACGAGCGGCCTCCCCAGCGGGCGTCGAGCGTGCCGTCCGCGCCGAACCGGTAGCGTCCGTCGCGCCAGCCGAGCCCGAACAGCGTCAGCACGCTCGTGAAGTAACCGGGCGCCGACTGGCGCGCGAGCGTATCGACACGCGCCGCCTGCGCATCGGCGAGCGCGCGCTGGCCGCGCGCGTCGAGGAACGGCACGGCGGCCGCCGAAAACCCGCCGTTGCCGTCGTTCGGCCCCGCGACGCCCGTCGTCGTATCGACCTTCTCGGGCGGCGCGCCATGCGCGGCGATATGGTCGGCGAACGGCGCAAAGCGTGCGAGCAGCGGCGCGGCGAGCGGATCGGCGCGGTCGAGCATGCCGGCCCACAGGTACACGCGGATCGCGTTGTACGCGCTCTGCGCATGCGTGTCGCGATCGGGCCCGAAACCCGTGCCCGCGCGATACAGCGCCCAGTCGGGCGAAAAACCCTTCGGTGCCGTGTCGAGCAGCACGCGGCCGGTGCTGGCGGCGAGCGCGGCCCAGCGCCGGTCGTCGGGCAGGCGCGCGCCGAGCGCGCGGATCACCTGCGGCGGCGAATAGCTCGGGTTCAAACGCCACTGACCGTCGGCCAGCTTGAACCCCGTCGGCCCCGGCAGCAGCGTGAGGCCGAGGCCCGGCACGGTCGCGGTCTCGTCGTCGAGCACGCGCTTCGCGAGCAGCGCGCCGCGCGCCGTGTAGCTGCGCTCGTGCCACAGCCGTCCGGCCTCGACGAGTGCATACGCGATCCACAGGTCGGCGTCCGACGCCGCGTTCGCGTCGAGCACGCGCCACGCGCCGTCGGGCGCACGGCCCCACAGCCACGCCGGCAGGTGCGCGCTCAGGTCGCCCTGCGCGAGATTGTTCTCGGTCCATGCGAGGATCGTGTCGAACATGCGCCGGTCGTTCGCGACCAGCGCGAAGAAGAGTCCATACGCCTGCCCCTCCGACACCGTGCGTGAATCGGCCGAGCCGACGTCGATCACGCGGCCGTCGGCCGAGATGAAATCGCGCTTGAACGCGTCCCAGCGCGGCCACGCCGCGCCGCATCCCGCATCGGCCGCGCCAGCCGCACCCGCGGCGTGCGCGCGCGAGGCCATGCCGGCTCCCGCGCACGTCATCGCCACCGCCAGCGCGAGTGCCGCGCCGACGCGCCGCGCCGGCCGCGTTGCCCGTCGCTTCGCCATAACCCGCGCCATCCGTTACATCCCCCGTCGACGCGCGGCGATTCTCTGCAGCACGCTGAACACGCCGAGCGCGAGCAGCAGCCCCGCGACCACGCCGACCGCGCCGAGCACGACCGGATGCCGCGCCGCTTCCGTCCACACGCGCGCATACCACGGCACGAAACCGACCACGTAAGGCTCGCCGACGCGCAGGCTGTCGACCTGCCCCGGCCGCACCAGCGCGAGGTCGCCCTGCAGCTGCGACACGAGCCCGGCGTTCTCGAACACGTCGAGCAGATCGCCGAGGCGCGGCTGGTCGGTCGCCGTCAGCGCGACCACGCTGCGCCCCCGGCTGCCCGGCAGCTCGAACCCGGCAAGCGCCGCGAGCGAACCCGTCTGCTCGATGTGCGCGCCGCCTTCGGCCAGGCCGACGCCGTTGCGCCAGCGCTCCTTCACCGAGAACGCGATGCGCGCGGTGCCTTCGCCGCCCGCGCTGCCCTGCTCGCCGATCACGAGCGGCAGCGCCGAGCGCCAGTGCGCGAGCAGCGGCGACGCGGGCGAGCCGTCGATCACGAGCAGGTCCTTGCTGCCCGACAGCGCGGCGACGTCGCCGGGCCGCGCGACCTGCACGCGCAGGGCCGGAAACCCGGTCCATTCGCCCATGTGGCCGAGCATCGTCAGGTAGGCCTCGAGCTCCTGCGGCGACGGCCGGTCGGGCATCACGACGGCCGTCTGCGACAGGTCGGCGAAGCGCGTGAACGGGAAGCCGCTGTTCGCGAAGAACGCGAGGTTCGGCAATTGCGCGTAATGGACGAAGTGCGAGAAGTCGATCGTCGAATCGGGATCGATCGCCGCGCGCTGCGGCTCGGTCGCCGTGCTCGAGCACAGGCCCGTCTTCTGCGAGTCGAGCGTGAAGCGGAACTGCAGCTGGTTGCCGCTGCCGACCCGGAACGCCGGGATGTCGACGTCGCTCGTCACGCGCCCTTCGGGCACCGACAGCAGCGGCAGCTGCATGCGGCCGTGCGCGTCCTCGGCTTGGGCCGGCCCGAGCCGGTACGACTTCACGAGTTGCTCGTTGATCTCGACGGCGAGCGTCGAGTTGTCCTGCACGGTCGGCGCCGTGTAGCGGTAGCGCAGCGTGATCGGCACGCCCGCGCCGTTCCACGAATGCAGATCGGCCGGCACGCGCAGGTTCAGGCGGATTGCGTCGGGCGTCGTGCCGCGCACTTCCAGCTGGCGCGTATCGGATACGAGCTCGCGGAACGCGATCGGCCGGTTCACGGGTAGCCAGCGCGGCGCGTCGTACGGCTTGCGCGGCGCGCCGGGATCGACGTGCGCGACCGTCGCCGCCGGCCCCGACAGCGCCGCGCGGCCCAGCACGAGCGTCGCGACCGCATCGTCGACCTCGGCCGCCGTGCGGCCCGTGACGACGAGCAGCTTGCGCCCCGGCGCGGCCGGGTTGTCCGCCACCGCGAGCAGCGGGCCGTTGATCGACGGCAGCGCGAGGCCGGCCGGCAGCGTCGCGGCCGTGCCGATCACCACCGCCTGGTCGTCCGTCGGCAGCCCGGACGACACCGGGAACCGCGCATGCCGGTAATCGGCCAGCGCGCCGAACCACGACGCGAGCACGCCCGCGCTGCGCAGCGTCGCCGAATCCGGCGACGCCGGCAGCACGAACGGCAACCGCACGCGGCCGTTGTCGCGCCGGTCGAAGAACGGCGCGGGCAGCAGCGCGAGATCGTTCGGCAGGCGCACCGGCGACTCGTCGAGGATCAGCTCGCTCTTCGGGCTCACGTCGGCCCACAGCGCCGAGTTCGACGGATCCTCGCAATGGTCGAGCGTGTAGTGCGCGATCAGGCGCAGGCCGATCTGGTTGAAATCCGAGAAATAGCGCGGATCGATCGGGATTTCCTGCGTGACCGTCCGGCCCGCCTGCGCGGCGTCGAACGGAACGGTCGCGATCACCTCGCCGTTCACCGACACCTTCAGGTGCGACATCGGGAACACCAGCGACGGTGAATAGGCGTAGGTCAGGCGCAGCCGCGCGCCGGTGACCACGCGGTCGAGCCGCACGCCTGCGTTGATCGTGCGCGCGTCGTCGGCGCCGCGCAGGCGCAGCGGATCGAACGCACCGAGCGACGCGAACGGCAGGTGCACCGTCGTCGCCGGCAAGCCGGCGGACGGCGCACTGGCCGCCGCGGGCGCGGCCGCGAGCACCGGCACCGGCATCGCGCCCGAGGCCGCGGCGGCGGCCGGCACGGCCGGCATCGGTGCGGCCGACAGCGCGGCGGCGTGAAACGCGCCGACCATGGCGGCCGACAGGACGAACAGCGACACGGCCGGCTTCATGCGCCGCTCCGTTTCGTCAGGATCGTCAGGTCATTCGTTGCATCGGAACCGATGCGCGCAAAGCAGCTATGCCCGTGAGTGAACAATCCCACTGCTTCCCCTCATATCTATCCAACTGGCCTGATTCATTTATCGAAACGATGCGGCGATTTCTTTAATCGCCTGTCATCGTGCTGCGCGCGCGCCTGGCACCGGCACGCGCCCATTCGTCACACTATCTCAAAAATAGGACAAAACTCACCCCGATTCGCGACGATGAAGCGAAAAAAACCTCAATCCAGTCGAAAATGCTGCGCGAGAGGGATGAATGGTAAGAATTGCGCCGTTGTCGCCCGACGGGCCGAACGGCATACTGCCGGCGCGGTTCGGCCGGCCGGCGGCGGTTCGTTGCAGACCGCCCCGGAACGCGCCGCCGCGAAGCGGCGCGTATGCTACCGCAATCCCGTGCCGCCGGACGTGCTTTCTTTCACGGAAAACTGACTTGAATCAAATCGCCGACACCGCCACTCCGTCCCCCGATACCCTGCTGCGCATCATTGCCGCCCAGACCGAGATCGCGAAGCTCGGCCTCGACCTCGGCAGCGTGATGGCCTATGTGGCCGAGCAGGTGCCGCAGCTCACCGGTGCGAGCGCCGCCGCGGTCGAATTCGCCGAGGGTGACGACATGGTGTACCGCGCCGCGTCGGGCACCGCGGCCGGGATGCTCGGCCTGCGGCTGCGGCGCTCGGGCAGCCTGTCCGGCCTGTGCGTGCAGCAAGGCGAGCTGCTGCACTGCATCGATTCGGAAACCGACCCGCGCGTCGATCGCGACGCATGCCGGCGCGTCGGCCTGCGCTCGATGCTCGTGATGCCGCTCACCCATGCCGACACGACGGTCGGCGTGCTGAAGGTGATGTCGCCGGAAGTCGACGGCTTTTCGCCAGCCGATGCCGGCACGCTGCGGCTGACGGCCGACCTGATCGCCGCCGCGATGTTCTACGCGGCGCGCAACGAGGCGAACGAACTCTACATGCGCGCGACGCACGACGCGCTCACGGGCCTGCCGAACCGCGCGCTGTTCTACGACCGCCTGCGGCAGTCGATGCACACGACGCTGCGCGCGAACGGCCGGCTCGGCATCCTCAACATCGACATGGACGGGCTGAAGCCGATCAATGACGGGTTCGGCCACCGCGCGGGCGACGCGGCGCTGCGCGAGATCGCCACGCGGATGCAGGGCGCGGTGCGGCGCTCAGATACGGTCGCGCGCATCGGCGGCGACGAATTCGCGGTGATCCTGCCGAACATCGGCAACCGCGACGATGCGCATGCGCAAAGCACGCGGCTCGCGCGCCAGGTGAGCGAACCGTTCGAATTCGAGGGGCGCCCGCTGCGGCTCGGCGTCAGCGTCGGGATCGCGCTGCTGCCCGACGACGGCACCGACATGACCGCGCTGATCGAGCATGCGGACCAGGCGATGTATGAGGTGAAGCGCACGCGGTCGCAGCGGACGGCTCACGCGTAACGCGCACTCGAAGACGGCTTCCTCGATGCACGGGCGGCCGGAACGACAGCGTCGACCACGCGCGGCGAGCTCACACGGCCGCTGACTAGCCGATCTGCGAAACGGCAATCGCGAGCCCGACCACGAGCCACTGCACGATCGCGACGAGCACACCTGCGCGGCACAGCCCGACCGCGCCGCGCACGCGTGCGTCGAGCGCACGTCCGGCCTTCGACGCGTCGATCCAGCCGAGATCGGCAAGCGCGCGGTCGAGCGCGGCGAGGGCGTCGTCGCCCGATGCGTCGCCGGCCACCGCGCGCGCAAGCGCGGCGAACAGCCGGCGGTCGATCTCGATCCGCACCGCAACCCACAGCGCCGCGATCCCCGACCCGGTGCTGACGACGGCCAGCAGCACGCGCGCGACCGTCGCCGGCGCCCAGCCCGATGCGATCCACCAGCCCGCGCCGGCCGCGGCCAGTGCGGCCGCGATCGCCCACGCGCCCGCATCGAGCGCGCCGCGCGCGGCGGCAATCCTGAATGGCGCGGACGGGTCGCGCATCACACACCTCCCGCGCCGCGGCGGTGATCGATCCAGTGCTGCAGCACGGCCACGCCGTCGTCCGACCACACCGCATGCGGCCGCACCGCACGCACCGCGGCCAGCGCGTCGCGCGCATCGCCGAACCCGCGTCGCGCCGCCAGCCACGCGGCCGCGCACAGCACGCTGCGCCCGTAGCCGAGCGCGCAGCAGACCAGCACGTCGCGCCCTTCCCCGTGCAGGCGTTCGAGCGCCGCGACGGCCTGCGCAAGTTGCGCGGCCGTCGGCGCGACGAGGTCGAGCTGCGGCACGCTCGTATAGGCAAGTGATGCATCGGCCGCCGCCCAGCGCGGCATTTCGGCCGTCAGGTCGACCAGTGCCGTGAAACCGTGGCGGCGCACGTCGGATGTGGTCGGCGTGCGGCCGAGCGACACGCGTTCGTCGATCCGCACCGGCGCCGGCTGCCGGAACGTCCACAGCCGCGAATTGACGAATGCGCCGGCGATCGTCGGCGCGAGCAGCCAGCGGATGACGACCGGGAAACGCCCGTGCGCATCCTTCTGGAACGCGCCGGGTGCGCCGCGCCGGTAGATCCACGCGACACACGCGAGCGCCAGCGCGACCCACCCGGCCGCCAGCGCCCAGCCGGGCGCGCGCGGCACGCACCAGAGCGCCACGAGCGCGACCGCCGCCGCGCCGAGCGCATAACGACGCGCGAGCGCGCGGCCGGCCGCGCCCGGCGACGCATCGGCGCCCGGCAGCCGGCCCGCGGCATCGCGCAGCGGGAACAGGAACAGCGCGAGACAGCCGACGGCCGCACCGGTCGGCACGTCGATCGCGTGATGCTGGTAGGTCGTCAGCACCGACACGCCGATCGCCGCGAACCACAGGTGGAGCACGACGCGCGCGAGCGTGCCGCGCACGTGCTTCGCATAGACGGCCCACAGCACGACGAGCAGCCCGATGTGCAGCGACGGCGCCTGGTTGAACGGCTTGTCGAACCCCATCAGCAGCGTGAACAGCGCACCGGCCACGCCGCCCGCGTCGGGCCGCTCGAACCCGAAGCGCAGCGGCCACGCGATGAAGCACGCGACCGATACCAGTTGCACGGTCAACAGCCGTTTCACGTGATCGAGCAGGTCGGCGCGGCGCGTCCAGAAGAAGAACGACAGCGCATACAGCAGGTCGATCGACCAGTACGGCACGATCGTCCACGGCACGAACGGGATCGCGTGCTCCCAGCCGAACGCGAAGGTCGGCACCGCCACGCGGCGCGCGGCGAGCCAGTTCGCGAAGCCGTAGGTCGAGAAGAACACGGCGCCCATCACCGCGAGCCAGCCGAGACGCAGCGCGAACGACGCGTCGCGTGCGCCGGCCGCCGACGTCTGCGCCGCCAGGCCGCGCGCGTCGCCGCCGAATTCGCTCATGACGCGTCGACCCGCTGCGCGAGGCTGACCGTGAAAATACCCATTTCGTCGATCCGCTGGTCGAGCTTGCGGAACCCCGCGCGCGCGACGAGTTCGTCCATCTCGGCCTGCGAGCGGCGGCGCATCACCCAGGTCGCCTCGCCGCGGTGATTGTTCAGTGCGCGTGCGATGAATTCGAGCTGCGGATGCCACGGCTGCCCCGTATAGACGAGATAACCGCCCGGCGGCACGGCCTGCGCGAGCCCGCGCAGCGAGCGCTCGATCAGCGCGTTCTCGCCGAACAGTTCGTAGAGGCCCGACACGATCGCGAGCGTCGGACGCGGCTCGAGCGTCGCGAGCGACGCCTCGTCGAACGCGTCACCGCGCTCGAAGCGCGCGATCGGCTCGAGGCCGCGCTGCGCGATCAGCACGCGCCCGGCCTCGACGTTCGGCGGGCTGTAGTCGCGCAGCGTGATGTCGTCGGGCGCCGCGCCGTCACGCTCGGCGGCCGACGCGATCGCGTCGAGCACGTAGCGCCCGTGCCCGGCCGCGATGTCGACGATCCGCACCGGCGTGCCGTGGCCGCGCAGGCGGCCGATCGCCGCGCCGATCAGCTCCTGCAGATGCACCTTGCGCTGGCGGATGCCGACCCAGCCCGGCGAATCGAGATACGTGCGGTCGATCAGCGCACCGACGCCGAGCCGCCCCTGCGCGCGGTTGCGATACACGTAATCGAGCGTCGAGCCCGAATCGAAACCGAGCCGCAGCCCGAGCGCGATACCGTCCGACAGCGCGCCGCCGGCCTTCAGGCCGGCTCGCGTGAGCGCCCAGTACGCACGCGCGAACGCATTCGCGGGCGGCCGGCCGAGCGCCGCGTATTCATCGTGGAACGCACCGCGCCGGTCGGCATCGGCGAGCGACACGCGCGGGCTCGGCGCATCGAATTCGCGCAGCACGAATGCGCGCAGCGGCGCGAGCGCCTGCGCGCGATCGCGTTCGCCGAGCGTGTCGTGATAGAAGCCCGGCAGCACGATGCGCTCCTTGCGCGCGGCGCCCAGGCGTTCGAAGAAACGGTCCTGCGGGCCGCGATGCACGACCCAGTCCGCGCCCGAGATCAGCAGTTGCGTCGGCACGGTGATCGCGGCCGCATCGGCGACGATCCGCTGCGCGGTGTCGTGCAGGTCGAGCAGCATGTTGACCGCGATCGGCCGCGTGATCAGCGGATCGGACGCATAACTCGCGATCCGCTCGGGATCGTGCGTGAGGAATTTCGGCTTCACGTAGCTGTTCACGTAGAACAGCCCGCGCAGCTTGTGCATCAGCCGCAGGCCCGGCCGCGCGAACGGCACGTAGAGCTTGATGTGAAACGCCGGCGACGCGACGACGAGCGCGCGGATCGGCGGCGCGTAGTCGTGCACCCAGGTGGCCGCGAGCACCGCGCCGACGCTCTGGCCGACCACGGCCATGTCCTCGATCGCGATGCCGTGCGTGTCGCGGATATGTTCGACGAAGGTCTGCAGGTCGCGTACCGACGCGGCCGCGCTCGGGCTGTAGCCGCGTGCGCCGGGCGAGCGGCCGTGGCCGCGCGCATCCCACGCGAAGAACGCGAAATCCGGCAGGTCGAGCTCGTCGACGAGATGCGCGACGCGCGCCGAATGTTCGTGGCCGCGATGCAGCAGCACGATGGCGCCGCGGCAGCGCGGGCCCGTTGCGGGCCAGTGACGATAGAACAGCGTTTCGCCGTCGTGCGTGATGAAGTCGGCCTCGCGGGCCAGGCGTGCGCTCATGCGTTTTTCTCTCGTTTCGTTATTCGAATCATGGTGCGCCGCCCTCCGGCGCCCGGTACCGCCACTGCCTTTGACTGCCTTGACTACCCTTTCAACCGCCCTTTTCCGCGATGCCGGCCTGCACGCGCCGGACCACGGTCACGATCGACAGCACAATCAGCAGCCGCCACAGCCATGCGGCGACGCCGCCGACCGGAAACCCGAGCCCGATCCACAGCGCGAACGCGCCGAGGGCGAGCGCGCGGTCGCTCTTGCCGAACGGGCCGTCGTAGCGGCGGCTCGCGCCGACCAGCGGGCCGATCAGCCCCGCGCATTCGACGATCACCGCCGTCAGCGCGAACAGCCAGACGTCTGCCGGAGCGAACGCCGGAATCGCGAGAAACGGCAGCACCAGCGCGACATCGGACACGACGTCGCCGAGTTCGTTCAGGTACGCGCCGAGCGTGCTCTTCTGGTTGTGCTCGCGCGCGAGCATCCCGTCGATCGCATTGAGCGCCATCCGCACGAACAGCCACAGCGGGATCAGCAGGAACAGCGCGCGGGCAAACACGCCGAGCCCGGCGAGCGCGCCGACGACGATCGAGCCGCCGGCCGCGAACAGCGTGACCTGGTTGGCCGTGACGCCGCGCTCGGCGAGCGAGTTCGCGAACGGGCGCAGGCGGTTCTGGAATTTGGGTTTGAGTGCGTAGAGGCTCATCGTTTCGTATTCGTTCTATTCACGCGGCACAGTCGGACACCTTTCCCGCCGCCATGCCCCGGGCGGCGAAACGGCCCTGGACGGCCTTCCATGGACGGCCCTAATCGTCGCCGAGCGGCCCCGATGCGTCAAGCATGCGCCCGGCGCGCAAGCGCGGCGCCAATCTGGCGTTTTTGACGGAAACTCGCGATAATCCGCTGGCCCGAGCGCAGCACGATCCATTCGAACTGCAAACGGGCACTCGTGCAACAGCCGATTATCACGCCGCCGACCGGCGCATTCGCCGCGACGCAACAGCGTGTGGCGGCGAATCGTCCGATTATCGCGGACCTGCGACAGGCAGCCACGAATTTGAAAAAATTTAAACAAGGGCCGTCAGGCGCGCATCCTGCCGCGCCGGCATTCCGGGGTTCCGCCCGCCGCGCATGCGCCGCGGGCCATGCAGGCAGGCAGGAGGCGCGACGCCGATGAACATACTCAACGTCTGGCAGCGCGACTTCCTGCTGTCCATCGTGCGGCTCGTCGCCGGCGCGTATCCGGTCTGGCATCAGGCGCCGCCGTCCCCCACGCAGAAGATCTACTTCTCGAACCACACGAGCCACATCGACACGCTCGCGATCCTCGCCGCGCTGCCGCGCGACGTGCGCGCGGTCGTGCGGCCCGTCGCCGCGCGCGACTACTGGGACAGCAGCGACGCGAAGCGCCACATCGCGCAGAAGCTGCTGAACGTCGTGCTGATCGATCGCCACCGGGAATCCGGCGGCGATCCGCTCGACCCCGTGCGCGACGCGCTCCGGCAGGGCCATTCGATCATCATCTTCCCGGAAGGCACGCGCGGCGCCGAGATCCTGCCGCAACCGTTCAAGAGCGGGCTGTTCCACCTCGCGACCGAGTTTCCGGACGTCGCGCTCGCGCCCGTCTATCTCGAGAACCTGCAACGGATCATGCCGAAGGGTGCGATCTGGCCGGTGCCGCTGATCTGCAAGGTGCACTTCGGCGCGAACGATGCGCTCGGTGCCCAGGAAGACAAGCCGACGTTCCTCGCCCGCATGCGCGACGCGGTCGTCGCGCTCGCGCCGCCGCAGCGGCCGGCCGGCTGAACACCGCCCCCTCCTTTCCCTTTTCCGGATATCCCCCATGCGAACTCTCTTCTGGGAACTGGTCGCGGGCGTCACGGGCGTGCTCGTCATCGCCACCGTGATCGGCGCGATCCTCGGCGCGCGCAGCGGCGGCACGAGCGCGACCATCGTCAACCTGAACCAGCGCATCCGTGCGTGGTGGGCGATGATCGCGATCATGGTCATCGCGATCAGCCTCGGCAACAACGTCACGTATCTCGTGTTCGCGGTGCTGTCCTACCTGACGCTGCGCGAATTCATCACGCTCACGCCGACGACCGCGAGCGACCACACGACGCTGTTCATCGCGTTCTTCGTCGCGATCCCCGTGCAATACCTGCTGCTCGGGATCAACTGGTACGGGATGTACTCGATCTTCGTGCCCGTGCACCTGTTCTTCGCGATGTCGCTCGTGTCGGCGCTCACGCAGGACACGCGCGAATTCCTGAGCCGCAACGCGAAGATCAACTGGGCGCTGATGGTGTGCGTGTACGGGCTGAGCCACGCGCCGGCCGTGCTGATCCTCGACATTCCGCGCTACACGGGACAGAACGCGCTGCTGCTGTTCTTCTTCCTGCTCGTCGTGCAGATCAGCGACGTGCTGCAGTATGTCGTCGGCAAGCTGTTCGGGCGCCGCAAGATCGCGCCGCAGCTGTCGCCGTCCAAGACGATCGAGGGGTTCGTCGGCGGCGGGCTGCTCGCGACGCTGTGCGGCGCGTCGCTATATCGCGTGACGCCGTTCAGTTTCGGCGCCGCGTTCGGGATCTCGCTCGCGATCGTGATCGCGGGCTTCGTCGGCGGCCTCGTGCTGTCGGCGGTCAAGCGCTCGCTCGGCACCAAGGACTGGGGTTCGATGATCGCGGGCCACGGCGGGATGCTCGATCGCGTCGACTCGATCTGCTTCGCCGCGCCGGTGTTCTTCCACCTCGTCCGGTATCTGTACGTGTGACAGGCGGGCGGCACCGCGCCGCCCGTTCCTTCGCGCGAACGGTCAGTATCCTGCGCGCAACGCCTTCGGCACCACGTAGCGGCCGCGCGCCGCGTCGAACGTCACCGTGTAGCGCGCGTGAATCGCCTTGTCGCCGCGCGAGCCCGTTTCCGTGACCGTCAGCGGATAGACGTCGCCGGTGCCGGTCGTGTCGGGCACGATCGAAAACGTGCGGCTCTCGCAATGCGACTTCGCGTTCCCGCAATCGAGCGACCCCGTGTTGTCGAGCGCTTCGTCGATGCGCGGCGCCGCCTCGACGATCGCGTTGCCGACCGGCAGCCAGATCGATCGCATCGCCATCGTATAGCCCTGCAGCGTGACGCCGTCGCCGATCGTGAAGCCGAACAGGTGCGGGCCGTACCGCTCGATGCGCACCGTACCCGGCTCGCCGCGCTTGCCGGACGCAATATCCGTCTTCTTCACCACCGGCTCGAGCGTCTTGCCGTCCGCCGCGGGCTTCAGCACGTACAGGTCGATGGTGCCCGTCGTGCCGTCCGAATCCATCCCCGGCATGCCGTCCTGCACGGCGGCCTCGGTCTCGCCGCACACCGCGAGCAGATACCGCGGGCCGTCGGCGGTCGCGACGCGCAGCGACCCGCACGGCGAATGAATGAAATCGCCCGCGTCCGACTGCCAGCCCTTGCGGTCCGCGCGCCAGTTGCCGTAGTGGTCGTGGAGGAACGTGCGCAGCAGGCGGTCGGCCGCGACCGGCTCGACCGCCTGCGCCGTCGCGGGCAGCACCGTCGCCGGCGCCGCACACGCAACGGACAGCGCCAGACGTCGCAACAGGGGATAAACCGATGAAATCATGTCGGCGTCGGCAGGAACGGAAAGCGGTATGCGAAGTGAACGGCTGGCGGCATCGACGCGTCACCGAGGTTGCGCGACCGGTTCGGGATCGAACGCCGCCAGCCCCGGCCATGCCGCCCGCCCCCACACACCGTCACCCGGTGCAAGCCAGCGCTGCAGCGTGGCGTCGTCGAACGCCTTGCCGAACGGGTCGGCGCGAAACCCGGCCACCCACTGCTTGCGGCCCGCGATATACGCGCTACCGAAGTCCGTCCAGCTGCCGAAACAATCCTGCGCGCGCTGCGCGTTGAGCAACAGCACACGCCACGCGGTGTCCGGCTCGGTCCAGCCCATCAGCATCGCCACGCGCGCGAGGAACGCCATCCGCGCACAGGCGAACGCGAGTGCGGCACGCGGGTCGTCGGTCGGCTGCAGCGCATGCAGGTCGGCCCGAAACCATTGCGTCTCGAGCACGCGTGCGAGGTGCGCGCGCGCATCGTCGTCCGTCGCGTCGGTGCGCAACTCCATCTGATGCAGCATCTGCGCGCGCAGGAACTTGCGCGACGTGTCGTTCAGGTGGCTCGTATCCGCATCGTCGAAACCCGAGAACCCGGTCGCCTCCACGTACGGATGCGCGAGCAGCAGCGCCCAGTGCTTGCGGGCGGACAAGGTCGAATGACGCGCACCGCGCCGGCGGAGGTAGCGCACGATACGCCACAGCACGAACAACGCGACGATCAGCTTGAATGTCATAGTCTTCGCCCCGTCATTCGCCGGCACTGGCGCCGTGCGGCGCGTCGTAGCCGGGCCAGCGCACGTTCTCGGTCGCAAAGGCGGGCCGTGCGTCGTCCCGTTGCGCGGACGGCACCGCGGGCGCCAGCGTCGCGCGCACCGCGTAACGCACCAAGCCGGCGCGCGGCGGCCGCGCCTGCAGCAGTTCGGGCTGCCGCGCGGCGACCAGCCACTCGACGGTCGGCGTCGGCTCGGCGAGCCGCCCGAACAATTGCGGATGGCGCGCGACGAGCCGTGCTTGCGACGCGGCATCCGTCACGTCCTCGATCCTGCACCACCCCGACGCCGTATGGACCACGCCGAGCGCGATGCAGTCGGGCGGCGTGTTATCCGTCGTCCCCAGCGTATTCAGGCACGCCAGCACGTCGTCGACATAGCGCTCGACCGGCGGCCGGTTCTGCTTGCCCTTGACCTGATCGACGTCGAGGCCGCCGTCCGCGCGCATCGCGACACTGATCGTGATGTGCGGCTGGCCGCTCGCGTCCCGGAAGCTCAGCAGCCGCAGCGTGCGCGCCTCGATCGCTTCCGCGTAGCGCCCGCCGTAGCCGCCCGTCAGCGCCTGCCGGTCGGCGAACTGGCCGAGGCAATGGCGCATCACGTAACTCTCGAACGCCATTTCGGCGCGCAGCAGCGCGCTGTCGGGCAGGAATTCGACGAAGCGGCCGTTCGCGGTTTCACACCAGGTGCGCAGCGCATCGGGCTGGCTCTCGCGCCAGCCGCGCGCAATCCGGGCCGCCATCTCCGCATGCTCGCGTTCCCACATCGCGAGCGCCTGCGGGCAATTGACGCGGTCGAGCTTGCCCTCGAGCCCGGTCCCCTTGCGCGACTCGAGAAACTCGACGAGCGTGGTTTCGAGCGCGAGAAGCTGCGGATCGCCCGGGTCGACCCAGACGACGGGCGCCAGCCTGCCGGCGTCGGCTTCGCCGATCGTCTTCGCGTCCGCACCGAAGCGCCGCGCGACCCACGCCGGCGGCGCGGCGTTACCGAGCGCCTGCCGCGCGTCGTCGAGCGACCCGATCGTGCGTGCCGGCTCGAAGTTCGCGACGACGTGCCGGTAGAAATGGTTGAGCAGCCACGCGCGCACCGCGTCGGCATCGCCTCGCGCGGTGCTGCGCGCGGCGATCGCCGCTTTCAGCGCATCGGCGTTCAGCGCGTTGCGCGGCGCATAGCCGGCCCGCCGACCGACGGCCGTCATTGCCAGAACTTCCACCAGCGCTTGCCCGGCGCGGCCGTCGTCGGGCCCGCCGCCGCAGGCGGCGCACCGGCCTCGCTGATCCGCCGCTCGATCACGTCCATCTTCAGGTCGAGCGGTTCGGCGGCGTGCCGGTTGCCGGCGAGCACCCGTTCGTAGAAATATTTCGCGTCCGGCTGGCGGCCCAGTTCGTACGCCGCGTCGGCGGCCCGGAGCAGCACGTTCAGATCGCGCGACGCGTCGGCCTGCGCACGCGCGGCGTCGTACAGCGCCGATGCCTGGTCCGGATGCGACTCCGACATGTGGGCCGCGAACACGAGGCGGGCAATCAGTGCCTCGTCGGGCAACCTGCCGTCGAGCTGGTCGTGCTCGCGCTGCCAGCCGACGAGGCGCTCGAGCCAGATCGGCAATTCGTTGCAGCGATCGACGCGGTACAGCGCGCGCACCACGTCGCGCACGTACCAGTTCGGCTCGTGCCGGCTGTAACCGTATTCGGCGGCGTAGTGCCACAGCTGCTCGGCGGCTTCGAGCATCTCTTCATCCTTCTCCTGGCACGCGAGCACGTAGCGCACCCCGTCGTAATGCTCGGCAAACGAACTCGCCGCGATCCCGTTGCGATGCAGGACCAGCGCTTCGTCGTAGCGCTCCTCGCCGCGATAGAGGATCGCGAGGTTGTTGCAGAGCATCGAATACAGGTGCGCGCACGCATCGTACGGATGGCCGTTGCCCGTCTCGAAGAAGCGCTCCATGCAGGCGCGGCCCTGCTCGTACGCGGCGATCTTCAGGCGCTCGAGATCGGCGCGTACCGGCGCCTGTTCCGCGGCCGGCAGCGCGTCGATCGCCTCCTCGGCCCTGTCCTCGATCGAGCACGCGTAGCCGTAGCTCCACAAGCCGCTGCGCAGCGGCGGCGGCGGCAGCTTCATCGCGGCGGCGACACCCAGCGCCCGAATGCGCGCATCGGTCAGCATGAACCCGGTGCGGTTGTCGTACATCTCGCCTTCCTGCGCGGCCGCGAGCAGGCGCGCGGCCTGGGTCGTCGCGTCGATGCGGCCGGTTTCGCCGTCGTAGACGGCCGCGAGCCGCGCGATCCACGGATGGCCGGGCGCGCGCCGCAGTGCGACCTCGCGCGCGGCGTCGGCGATCGCGTAGCGCAACGCGTCGCCTTCGAGCGAGCCGAACGCGGCAAAGATCTCGCCATGGGTCGGCGAACGCGCGGCCAGCGCGTCGGGCCCTTCCGCGCCGAGTTCGACGAGCCGCTCGAGCGTCGGCTGGAAACCCGCTGCGCGCATCGCGCACAGCGGCCACCAGACCGACGTGTCGGTCGGCTCGGCCAGGCGTGCATGGATGATCTGCCCGACCCGGTCGAGCATGCTGCTTTCGATCTGGTACACGTGGAAGAACGCCCTGCGCCCTGCCTCGTCGAAACGGCCCGCCTCAAGCAGCCACGGCAGTTCGTATTCGATGAAGTCGTCTCCGCCGTCCGATTCGAGGCTGTGGCGCGCCATCTCGCAACGGGCCAGCGCGCCCGCGAGATCGCCTTGCGCGTGTGCCGCCCGCGCGGCGAGCCGCGCCAGCCTCACCTCGGCCTCGCGGCGAGGCGGCAGCGCCCAGTCGGCAATGCGCGACTCGACGGCCTGGCGAATGGTGTCGAACTGCAACGGCGCGATCTCGATCATCGCCCGGCCGATCCGCAGCCAGTCGTCGGCGTCGATGTCCTGGTCCGCCGCTGCCGATGCCATCGCAGCCACCGCGGCCTCGGCCGCCGCACGCGCGTCGTCGTCCCGGTCGAGACGCCGCAGTGCCCACGCGCGCAGGCATTGCCGGTTCGCCTCGTCCCACGCGCGAAACGTGGCGCGGCCGGCAATCGCGCGGTTCAGCGCATGCCGCAGTTCGATCGCGTCGAGCGCATGCTCCGCGTGGTCGAATTCGAGCGTATCGAGAATGCGTGCGCGGACGTAGCGATCGGCATCGAGCGTCGGCGACGTGCGCAAGACGTCGTGCATCTGGCCGATCGCCTCGGTGACGGCGTCGTTCTCGCCCAGGTGCCGGGCGACCTGCAGCCGGTATAGCGCGAGTTGCATGCGGATGTCGGGCCGCGCCTCGGGCGGCGCCGCGTCGTGCACGCCCGTGCCGTCCTCGTCGAGCACGGCGCGCGCGGCGGCCGGATCGCCGGCGTGCATCCACAGCGTGTGCAGGCGCGCGATCGCGTCGAGCGAATCGGCACGCAACGGCTGCGCACGCAGTCGTGCCGCAAGGTCGCTCTCGCGGCTCGAATCGCTTTCCTCGAGATCGGCTTCGAGCCGGTTCATCAGTGTGTCGAGCGGCTGGCCCGTCAGGGGCATCGTCGTCATATCGATATTGGAATGGGCGTTTGTAGTTGTATTGGCGCTGGGAGTCATCGACTTCTCCATCTCGGAATCGCGATAGCTTATCAGGAGACGGCGACCGTGCGCGGCCTCGCCATTCGCGTCGCCCGGCGTTACGATCTCGTTCTTCATCCCCGGACAGGTCGATGCGCACGGTGCGACGGCGCGACGCGCGCCGACCGGTCCCGCCGACCCGGAAACCGCATGAACCTCACCTTGCAGGATGTCGCGTGGCATCGTTCGGTCGGGCGGCTCATCGAGTCGCTCGACCAGCCGGGCTTCTGGCTGGCGCTGATCCGGCTGATCGAGGAATACGTCGCGGTCGACAGCTGGGTCGTGCTGACCTTCGGCGACGGCCGCCCGCAGGTGTTCGCCGAATGCCCGTACGAAGGCGGCGGCCCCGACCCGCTGTTCCGCGACTACGTGCAGGGCCTGTACCAGCTCGACCCGTTCTACATCGCGAACCGCGACGCGCCGAGGAGCGGCCTGTTCCGGCTGTCGGACGTCGCGCCCGAATGCTTTCGCGATACCGAGTACTACACGCTCTATTTCACGCACAACGTCGTCGAGGACGAGGTGCAGTTCAACGTCGTGCTCGACGATGCGCGCACGCTGTGCCTGTCGCTCGGCAGCAAGCGGCGCTTCAGCCCCGGGCAGGTTGCGCTGCTCGACCTGATCCGGCCGTGGGTGGCCGCGCTGATGCGGCAGCGGCTCGCGTTCGAGCCCGCCTCCGCGGAGCAGGCGCCGCCGCGCCGGGCCGGCGCGCACGATGGCTTCGAGCAGGCGATGGCGCGGCTCGGCACGCCCCTCACCGCGCGCGAACTCGACGTGATCCGGCTGATCCTCAGCGGCCGCTCGAACAAGGAAGTCGCGAACAAACTGTCGATTTCCGCCGAAACGGTCAAGGTGCATCGGCGCAACATCTACGGGAAGCTCGCGATCAATTCGCAATCGGAACTGTTTTCACTGTTCCTGAAGGCGCAGACCGACGGATAGCGCGCTGCGTCGCGCCCGTTTTCGCCGCCCTGCGTGCCTCTTTGCGGCGGCCTTCGACGGCCGCGGCCGGATCATGCCGATGCCGTCGCGGCCCGGTGCGAACCCGCGAGCTTGAATTCGCCGACCGTCTGCGCGAGCTGAGCCGCCTGCTCGCGCAACAGCGCGGCGGCCGCAGCCGACTCCTCGACGAGGGCAGCGTTCTGCTGCGTCGAGTGATCGAGCTGCGACACGGCCTGGTTCACCTGCGCGATCCCGGTGCTCTGCTCGTTCGCCGCGACCGTCATTTCCGCGATCACGCTCGTGATGCCGCGCACGCCCTCGACGATCTCGTCCATCGTCGTGCCGGCCGTCTTCACGAGCCCCGATCCGCCTTCGATCTTCTCGACGGACGACTGGATCAACTGCTTGATTTCCCTGGCGGCCACCGCGCTGCGTTGCGCGAGCGTGCGCACCTCGCCCGCGACGACCGCGAAGCCTCGCCCGTGCTCGTGCGCGCGCGCCGCCTCGACGGCCGCGTTCAGCGCGAGGATGTTGGTCTGGAACGCGATGCCGTCGATCACGCCGATGATGTTCGAGATCTCGGCCGATGCCTTCGTGATCTCGTCCATCGTCGCGACCACCTCGCTCACCACCTCGCCGCCGCGTACGGCAACGCCCGACGCCGATTCCGCCAGCCGGCTCACCTGCGTGGCCGCGTCGGCCGAGTTGCGCGCCGTGCCGGCGATCTCCTCGAGCGCCGCCGCGGTCTCCTGCAGGCTCGATGCCGCGTGTTCGGTACGGCTCGACAGGTCCTGGTTGCCCTGCGCGATCTCCGCGCTCGCCACGCTCACGGATTCGCTGAATCCGCGTATCTGCAGCAGGATCGCGCTGATCTTTTCGGCGAACAGGTTGAAGGCCCGCGCGATCTGCGCGGCCTCGTCGCCGCCGTCGGCCGGCAGCCGCTTCGTCAGGTCCCCGCTCCCGCTCGCGACGTCGGTCAGCGCGTCGCGCACGAGCAGCACGCGCTTGAATGCCGCGTTCGTCAACGCGCCGACGAGTGCCGCCGCGACGCAGGCGACGACGAGGATCGCAATGAGCGTCGTCGTCGCGACGGCGCGCATGCCGGCCGTCACGTCCGACCGGTCGAGCGCCATGACGAGCGACCAGTCCGTCCCGGCGATCGGGCGCGCGCGGAGCAGCTTGGTCACGCCGTCCACGTCGATCGCCACCGGTTCGGTCGCCTTCTGCAGGCCGGCGAGACGCTCCGGCGTCAGTTCGGGCGACAGCTCGGCGGCCGGCTTCATGATCAGATCGGTCTTGGCGCCCGCGATCAGGCGCCCGCTCTTGTCGACCAGGAACGCGAAACTCGACGGCGTCGGATGCATCGACGCCACGATCGCGCTCGCGCGCTCCATGTAAAGGCTCGCCGCGAGCACGCCCTTGAGCGTGCCGCCGCGAACGATCGGGGCGGCGAACGCGAACGCGGGCTTGCCGGTCGACGCGTCGCGGTACAACGCCGTGACGACGAGCCGGCCTGCGTCGACCGCCTGCCTGAACCACGGGCGCGCGGTCGGATCGTAGCCGGCCGCGAGCGGGACGTTCGAATACGCGGTGCGATCCGGCAGGCCGAGCGTGAGCACCTGGAAACCGCCCGATTTGCCGAGCAGCGTCAGCGCCGGCAGCGGATCGCCTTCGCCCGGCGTCAGCGTGTCCGCGAGCGCCTGGGTCTGCTGCGCGCGGCTCGCGACCCACTCGTCGAGCGCGAGCGCGTGGCCGGTCAGGACGGACTGCAGGTTCTGGTCGATGGTCGTGTCGTTGTGCTGCTTGACGACGTAGTACACAAGGCCGCCTGTCACGGCCAGGGCCGTGACCACGATGGCGACGCAGGTCGCCAGAATCCGGGCGCGAATCGATGACAGCATGATGACGTTGATCTCCGGTTGCCGCGTTGTTTTCGGTTGGTCAAATGGGCACTCAACCGTCCTTAACGACCGCACGCGATGCAACTTGAGGTTCGACTGGTCAGACCGGCAAAAAAAGTTGAGCCCAGGCCGGCGACAGTACGCGGGATCAATACCCCTGACGGGTTAACACGCCGGCGGGATGGGAAAACCGGCGGTTCGGCGCATACTCGGGCGTTCCGACGTCCAACGTTGCGGAGCCGGCCGCGCCGGCCCCGCCCACCGAAATCGCCCATGAAACTGAAGCTCGACATCGTCCAGCTCGCCGGTCGCGACGGCGACACGCACTACAACCTGCAGCGCACGCTCGAAGCGATCGCGACCTGCGCACCGGGCACCGACATCGTGATGTTTCCGGAAGCGCAGCTCACCGGCTTCCTCGATCCGTCGAACCTGGCCGAATGCGCCGAGCCGCTCGACGGCCCGAGCGTCGGCGCGGTCGTCGCGGCCGCACGCGCGCGCGACGTTGCCGTCGTGGTCGGGCTGATCGAGAACGACGGCGGCCGCTTCTACAACACCACCGTGCTCGTCACGCCGGACGGCATCGCGCTGCGCTACCGCAAGACGCACCTGTGGGTGAGCGAGCACGGCGTCGTGCTGCCCGGCGACCGCTACGCGACGATCGAATGGCACGGCGTGCGGATCGGCCTGCTGATCTGCTACGACAACGAATTCCCCGAAACCGGCCGCGCGCTCGCCGAACTCGGTGCCGAGCTGATCCTCATCACCGACGGCAACATGGAACCGTACCGCCCGGTCCACCGCACGTCGGCAACGGCACGGGCGATGGAAAACCAGGTGTTCACGGTGGTCGCCAACCGCGTCGGCGGCAGCACGCACGACGTCGTGTTCGCGGGGGGCAGCCTTGCGGCCGATCCGTTCGGCAACCTGATCTTCGAGGCCGGCAACGGCGAATCGCGCCACGCGATCGAGCTCGATTTCGACCAGCTCGCCGCGTCGCGCGCGGTTTACGACTATCGCAGGGACCAGCGCCTGCACATCGCCGGCGAACGTATCGAGCATGCGGACGGGCTTCGCGAGTTGCTGATTCCGTGACGGGGCTCGCCCGCCCGGGCAGCGCCGTCCGTCACGCCCGTCACGCCGGCTCCGGCACCTCGATCGCCAGCAGCGCCGAACTGACCGACTTGCCGTGCGCGTCGAGCGCGAGCGAGCGCGTGACGCCGCCACCGAGCGCATCGCGCAGCACGAAATTGAATGCCCCGAGCGCCGGCAGTTCGTACCGCACGACGTCGCCGTGCACGATACCCGCGAGCCACGCCTTCACCGCATCGGCACCCAGATGCGTGCGCAGATGATCGTAATGGCGCGGATCGCGGCAAATCACCGACACGTTCAGCGTATTGCCCTTGTCGCCGGTGCGCGCATGCGCGAGTTCACGCAGTTGCATCATGCCTCCACGAATGAAAACGACGGCGTCACGGCCGCGCGCGGCAGCAGCACCGACTGCACGGCGATCACCTCGCGCGTCGACTTGAACGCGCCTCCGCCGCCGGCCGGCCCGTTCGTATAGAGCGTCTCGACTTCATTGCCGATCCGCGCCGCTTCGTCGGCGCTCGCCGCGCGGCCGGCCACCCGCACACGCACCTCGGCCGGCTCGCCGCGCACGGCCGGCGTCGCGTCGCCATACAGCGCATCGACGCCGATCAGGTCGAAGCGCAGCTCGGTCGCGGCGACGCCGGTCAATGCCAGCCGCTCGCGGACGATCCCGAGCGCGAGACGCGCGCGTTCGAGCGCGCCCGGGCCGCCGTACGAGATCTGGCCTTCGCCGATCCAGCCGTCGACATACGCCACCGACACCTTGAGCGTGTCGGGCCGCGCCGTGCCGCGCCCGCCCGTCACGCGCACGCGGTCCGCCGCCTCCTCGGCGACGGCGACGTGCGTGAAATCCGCGACGACGTCGGGCTGCAGGTACCGCGCCGGATCGTGTATCTCGTAGAGCAGCTGTTCCTTGCAGGTCGCCGCGCTCACGCGGCCGCCCGCGTGCGGCACCTTGGTGATCACGACCGAGCCGTCCGCCGCGACTTCGCCGATCGGAAACCCGAGCCGCGCGAGGTTCGGCACGTCCTTGTAGCCGGGGTCGGCGAAATAACCGCCCGTCACCTGCCCCGCGCATTCGAGCAGGTGGCCGACGACCGTCGCGGCCCCGAGCGTGTCCCAGTCGTCCATCCGCCAGCCGAACGCGTGGATCAGCGGCGCGGCGAACAGCGACGGATCGGCGACGCGCCCGGTCAGCACGACGTCCGCGCCGGCCGCGAGCGCATCGACGATCGGCGCGGCGCCGAGATACGCGTTCGCGGACACGATGCGGTCGCGATACGCGGCGACGTCGTCGCCCGATTCCTCGAAGCGAAACGCGCCGCGCAGTACGACGTCGAGCACGTCGTCGCCTTCGACGGCCGCGACCTTCAGCCCGGCGACGCCGAGCGATTGCGCGATCCGTGCGGTGCGCCGTGCGGCCGCCCGCGGATTCGCCGCACCCATGTTCGACACGATGCGCACGCCCTTCGGCACGGCAACCGGCAGCACGGCGCGCATCCGCGCGTCCAGCAGCGGGTCGTAGCCGAGCGACGGGTCCTGGCGCCGCGCCTGCTGCGCGATCGCGATCGTGCGCTCGGCCAGGCATTCGAAGACGAGATAGTCGAGCTGCCCGTGTTCGGCCAGCTCGACCGCGGGCTCGATCCGGTCGCCCGAGTAGCCGGCGCCCGCGCCGATGCGCACGCGCCGTTCAGGTTGCTTTGCTGTCATGTCCATACCGTCGTCGTCCGGCGGGTGCGCCGCCGGTGAAAATCAAAAGATGCCCAGCACGACGCACGCGATCGTCATCACGATCGACGCGCCGAACAGCAGCGGAAACGTGAACTTCTGGTGCTCGGCCAGCTCGATGCCGCACAGGCCGACGACGAGGAAGGTCGCGGGCGTCAGCGGGCTGACCGGGAAACCGGTGGTCATCTGGCCGAGCAGCGCGGCCTGCCCGACCTGCACGGCCGGTACGCCGAGCTGGCCGGCCACCTCCGCGATCACGGGCAGGACGCCGAAGTAGAACGAATCGGGATCGAACAGCATGCTGAGCGGCATCGACGCGAGGCCGAGCGCGACCGGGATGTGGCCGGCCATCGACGGCGGCACGAAGCCGACCGCCGCCTGCGCCATCGCCTTCAGCATCCCGCTGCCCTGCATGATCCCCGTGAACACGCCGGCCGCGAGCAGGATGCCGGCCATCATCAGCGCCGCGCGCGCATGCGCGTCGATGCGCTTCCTCTGCATGTCGACGTCCGGGTAGTTCACCATCAGCGCGATGCACAGCCCGACCATGAACATGATCGCCGGCGGGATCTTCTCGCCCATCACGACCATCGTGCCGAGCACGACGAGCGTGAGCACGAGGTTGAACCAGAACAGGTGCGGCCGGCGCAGCGCCTGCTCGTCGGGCGTCAGCTCGCGGGTCGGCAACGGAATCGACGCATCGTCGCGCGACAGGCCGAGCCGCTTCTCCTCGCGCCGCCCGAGCCAGTACGCGACGCCGAACACGAACACGAGCCCGATCGCCTGCACCGGGATCAGCGGATTGAACAGCGCCGACACCGGCAGATGCAGCGAAGCGGACGCGCGGATCATCGGCCCCGTCCACGGCAGGAAGTTGATGCCCGCGGCCATCGACACCGCGGCGGCCAGCACGCGCCGGTCCATCTTCAGCCGGTCGTACAGCGGCAGCACGGCCGGAATCGTCACGAGGAAACACACGGCGCCCGAGCCGTCGAGGTGGATCAGCAGCGCGAGCAGCGTCGTGCCCATCACGATGCGCGTCGGCCGCGTGCCGACCGCGCGCAGGATGCGGTCGATGATCGGGTCGAGCGTGCCGGCGTCGGTGATCGTGCCGAAATAGAGGATCGCGAACACGAACATGCCGACCACGGGCGCGAGGCCCTTCAGCCCGTCGATGACGAACTTGCTGGTGTGCAGCCCGAAGCCGCCGATCAGCGATGCGGCGATCGGCACGATGATCAGCGCGACGAGCGGCGACATCCGCTTCGACAGAATCGCGGCCAGCAGCACGACGATCGTGCCAAGCCCGAGTAACGGCAGCATCCGTGTCTCCTACCTTGTCTTTTGTTGGAGACGAGCGTAAGGTCGGCGCAGCGATAGCACAATTGAAATGATTTGATCGCAGCAATCACGAACCGTTATGGATCTGAATCTTCGCGACATTCGCGCGTTCGTCACCGTCGCGCACGCCGGCAACTTCACGCGCGCCGCCGCGCGGCTGCACCTGTCGCAGCCGGCGCTGACCGTGCAGATCCGCCGGCTCGAGGAAATCGTCGGCGCGCGCCTGTTCGACCGCAACAGCCGCAGCGTCGCGCTCACGCAGACCGGGCGCGAGCTGCTGCCGCTGCTGCAGCGTTCGCTCGACGACATGGAGCGCGTGCTGCGCGACGCGCGCGCGCTCGGCGAAGGCACGAGCGGCACGGTGCGGCTCGCGTGCCTGCCGACCTTCGCGTCCAGCGTGCTGCCGGAGCTGATCCAGTCGTTCCGGCGCGACGTGCCGCGCGCGGGCTTCGAGATCCGCGACGGCGTCGCGAGCCTCGTCACCGCGCTCGTGCGCAACGAGGAGGCCGATCTCGGACTGACGGGCGGCGACACGTTCGATGCGTCGCTGGAGGTGCTGTATGCGGGCGCCGACCGGCTCGTCGCCGTGTGCCCGAAAGATCATCCGCTCGCGCGCAAGCGCCGCGTGAGCACCGCCGATGTCGCGGCCGTGCCGCTCGTGCTCACCGCGCAGGGCACGAGCGTGCGCAGCGTCGTCGATGCCGCGCTAGACGCGGCCGGCTGCACGCCCGACATCGCGTGCGAGCCGACCTACATGATGACGGCCGTCGCGATGGTGCGCGGCGGGCTCGGCGTGACGATCCTGCCCGCGACCGCGCGCGAGGTGCGCGCGGAGCCCGAGCTGGTGGCGAAGCCGATCGACGATCCCGCGTTCGTGCGGCCGATCGCGCTCGTCACGAAGCGCGGCCGCACGCTGCCGCGCGTCGCGCAGGCGTTCGCGGAAACCATGCTGACGGAATTGAAAAAGCGCGCGTGAACCGCGCGCCCCGATCGGGACAGCCCGCCCGCGCGTGATGCCGGGTTCGGCTTACTTCACGTCCGGATCGACGTGCAGCGATTCGCCGATCGCATAGAAATTGCCGCCCGCGATGTAGTGCAGGCTGCGCAGTGCCGGATCGGCCGATTCGAAATACCAGTGACCGTCGCGGAACACGCGCGTGTCGGACCACGCCGCGACCACCTCGCCGATGAACAGGTCGTAGGTCTGCTGGTTGTGCGGCTCGGGAACCAGCCTGCACGCGAGCCAGCCCGAGCAGCCGGCGACGAACGGCAGGTCGTGACCTTCGACGTCGAACAGCGTGACGCCCGCCTCGCGCAGCTTGTCCGGACGCTCTGCGAGACTGTGGCTGCCGACCGCGTGCGTGAGCTGCAGTTGCGCGGCCGTCGGCACCTGGATCACGAACGTGCCGCTGCGCTCGACGAGCTCGCGCGTCTTCGCGGACTTGTCGAGCACGACCGTCAGCTTCGGCGGCAGGAAGTCCAGCGCGCACGCCCACGCGGCGGCCATCACGTTGTCGACGCCGTCGTGGCGGGCCGACACGAGCACGGTCGGGCCGTGGTTGAGGAGACGGTAGGCTTTCTTCAGCTCCACCGGAGCGATGTGACTGTCCATACGGATTCCCTGGAGAACGGCGCGCACGGACGGATGCCGTGCGGCGCGCGGCGCCGGCCGGTGCGCAGGTGCGCGGCCGAGCCGAAGGCCGCATTCTCGCACCCAATTTCAATCGGTGCCGACAACGCCGCCGGTCACTTCGCGAACAACTGGCCGATATCGCGGAACGCCTTGAATTCGAGTGCATTGCCGCACGGATCGAACAGGAACATCGTCGCCTGCTCGCCGACCTGCCCCTGGAAGCGCACATACGGCTCGATCACGAAGGTCACGCCGAACGATCTCAGCCGCTCGGCCAGCGCTTCCCAGCTCGCCCAGTCGAGCACGATCCCGAAATGCGGCACCGGCACGTCGTGACCGTCGACCGCGTTCGTATGCGCGCTTTCCTGCGATGCGGTCTTCGGATGCGCGTGGATCACGAGCTGATGCCCGTAGAAGTCGAAGTCGACCCACTGCGCGCTCGAACGCCCCTCCGCCAGCCCGAATACACGGCCGTAGAAATCGCGCGCGGCCGCCAGGTCGTAGACCGGGATCGCCAGGTGAAACGGGGAAAGACTCATGGTTGCCTCGTGATGGAACGCTCGCGTGGCGCGAGGACGGCACCATGGTAGTCAAGGTCGATCGAAAATCAAATCAATATATAGTTTCGTCATTCACAAACGGAATTGATGAATGATCCGCGAACTGAGAACCCTCGTCGCCGTCGCCCGGGAAGGCACGTTCGCCGCGGCAGGCCACCGTATCGGGCTCACGCAGGCGGCCGTCAGCGCGCAGATGCAGCGTCTCGAAGCCGAGCTCGGCTTCGCGCTGTTCGACCGGCAGGGCCGGTCGGCGCGGCTCAACGAAATGGGCCATCACGTGCTCGACCAGGCGCAGGCGCTGCTCGGCCTGTACGAGAACCTGAGCTCGACGGCCCCCGGCTCGCCGGCCGCCGTGCGCGTGACGATCGGCGCGATCGCGTCGGTGCAGAGCGCGCTGCTGCCGGCCGCGCTCGCCGATTTCCATCGCCGCCATCCCGCGTGCCGCACGCGCGTGATACCGGGGCTGTCGATCGAGCTGGTCAACCGGGTCGACGCGGGCGAGATCGACATGGCCGCGATCATCCGGCCGCCGTTTTCGCTGCAGAGCGACCTGCACTGGACGACGCTCGCGCAGGAACCGTTCCGGCTGATCGTGCCGCGTGGCGTGAAAGGCAAGGACTGGGCCGAACTGCTCGCGCGCGAACCGTTCGTGCGCTACGACCGCGCATCGTTCGGCGGGCGCCAGGTCGATCGTTTCCTGAAAAAGATGCACCTCGCGGTGCGCGACACGTGTGAGCTCGACGAACTCGACGCGATCGTCAAGCTGGTCGGGAACGGCGTCGGCGTCGCGATCGTCCCGCAGACCGCCGTCTATCGCCGCTGGCCGGCCGGCGTGCGCGCGATCGACCTCGGACACCATACGTTCCACCGCGACATCGGGCTCGTGCACCGCGCGCGGCGGACGATGTCGGAGCCGGCGCAGCAGCTCGCGCAACTGATCGAAGCGGCGTCACGACGGCGCGCGCCGCCGCAGGCGGCATAGCGCCGACGTCGTCGGTCAGCGCCGCCCGGCCGCCCAGTCGACCGCCGCATCGAACAGCGCGACACCGGCCGGCGACAGGTTCGCGAACGTGTCGTTGTCGAGGAAGAACATCACGCGGCGCGCCGGCGCGAGCGCTTCGTAGTCCATCGTCGCGCCCTTCTCGTACGCGAAGATCGCGGCCTTGTCGGGTTGGCCGTACACGGTCGCGATCGTGATCGCGCCGAGCCCCGGCTTGCCCCAGCTCATCGGCGCCTGCTTGCCGTACACGCTGGTCGCGCCGGCCGGCAGCCCGGCCGAGATCGGGTGCGGCGCATTGACGAGCCACAGGTAGCGTTCCTTGCCCGTTTCGCCGAAGTCGACGTCGTGACGCTTGCCCGTCATCGCGAGATCGTCGAGCAGGTCGTTTTCCCACGTGACGAGCGGCTTGTCGAGCGTGCGCCAGCCGGGCCGCACGTTCTTCGACGACACCGTCGACGAGATCACGACGAGGTCGGCGTCGCGCGCCGCGTCGGGCGTCGAGGACTCGTCGATCAGGCGCACCGCGTAGCCGCGTTCGCCGAGATGCTGGCCGATGCGTTCGTCGACCTTCAGGTTCGGGCCGCGCAGCTGCACGAGCATCGCGACGCGCGTGACGGCCTGCGGTGCATCGGCCGCCCGCGCGGGCGCAGCCACCCCTGCTCCGAAGCCTAGGCCCGCGCCGATCGCGAGCACCGAGGCCGCGATCGCGCGCAACGCGCGGCGCCGCGCACCGGCGGCACCGGTGGCAATGGCGCGCACGGCGCCGGCCTTCATGTTCCGGTTCATCTGGATCTTCTCCGAAGCCGCGCGCCGCCGTGACGGCCGCGCGGCGATTGCGTGGTCAGAACTGCAGCGTGGTGAGCAGCGACACCTGTCGCGCATCGCCGATCGCGACGAAATAACGGTTCGCGCTCGACGGGTAATAGGTGCGGTTGAAGAGGTTCTTCACGTTGAGCTGGAACGACAGCTTCTGCTTGCCGATCCGCGTGTCGTAGGTCGCGAACGCGTCGGCGAGCACGTACGACGGCAGCGTGAAGCTGTTCGCCGAATCGCCGGGCCGCGCGCCGACGTAGCGCACGTCCGCGCCGACGCGCAGGTCGTCGCCGCCGGCCAGCGTGCCGACATCGTAGACGGCCGCGAGCGACGCCGTATGGCGCGCGACGTTCCACAGCTGGTTGCCCGCGTAAAGCGGATCCTCGGTCGTCTTCGCGTCGATGTACGCGTAGCTCGCGATCACGTTCACGCGCTCGCCGATCCGGCCCGACACGTCGAGCTCGATCCCGCGCGAGCGCGCCTTGCCCGACGTGCGCCAGTCGGTCAGCTTGGTCGCGTCGTTGTATTGCGACACGAGCACGTTCTTCTTGTCGATGTTGAAGAGTGCCAGCGTGCCCGTCATCCCGCCCGGCAGGTCGAGCTTGCCGCCCACTTCCCACGCGGTCGCTTCCTCGGGCGGCGTCGCGCCGTCGATGATGTAGCCCGTCATCGGCGCGATCGACGAAGACGGCTTCAGCGACTGCGAATAGCTGCCGTACAGCGAGAACGTATCGGTCCACTTGTAGACGACGCCCGCGCGCGGCAGCCACTTCGAGCCGCTGAGATCGGTGTTCGCGGTGAACGGCCGGCCGCGCCCCGCGACCTGGTTGTACGTGATGTAGCGCAGCCCGCCCGACACCATCCACTTGTCGGTCAAGTGGATCGTGTCCTGCACGAACGCGGACGCATCGTGCAGCGTGTCGGTCTGGTCGCTGTCGCTCGCGGACACCGTGCTCGACGGCGGCAGCAGCCCGTAGACGGGATCGACATAGCTGAACGGCGTCTTCACGGCCTGCCGCAGCATGTCCTTGCGGTAGATGCGACGGTATTCGGTATCGAAGCCGACCTGCACGTCGTGCCGCATCCCGCCGAGCACCAGCTTGCCGTTCACGTAGCCGATCCCGTAGCTGTCGGTGCTGAGCGAGCCGTGCGTCGCATCGTTGCTGCGCGACAGCGTGCCCTTCACCGGATCGACGCCCGTCGTGCGCAACTGGTTCGCGTCGTAGGTCTCGCGGTTGTAGCTGTAGCCGAGATGCGCGCTCCAGTCCGCGTTGAACTGGTGATCGACGCTCAGCTGCGCGAGGTGCGATTCGCCGTCCATGTTGTTGAACGGCTCGTCGAGGCGCCGCCGCGCGGGAATGTCGAGCGGCGCGTTGGTACGCGGGTCGAGCGCCGTGCCGCGATCGAACGGCGAATGGAAGGTCCGGTACTGGTAGGACACCACGACCTGCGTATCGCGGCCGTACCACGCGAGCGACGGGGCGACGAAGGTCTGCCGGTATTCGCCGAAGTTGCGCCAGTACTGCTCGTTCGATTGATCGACGATCAGCCGGTACGCGAGCCGCGAATCGCCAACCGGCCCCGTCGAATCGAAGGTCGCGCTGCCGCCGTTCTTGCCGTGCCCGAACGTCGACGCGCCGAGCGAGATCGCGTTGTAGCGCACGAGCTGCGGCTGTTTCGTGACGACGTTGACCACGCCGCCCGGATCCATCAGCCCGTACAGCAGCGACGTCGGCCCCTTCAGCACCTCGACGCTGTCGACCGCCGCGTTGAACGCGCGCCCCTGCACGAGCGGCATCCCGTTCTGCATGACCGAGCCGTCGCGATTGCCGCCGAAGCCGCGCTTCATGATCGTGTCCTGCGTGCCCGCGAGCGTGTTGCCCTGCGTGATGCCGCTGACGTTGCCGAGCGCGTCGTCCAGATTGCGCGGACGCTGGTCGCGCAGCACCTGTGCCGGCACGATGTTGACGGCCTGCGCGGTGTCGAGCAGCGGGATGTCGGAACGCAACACGCCCGCCTCCTTCGGCGCGCGATAGCTTTCGGCGCGCAGCGCGCTGTCGCGCACCGTGATCGCCGGCAACTCGGCGCCCGCGGCCACGCCGGCCGCCACGGGTCGTGCGACCGTGCCGTCCGCGCGCTTCAGCGTGTAGCCGCCGCCGGGCTGCCGCAACGCGACGAGCCCCGTGCCCGCCAGCAGGCGGTCGAGCGCACCGTCGACGTCGAAGCGGCCCTGCACGCCGCCGCTCGTCAGGCCGGCCGTCAGCTCGGCCGGAAACGCGAGCAGGATGCCCGCGTCGCGGCCGAACCGGTTCAGCGCCGCTTCGAGCGGCCCGGCCGGAATGTCGAACGCACGGCGTGCCGCGCGCTGCGCGGCCGGCGCAGCATCAGTGCCGGTGTCGGCCAGCGCGGGCAGCGGCAGCAGCGCGGACACCAGGACGGCACCGGCGAGCCGGCGCGCGAGGTGCCCGGGCGCGGCAGGTGCGGCCGGGCGCGCGGCGCGCGGCAGATGTCGGGCGGGCGCCGGACGGCGCCGATACGTGAGACAGATGGAAACCATGATCGGGAAGTCGGTGGACGATGGGCCAGTGCTGCTTTCATTACCCATGTCACGCGAACATCGAGAAACAGCTCAGGTCGGCGGAAATTTTTTTCGACACGCTCAGGAACGGGCCGGCACGACCGTCGCCCAGTAGCGCGTCAGGTAGTGCACATCGATCGGCAACGTCGCCTTCAGCGTGTCGAGCACACGCGCGGGATCGTCGAGCGGATAGGTGCCCGACACGCGCAGGTCGGCCACGGCCGCATCGCAGCGCAGGCTGCCGCGGCGATAGCGGTCGAGCTCGGCGACGAGGTCGGCCAGCCGCATGCGCGACGCGACCAGCATGCCGCCCGTCCACGCGGACGCATACGCATCGAGCGGTGCCTGCACCCCGATCGCATCGCGCGTGAAATCCGCGCCCTCCCCGGCCGCGATCACGCGCGCGCCTGCCGCCGCATCGTCCGGCTGCACGCGCACGGCACCGGCGAACACTTCGACCCGCGTCGCGCCGTCGCGCTGCCGCACCGCGAAGCGTGTACCGAGCGGCCGCAACTCGCCTTGCGCGGTCGCGACGACGAGCGGCCGCGCGGGCACGCGATCGTCGTGGCTGCTCGTCACCATGATCGTGCCGCGCAGCAGGCGCAGGCCGCGCGCGGCGGCGTCGAAGCGCACGTCGAGCGCCGTGTCGGTATCGAGGACGACGACCGTGCGATCCGCGAGCGTCACCGTGCGCCGCTCGCCGACCGCCGTTCGCAGGTCCGCCGGCCAGATCGCCGCGCGCCGCGCGGGCTCGGCCATCCATGCGGCGCCGCCCGCGAACAGCAGGACGGCCAGCGCCTTCACGGCCGCGCGGCGGCGGCCCGCACGCGGCGACAGCAGCGCCGCGTGCGCGGCCTGCGGGTCGAGCCCGGCCGTGAGCCCGCCCAACCTGTGCTGCATCGTTTCGATATGGCGCCATGCCGCGTCGTGCGCCGGATCCTCCGCGCGCCAGCGCGCGAGCGCGGCGTCGAACGCTTCGCCGGTGCGGCCGGCCTGCCGGTCGACCCACCATTCGACCGCGCGACGCGCAACCTGCGGCGGCACCGCCGGCGCTCCCGGGGCGGCCATCGGTCAGGCCGCCATCGCGAAGAAACACTGCGTGCCGGCCTTCACGAGATAACGCTTCACCGTCGCGAGCGACACGCCGAGTTCGCGCGCGATCTCGGCCTGCGTGAGCCCGTCGAGTTGCGCGAGCAGGAACGCACGCTTCGCCGCGAGCGGCAGGCCGTCGAGCAGCCGGTCGATTTCGAGCAGCGTCTCGAACACGACGGCCCGCTCCTCCGGCGACGGCGCATGCGCTTCGGGGCGCTGCGCGAGCGCATCGAGATACGCGCGCTCGATCTGCTCGCGCCGCCAGTGGTTGCTCAGCACGCGCTGCGCGACCGTGGTGAGGAACGCGCGCGGCTCGTCGGCGCCGATCGGCTCGTCGCGTGCGAGCAGGCGCATGAAGGTGTCGTGCGCCAGATCGGCCGCGCGGTGCGCGCAACCGAGCTTCCGGCTCAACCAGCCGCGCAGCCACGCGTGGTGGCCGGTATAGAGGGCGTCGATTTCTCGATGGAGGGACAGCTGGTCAGCAGACATGGCCGGGTTCCGGGGTGCGCAGGCATCAACGATCTTGTAAATGAGAATGATTATTATATACAAAACCGGATCGACGACCGGCGTGCCACGCGCGCAACGACAACGCGACAGGAAGGGAGACGCCGCCGCGATACCGTCGCCCGACGCGTCGTTAACACATTCATTACACCGCGGCCAAATCGATTCATTAAATAGTTATTTGACGGATCGATAACAATATCCGGGCCGCCTCGACGCCCCGTCAAATCGATCGAGATTATCGCGAGATATGCAAGCCGGAATGACCAAATTGCGAAATGACAATCAATTGATACGCAATTTTCAATAATTCAAATCCCTCGATCGTCGAGACTGGAGCACATCCCTGTCTGTCTCAAGCCACAAAAGAGAATTTCGTTTTTCCGTTTTAATCGCACTCGGTAGTCTCCTGCCATTCCGGATCACGAATACAAGCCAATGCGCAAGGAGATGAAATGAAACGCACGACCCTCTCGCTGATTTCCATCGCGTCATTCGCGGCGATACCCGTCGCGCACGCGCAGTCGAGCGTCACGCTGTATGGCGTGATCGACACGTCGATCACCTACGTGAACCATGCGCAGGGCAAGGACAACGCGTGGATGCTCGGCAACAGCAGCGCGGGCAACCTGGCCGGCAGCCGCTTCGGCGTGAAAGGCACCGAGGATCTCGGCGGTGGGCTGAAGGCGCTGTTCCAGCTCGAGAACGGCTTCGACCCGAGCAACGGCCGGCAGGGCCAGAGCGGCCGCATGTTCGGCCGGCAGGCGTTCGTCGGCCTGACGAGCGACCGCTACGGCACCCTCACGTTCGGCCGCCAGTACGATCCGCTCGTCGATCTCGTGCAGGGCATCACCGCCGACAATTATCTCGGCAGCGTGTTCGCGACGCCCGGCGACGTCGACAACTACGACAACAGCTTCCGCGTCGACAACGCGGTGAAGTACACGTCGCCCGTCTATGCGGGCCTGCAGTTCTCCGCGATGTATTCGTTCGGCGGCATCGCCGGCAGCACCGGCGCCGCGCAATCGTATTCGGCCGCCGTGTCGTACAACAACGGGCCGTTTAGCGTCGCGGGCGGGTACTTCCACGCGACCAACAGCCCTGCGTCGAACGGGCTGCGCAACGGCTGGACCAGCTCGTCGGATGGCACCTTCGACGGCCCGATCAACAACGGCTATGCAAGCGCGCACTCGATCGGCATCGCGCGCATCGCGGGCCAGTACGTCGCCGGCCCGTTCACGTTCGGCCTCGGCTACAGCAACGCGCAGTATCGCCGCGATGCGAGCTCGGTATTCAACTCGAACGAGCACTACAACACCGGGCAAGGCTTCGTGAACTACCAGGCGACGAACGCGCTGCTGGTCGGCGTCGGCTACAGCTATACGCGCTCGGGCGGCGACACGTCGGCCACCTATCACCAGGTATCGGCCGGCGCGGACTACAACCTGTCGAAGCGCACCGACGTCTACCTGACCGCCGCGTACCAGCACGCAAGCGGCCGGACCGGCGACGGCAACGGCGGCTCGATGGGCGCGCAGGCGTCGATCGGTTCGTACGGCTACGCGGGCACGAGCTCGCAGACGATGGTCAACCTCGGCCTGCGTCACCGCTTCTGACGCAAAACGGCCGGCTGTCCGCCATGCGGCCGGCCGAATCCGCATCGACCGATACGGCGGCACCGGCCGCCGGCGTGTTTCCCGATCGCCTTTTCATCGCCCGTTTCACCCCGGATATCGGCTGCCTGCCGATTTTCATCCGGTTTGATTCAGCACCGATTTCCTGGAACGAATGACGCGATGCGTCAGTATTCCGGCGCCGCCATTGCCCCGGCATTCACCGTGAAATCCGGCCATATTTACCGATAATGCTTCGCCGCACGCCGCGATCGGACACGATAAAAAGGCGTGTCGGGCGCATGGGCAAATGCAAAGGAAAGTTTGACGCGAGCCATTTGCCTGCTCGCTATGGCACACTTCGCGTCTCGCGTAATTTCCTTGCACCGGGCGCCCGGATTCCGCCCCATCCTGCCATGCCGCGTCAGACCACCCGTTCGATCAGCCGAGAAACGCTGAAAATCGCCTCGACGATTGCGCTGTCGTGCGCGCTGCACGGTGTCGCGCGGGCCGATTGCCTCGACGACGCGGCCGCGTTCCAGCACGTGAGCGTCAGCCTGATGCGCGGCATCGCGCAGGTCGAGTCGGGCATGAACCCGAACGCCGTCAATACCAACACGAACGGCACGGTCGACATCGGGCTGATGCAGATCAACAGCACCTGGCTGCCGACGCTCGCGCGCGAAGGCATCACGCGGGAGAGCCTGTTCGATGCGTGCACGAACGCGTATGTCGGCGCGTGGATCCTGTCGCAGAACATCCGCCAGCTCGGCGCCAACTGGAACGCGATCGGCGCGTACAACTCCGCGTCGCCCGACAAGCGCCTCGCGTATGCGCGCAAGGTCTATGATGCAATCCGGACCATGCCGGATTCGCCGGATACTCCCATGCCCATCCTTCCACCGTCCTTTACGCCGCCGCAACAGGCCCAGGCGTACAACCCGTTCGCGAGCCTGAGCGTGTCCGCCCCGCAGCAGGTCACGCGCCCGCGCACGATCTCGTCGGCTCCGCCGCCGGCGCCCCCGCAGGGCGGCCCCGCCGGCCCGGCCGGCACGTACAACTTCGGCTGGACGGTCACCGGGGCGGACCAGGCCAAGCCGACCCAGGTGTTCGACGACGGCGCGCGGGTCTACGTGCAGTTCAGCGACATGAAGCACCTGCCGGCGATCTTCACGGAAACGTCGTCGGGCCGCGTGCTGATGTCGTGGGAGCTGCAGTTCCCGTATGCCGTCCTGACGCGTCCCGCGCAAACGTTGATCTTCCAGCTCGGGCCGTTCGAGGCGCGTGCGCAGCGTGGTGGAGCCGGTGGCGCAGGCATGACTGCGCAGGCCGGTACGGCGAGCCCGGCGACGACGGCCGTATCCTCGAAGAAGTCGGCGAATGCCACGACGAATACGGCAGCCGGCCCGGCGGCGGCAGCGACGACAAAACGCACGGCATCGGCCGATGCGCTCTGGTACGTGAATACGCCTTCGACGTCAGGAACGACGGCAGCGTCGCCGTCCACCGCGAACATTCCGGCCACGCTGCCGACGGCCATCACGTCGAACACGCCGCCGCCCGCGCCGGCCCAGGTGCCGGCTGCGGCCGCTCAGCCTTCGCGCGTCAGCACGGATGCGCTGTGGTACATCTCGAAGTAACGCATCCGGGATCGCCCGCGTAGCACGGCGATCATTTCTCCACGGTCGGCGGCAGTTCGGGCGCGTTCATGTCGTCCACCCATTGCAGTTCGGCCGTGCCGTTCTTCCTGAAATACACGCGCAGATAGCGCGACGTCGACGATTCCGGCTGCGGAATCGTCACGTCGATCGCCTTGTGTTCCGCCTGGGCGCCACGCCGGATCTCGGCCAGCGGTTGCGCGAACACCCATGTGAGCTTCGCCGTTTTCCCCGGCGTGACCCGGCAGCCGCACGCAAACCCGCCGCCGCCGCCGAAGGCCTCGCCCGCCTCGCGTGCCGAAGGATTGCCGAAGCATCCCGACTTGTGCTCGTTGTCGAGCCAGAACTCGTGAAGCTTTCGCGTGTACTCGTTATAGCCGGTGATGCATACGGTGCGCGGCCCGGATGCAGTGCCATCATGTCGTCCGCATCCGGCCAGCACACCCAGCGCCGCCAGTGTCAGCGCGCGGGCCCCTGCCCGGGCCATCATCGACAGCCTCGCAGACGCGGCGATCCCGGGCACGGCACGCATGCCGACGACCCACGCTCGCGCACCCCTATCGTCACCGGCAAGCCCCCTCACCCGCGCCGCACCCAGATCACCTTGCCGTCGCGAATGCCGAGGTCGCGTCGCTCCTGGCGATAGTCCATCGTGCCCGGCAGCGATTTGCCGTCGCGCTCGAGCACGCGCCACAGACAGCCGTCGAGCAGCGCGGCCGCATCGGCCTCGGTTTTTCCGACCAGCGCGTCGTCCGGCGCGGCGTCCGCCTTGCACGCGCTCGCGGCGCCCGACGGCGCGGGGTTCATCACCGCGCCGCCGGCGGTGGCGTTGGGGTGCTTCGTGTTCATGTCCGCACATCCTGCAAAGGTTGCGCTCGCAACGAGTGCAACGAGTATCGCGATCGTGTTCTTCATCGGTTTCTCCCTGTCGCGCCCCGGTGTGCCGTATGCGGCCTTCGTGCACGGCCCGGCGTCGCATGAATGATCGGTGGCGCGCGCCGCCGACCGTTCCTCGACGAAGGCCGGCCGGCGCATGTCGGCGGTGACGCGATACGGTCCGGCCGTGGCGGCGAACCGGGTCGCAAGTCCGGCACGGCGCCGGACCCGCCTGCATGTTACCGCACGCGATTCGCCGCGACGGCTGCAACACCGACGCCGACGCGTACGGCATGCGCGCGCCGGCAACTCACTCAGAACTTGTAGGTCACGCCCGCGATGCCGTAATAGTTGCTGCGCGACTGGACGATCGGACTGTCGCCGTAGCGACCAAGCAAGCGCGTCACGCCCCCCGTCGCGAGCACCGACCAGTGCTGCGACAGCGTCCAGTTCCACGCGATCGCCATCGACGCGCTGTCGATCCCGCCGCTCGTCGAATACGGCCGGAACCGGCTCGTCATCGACTGTGCATCGGTCACGCCGTAGAACGTCTGCGTGTAGCGCCCCGAGCCCCCGTGCACGGTTCCCGTCACGATGATCTCGTGCTGCGAGGTCTTGAACACGGGCACCGCGAGATCCATGTGCCCCGACACACCTCGCGACGTATGCGTCACCGGTGTGTCGATCGTGACGCTCAGCTCCGCCGCGTTGAAGAGCGTCACGCCCGCGCGCACGCCCACCAGCACCGAGCCCGGAATCCGGCCCATGCCCTTCAGGTAGTCGGAGCCCGGCATGTCGAAGCGGTTCTCGTCCGCACGGCCCGCGTCGTAGCTCACGGCCGCCGACAGGAACACACCGTGCGGCAGGTCGAGCCGGTAGCCGGCGCCCTCGGTGCTGTCGATGAAGAAGCCGTTACCGAACTTCGCGGAAAGCCCCGGCGCAACGACGCCGCGGTACTGGTTGCTGCCCGGGTAGCGCGGTGCGAAACCGCCGCCAAGCGACAGCGAATACTGGTTTTCCGCGTGGGCGGCGGCGGCGAGGGTCAGGCCGGCGAGCGGCATGCAATAGCGGTAGCGGCGAAGTATTGGGCGCACAATATTGAGATAGAAGTGACGGAGCCCGCAGTCTAGGTGCCGCCCCGCGCCGAGACTGTCCTGAATCTTCGGAGAATCTGTGCTCAATTGTGTTTGATTGTTCGAGATTGTCGTACCGCTCCCCCGGCGTTCGGTGCGCCGGATAGAATCTGCGGGCCGCGCCGCACCCCGGCTTGCCACGGCGTGAGATGGCGCGCGCATCCTGAGGAGACCATGAACGAAGATCCGCTCAAATACCGCGTGCTGCTGATCGAGGACGACGACCGCCTCGCGCAGCTCGTTCGCGAATACCTCGACAGCTATGAATTCGCGGTGACGGTCGTCCGGCGCGGCGACCTCGCCGTCGCGGCGGTGCGCGAGCACCAGCCGGCCCTCGTGATACTCGACCTGATGCTGCCGAACCTCGACGGGATGGAAGTCTGCCGGCGCATCCGCGCGTTCACCAACGTCCCCGTGCTGATCCTGACCGCGCGCCTGGACGTCTACGACCAGGTCGCGGGCCTCGAGACGGGCGCCGACGACTACGTGACGAAGCCGATCGAGCCGCGCGTGCTGGTCGCGCGCGCCCGCGCGCTGCTGCGCCGTGCGCAGCCGGCCGCCGCCGACACGCCCGTGGCCGCCCCCGAAGCGCTCGTGTTCGGCGAGCTGGCGATCTCGCCGCCGAACCGCACCGTGACCTGGCGCGGCGAGCCGGTCGACCTCAAGACTGCCGAGTTCAACCTGCTGCTGATTCTCGCGCGCGCGGCCGGCACCGTGCTGAGCCGCGACGACATCCTGAAGCAGCTGCGCGGGATCGAGTTCGACGGACTCGACCGCTCGGTCGATTCCGGCATCTCGAAGCTGCGCCGCCGCTTCGAGGATGCGTCGTCGGAGCCGCACAAGATCAAGACGATCTGGGGCCGCGGCTACCTGTTCAGCCCTTCCGCGTGGGACGAATAAATGCTGCGCCCGTTGATCAGGCTGTACCTCGTCGTGATCCTGTTCGTCGCCGCGTCGATCATCTTCGTCCAGCTGTCGTTCGACCGGATCTTCTACGATCGCACCGCGCAGGCGGAGCGGGAGTCGTTGACGACCTACGCGTTCGTGCTCAACGATTACCTCGAACGCCACCCGGGCGAGCAGCGCAAGTTCGCGCTGCGCGAGCTCGCGAAACACGGCAACGAAAGGTTCGACTTCATGCCGATGGCCACCGCCCGCGCGCAATTGAGCGGCGAGCCGCTGCGCGATCTCGACGCCGGCCGAATCTCGATCAGCTACGACCACAAGGATTACTACATGCCGCTTGCAGATGGTTCGGTACTGCATGCGCGGCCGATCGAAGCATTCAGCCTCGACATCAAGATCTATGCATACATGCTGCTCGCGCTCAGCGCACTGCTCGCGGTGGTGCTGTGGGTTCACTATCACTGGCGCGACCTGCGCAAGCTGCAGGACGCCGCACGCGCATTCGGCGCCGGCACGCTGTCGACGCGCGTGAAGCTGTCGGGCAAGTCGAACATCGACGAACTGTCGCAACAGTTCAACGACATGGCCGAGCGCATCGAGGCATCGATCAAGCAGCAGCGCGAAATGATGCACGGCATCTCGCACGAACTGAAGACGCCGCTCGCGCGGCTCGAGTTCGGGCTCGCGCTGCTCGCCGAGCCGGATGAAACGGGCCGGATGCGCGAACGCCGCGACGCGCTGCGCCGCGACGTGCGCGAACTCGACGAGCTCGTCACCGAGCTGCTGACGATCGGCCGGCTCGAACAGGGCGCGAGCCAGCTCGCGCCGATGGAAGTCGTCGTCGACGCGTTGATCGACAGCGTCGCCGGCAACGTCTCGAACGATGTCGCCGATCGCGGCATCTCGCTCGACGTATCGACGCTCGGTGCTCCCGCGACCCACGTGTGCGACCCGAAGCTGGTTGCCCGCGCGTTGCTGAACCTGATCCGCAACGGCGCGCGCTATGCATCGCGCACCGTGCTGCTCGCCGCCGCCAGCGACGCGTCCGGCGCGCTCGTGCTGAGCGTCGACGACGACGGCCCCGGCATTCCGGCCGCCGAACGCGCCCGCGTGTTCGAACCGTTCCAGCGGCTCGACTCCAGCCGCGACCGGCAAACCGGCGGCTTCGGGCTCGGGCTCGCGATCGTGAGGCGCGTCGCGCAGGTGCACGGCGGCGACGTGCGGCTCGAGGATTCACCGCTCGGCGGCGCACGCTTCGTGATCACGCTGCCCGTGCGAACGCTGCCGGACAACCTGTTCGACGTGCCGGATACCCTCGCGCGGGGCGACGCATTCGGCCGCGGCACAAGGATGGCCATCCCGCGGCAATGACGCGCGCCGCAAGCGCCCTCGCCTGAGCGCCCGCCGCCGGTGCACACGCGTTGCTCAGCGGCGGCGCAACAGCGCGACGAAGAACAGGCTGCCGAACATCGAGGTCACGATCCCGATCGGCAGATCCTCCGGCGCCGCGAGCGTGCGGGCGGCCACATCGGCCCACACGAGCAGGATCGCGCCGGTCAGCGCGGCAACCGGCAGCAGCCTGCCGTGCTCGGCACCGACGACGCGACGGCACAGATGCGGCGTCACCAGCCCGACGAAGCCGATCGCCCCGCTCACCGCCACCATCGCACCGGTCGCGAACGACGCGACGACGAACACCTCGCGCCGCATCCGCGCGCTCGGCACCCCGAGCGCGGCCGCGGCCACGTCGCCCGACATCAGCGCATTCAGTTCGCGCCGGCGCGCGTACAGCGCGCCGCCGGCAAGCACCGCGCATGCGGCCGGCACCGGCAGCAGATCCCAGCGCGCGAGCCCGACGCCGCCGAGCATCCAGAACAGCACCGACGACGCGGCGCGCTGATCGCCGAGATACAGCAGCAGGTTGCCGAACGCGGCCATCATGAACGACACCGATACGCCCGCGAGCAGCAGCCGGTCCGATTCGAGCCGGCCGCGCCGGTAAGCGAGCGCGATGACGCAGGCAGTCGCCGCAAGCGCGCCCGCGAAGGCGGCAGCCGACAGCGTGAACGGGCCGAGTGCCGCGCCGGCCAGCACGGTGACCGCGACGGCGCCGAGCATCGCGCCCGCGCTCACGCCGAGCAGGTGCGGATCGGCCAGGCGGTTCGCGGTCGCCGCCTGCAACGCGACGCCCACCGCTGCCAGCGTCGCGCCGACGATCGCGGCGAGCAACGCGCGCGGCATCCGGATCAGCCAGACGATGCTGTCGTCGCCCGCCCCCGCCGCGAACGCGCCGGCCTCGCCGAACGCCGGCACGATGTGCGCGGCGACGATCCGCACCGCCGCCGGCATCGCGATCGGCGCCGGACCGAACGCGGCCGATACGACGATCGACACGACCAGCAGCAGCGCCAGCGCCGGAAGCACCGTGCGCATGCCGGGCCGCGACGCACGCACGTGCCCGCTCATCGCGCCGGCCCGGCGAACGCGGCCGGATACAGCGCGCGCGCCAGCGTCTCGACGGCCGCGACGTTCTCGGGGCCCGGCGTCGCCGCATCGTAGGGAATCACGATGAAGCGCCGGTCGCGAATGGCGGCCACGCGCGCGAGCGACGGCTGGCTCAGCAGGAACTGCTGCTTCTGCGCGGCCGTCACGGCCGAATAGTCGACGATCACGATCACCTGCGGATCGCGCGCGACCACGCTTTCCCAGCTCACCTGCGTCCAGCTGCGCGGCAGGTCGGCCATCACGTTGCGCGCCCCGGCCGCCGTCAGCAGCGCGTTCGGCATCGCGAGCGCGCCGGCCGTCATCGGCTTGTCGGTGCCGCTGTCGTAGACGAACACGCGCAGCGGCGCCGGACGCCCGATCGCGCGCGACACCGCCGCGAGACGCGCGCGCATCGCGGCCACGACCTGCGCGGCGCGCGCGTCGACACCGAAGATCCGGCCGAGATTGTTCAGGTCGCGGAACACGTCGTCGAACGACGCGGCCGTCTGCTTCATCACGTGCGAGCACGATTCGGTCAGCTCGTAAGTCCGGATGCCGAACGGCGCGAGGGTCGCCGGCGTCACCGCGCCGCCGACATGCATCCCGTAGTTCCAGCCCGCGAGATAGAAGTCGGCACGCGCGGCCGCCAGCACCTCGAGCGACGGATACTGGCTCGCGAGTTCGGGCACGCCGCGCAGCGCGTCGCGCACGCGCGCGGTGCCCGTCTTCCAGCCGCCGATGCCGGTGTAGCCGACGAGCCGGTCCTTCAGGCCGAGCACGAGCATCATCTCGGTCAGGTTCACGTCGTTGCTCACCGCGCGCGTCGGCGCGCGGTCGAACGTCACGTCGCGATCGCAACTGCGCACGGTGACGGGATAGGCACCCGCATGCGCGGCCGCGCAGCCGAGCAGGGTCGCGGCAACCAGCCGGCGGAATGCGGACGACGACGCAGACTGCAACGCGGAGGGCAGGACAGGAAACGGCATGGCGGTCATTCCGGATGAAGCGGCGTGATACGCGGCCGGCCCGTGACCGGATGGCGATCGACGAGCGCGACGACGCCGAACACGTCGCGCAGCAGCGCTTCGGTCAGCACGTCGGCCGGCGCGCCCGATGCGACGACCCTGCCGTGCGCGAGCACGTGGAGCCGGTCGCAATACGCGGCCGCGAGATTGAGATCGTGAATCGTGGCGAGCGTCGCGATGCCGAGGCGCCGCACGCGCGCGAGCAGTTCGAGCTGATGACGCAGGTCGAGATGGTTGGTCGGTTCGTCGAGCAGCAGCAGTTCGGGCTGCTGCGCGAGCGCACGAGCCAGTAGCGCGCGTTGCTTCTCGCCGCCCGACAGCGACGCAAAGCGTTGCGCGCGGCGCTCGACGAGGCCGACGTCGTGCAGTGCGGATTCAACGATCCGGCGATCGTCCGCCGTCTCCGCGTCGAACGGCCGCTTGTGCGGCGTGCGCCCCATGCCGACCAGTTCGTCGACCGTCAGCCCGAAATCGTCGGGCGTCTCCTGCTGCAGCACCGCGATGCGCTGCGCGACCGCGCGCGGCCGTATGCGCCACACGTCCTGCGCGTCGAGCGCGACACGGCCCGCATCGGGCCGCGCGTAACGGAACACGCAGCGCAGCAGGCTCGTCTTGCCGCTGCCGTTCGGGCCGACCAGCCCGACGAACTCGCCGTCGGCCACGCTCAGCGTCACCGAATCGAGCACGGCGATCGCGCCGCCGGGAGACCAGCTCACGCGTTCGATGTCGAGCATGTGCGCCACGGGAGGCTCGCCGCGCCGCACTAGAAGCGCATCGTCGCGACGAGCTCCGCCGAGCGCGACGGGCCGAGCAGCCATTGCTCGCCGGCGTTCGACGTCGTCACCGCGTACGTGCGGTTCGCGAGATTGCGCAGGTACAGCGCGAGCTCGGTGCGCGACGTCGGCTGCCAGCGCAGCGACGCATCGAACACCGTGTACGACGGCACCTGTATGCGGTTCGCGTCGTCGCCGTACGTCGCGCCGACGTAACGCATGCCCGCATTCGCCTGCCAGCGCTCGGCAAACGCCCAGCCGAGCCACAGGTTCGCCGTCTGCTGCGGCACGTTGGCCGGCGCATTGCCGGCGCGCGACACCGTCGCGCTGCCGACCTTCTGGCTGAACTCGTCATAACGCGCGCGCAGCAGCGCGACGTTCGCGTCGACCGTCCAGCCGTGCGGCAGCCGCGCGCCGCCCGTCAACTCGATGCCGCGCGACGATTGCCGGCCGACCTGCTGGCGCAGCGCGGGATTGAACGGATCGGTGCTGAGCAGGTTGCGCTTCGTGATGTCGTACACCGCGAAGGTCCAGTAGGCGCGGCCGTCGAGCAGCGTCTGCTTGACGCCGGCCTCCCACTGTTCGCCGGTGGCGAGCCGGTAGTTCGCCTGCGACGCGGACAGCGTCAACAGCGAGCCGAGCCCTTCCGCGCCCGTCGTGTACTGCGCATACGCGCTGAGCGTCGGCGCGACTTCGAACACGAAGCCCGTGCGCCAGCCGACGTTCGCGAAGCGCTTGTCGAAGCCGGCGCCGCTCGCCGCCTGCTCGCGGCTGAACGCGATGTGGTCGTAGCGCAGGCCGCTCACCCACGCGAGCCACGGCAGCACGTCGAGCCGGTTCTCGGCGAAAACCGCCGCCTGCCGTGCCCGTGTGCTGAACTGCGGCACCGTCGGGTCGGGGCTCGTGAACACGCCGGGATCGAAACCGTGCGCGGGCACCGTCGATTCGCCACCATACGGCGAATTGTTGGTACCACTGAACGTGACCTGGCTGAATTCCGTGCCGACGACGAAGCGGTTCGCGCGGCCGAACAGCGTACCGTCGAAGCGTGCGCTCAGCCGATCGCCGATCTGCCGCTGGTGATGGCCAATGTCCAGATAGTCGCCGCGCGTGACGAGACCCGTCGCGGTGTCGAGCGCATACGATTCGGCATTGCGCCAGTGGCGGTTCGACGTCAGGTAGTAGAGCTGGTTGTCGATCGTCACGCCGGCCGTCGGCCGGTAGCGGGCCGACAGGCGCGTCCACTGGTCGTAGTAGGCAATCGTCGCATCGCCGACGTTGTAGTTGAGCTTGCGCAGCGACGGATCGAGCACGCCGTTCGGTGCCGGCACGCCATGGTAGGTCGCCGGCATCTGCCGACCGTAGTCGAAGTCGAGCGTCAGCGTGAGCTTCGGGCTCACATCGAATTTCAACGCGCCGCCGACGGCCGTCGTATGCGTATCGGCCCGCTCGGCGAGGCCGTTCGCACGTGCATCGCTCGCGTAGAAGCGGTAAGACAGCCGCGGGCCGAGCGCGCCTGTCGTATCGAACGCAAAGCGCTTCGCGCCGTCGGCGCCGACACCGGCCTGCAGCGTCGTCTCGCGCGTGCGCTGCGGCCGCTTCGGCACCACGTTGACGACGCCGCCGATCGCCCCCTCGCCATACAGCACCGACGCCGGGCCGCGCAGCACCTCGATACGCTCGACCGACCACGTGTCGAACGGGAAGGTGATCGTGCCGGCCGCCGGCATCAGCCGCACGCCGTCGAGCAGCGTCATCACCGATTCCTGCCCGCTGAAGCCGCGCACGCTCAATGCGGTGCCGCCGGTGCCGGGCGCCATCGCGCTCGCGAACCCCGCAGTGCGCGTCACCGCGTCGAGCACCGTGCGATCGCCGCGCGCCTCGATCGTGCCGGCCGTGACCGACTCGACGCTCGCCGGCGTATCGAGACTTGCCAGCCCGAGCCGCGAGCCCGTCTCGAGCGGTTGCGTCAGCGGGTCGGCCGGTGCGGATCGCGCGCTGACGTTGATCGCCGGCAGCGCATGGCGGTCGTCGGGTGCGGCCGCTTCTGAGGCAAGCGCGGCGGACGTCGCCATCGCGCACCCCACCCAGGTTGCGCAACCATACGCGGCACGCGAGCGCCATCCCCCGTCGTACCGGCGCGAGCCGGCGTGCAGCCGCGCGTCGCGCGCCCGCATGTGTTTCGTCTTCGTCACTTCGTATCGGTCTTCGTGTGGTGTCGTCGCACGTGGCTTGCCCAACAGCGTCGGACGGCCGTCGATCCAAACGTCGGATGATACGTTATATCAATTTATCCCGTCAGGGTTTTGTCAGGATTCGTGGACCAGCACGCCCGGCCTATGGCTGAACCCGTGACGGGTCGCCTCTACAGCATCACTGGATAAATCGGCCGGTACGCCGGCTCACGTGTCGCCGACACGACCGCGTCGGCCGCCGCGAAGCCAGTCCGCCCGATGCATGCCGCTTTCGACGCCGCGATGCAAACGCAATCGCAAAAGCGCACCGGCTCTCGTCGACCTGCCGCTCGCGAATATGCGACAACCGTCGCGTTGCATGACGTCCCGGTCGCACTGGGGAAACGGCTATCGGCCGATACGCTGTTCGCACTCGATCGTGGCGCCCTGGCCGATATCCTGGCCGGCGGTCGTGCCGACATCCGCCGGATCGCGGCCAGGCAGAGCGCCACGCGCCTCCGTCGGGATTACGACTTCGCACACGCAGACGACCGCTACGACCCGCCCCCGCGCCCGTGACGCGCGCCGCGACCGGCCGGCGCAACGGCGCCGCCTAGATCGGAAAACTGAACTGCACCCACAGCTTGTCGCCCTGCGGCCGGTTGCGCACCGCGAACTCGTGCTGGTATTTCACGACCACGCCCGACGCCGGCCCCCACATGTAACGCAGCTGCGGGCCGATCGCGACCGACTGCCCGCGAAAACCGTCCGACGCGACCTTGACGCCGTCCTGCGTATCGTCGGTGAACTGCTTCAGGAACGTGCCCTGCACGCCGACCTGCACGCGCCGGTCGATCGAATAGCCGACCAGGTAATCGAGCACGGCCACCGCACCCGAGTGGTACCGCGTCGCATGGTTCGGCGAATTCAGCTCCAGCAGCGTGGTCGTCGAGATCTCCCAGTCGCGGCCCGGAAACCAGGTCGTGCTGACGTACGGCAGGAACGCATACGTGTTCAACCCCGTGTTCGCGATCCGGTTCGCCGCATACGCGCCGCTCGGCACCGCGAACGACGGCGAGAAGAACGCGAAGAAGGTCTTCGATGCGTTCGCGTAGTTGATCATGAACGGCTCGAGGATCACGTCACCGAGCGACGTGCGGTTTCCCGTACCGCCCGGCGTCGACAGATGCAGGTGCACGATCGGTACGATCGCGCTGCTCGACAGCGAGAACGGCCCGAACGTCGCGCCCCAGGTATGGACCACGCGCGGCGTTTCCGCGACGACGCTCAGATGGAATCCCGACACCGCGCTGCCGCCGTCCGGTCCGGCAAACCGGTTCGATACCGAGTACAGCGCGTAGTTGAAGTACTGCGTGTTGCCGGGCAGCGGAAGCAGCCCGTTCAGCACCGTGTTGACGCCGAACGGATAGCTGACCTGCCCGTTCTCCGTGGCCGACGCCGGAACCTGCATGGCGCCAGCGATCAGGAATGCCAAGGGTACCCGTCGCAAGGTGAATTTCATGTCGTCTCCAGACCGGATTGTTATCGTGTCATCGCGTGCCGGGCATCGCAGGCCCGGGGAGACGCAATGTAAAGCGCACGACAGCGGCGAAAAAGACGACCTTCAGGAGAACAGTTCTTCGTTACACGGAGAAATGCGCGGCGGTACGGCGACGGCCCGCGATCAGCGGCCGACTTCCTTCCATTTGCGCGCGAGCCCGAGGCGTTCGAAACGCTCGATCAGGAACTCGGTGAAGACGCGGATCTTCGCCGGCTGGTGACGGCGGCTCTGGTACGCGATGTTGACGGTGAGCGCCGGCAGTTGCCAGTCGGTGAGCACCGGCACCAGCTTTCCCGCGACGATATCGTCGTGGATGATGTAGAGCGGCTGGATCAGGATGCCGAGCCCGGCAAGCGCCGCCGCGCGGATCACCTGCCCTTCGTTCGCATCGAGCACGCTCCTGATCGTGACCGACTGCTTCTTCGCGCCGCGGCGGAAATGCAGCACGTACGGATCGTTCGCGAGGTTGTAGACCAGCAACCGGTGGTCGCACAGCGCATCGGGCGTCGCCGGCGCGCCGCACTTCGCCAGATACCCGGGCGATGCGGCCAGCACGCGCCGTGTCTCGGCGAGCTTGCGCACGGTGATGCCCGAATCCGCTTCATGCTCGCGCGTACGGATCGCCACGTCGATGCCCGCCTCGATGAAATCCGGGTAGCGGTTCGCCGCGATGATCTGCACGTTCAGGTTCGGGTAGCGCCGGTGAAACTCCGGCAACGCCGGCGCGATATAGATCGACGCGAACGATACGGAAGCGGTCACGCGCAGCGTGCCGGCCGGATTGACGCTCGTTTCGTTGACCGCCGCATCGGCCTCCGACAGCTCCGTCAGGATCGCGACACAGCGCCGGTGGTATTCGTGCCCCGCGTCGGTCAGCCACAGGCGGCGCGTGGTCCGCTCGACGAGCCGCGCCCCCAGCCGCTCCTCCAGCGCATTCAGGCAGCGGCTCGCCGCCGCGCTCGACATGCCGAGCCGCTCGGCGGCCTTCGACAGGCTCCCCAGCTCGGCGACCTGCACGAAAAATTCGATCTGCGTCCACTTGTCCATGCGTTGGATTCTTCCACTTGGCGGAGAACAAAACTCCTCCAAACCATCTTTTTTACGATCCGGGGAGGAATTAATGTTACGTCAACGCGCCATCCAACGACATCAGGAGACAACCCCATGCGCAATCTCAACGAAGACACCATCACGCAGGCCGTGATCGCATCGCTCTCCGGCTGTCGCGACGAGCGGCTGCGCACGGTCATGACCAGTCTCGTCCAGCACCTGCATTCGTTTGCGCGGGAGACCCGGCTCACCGAGGCCGAATGGCAGGCCGCGATCGGCTTCCTGACCGCGGTCGGGCACATCACCGACGACAAGCGCCAGGAATTCATCCTGCTTTCCGACGTGCTCGGGCTGTCGACCCTCGTCACCGCGCAGAACCATGCGAAACCGGCCGGCTGCACGGAGGCGACCGTGTTCGGCCCGTTCTATGTCGACGGCAGCCCCGAGTTCGCGATGTTCGACGACATCGCGAACGGCGCATGCGGCGAGCCCTGTTTCGTATCCGGCCACGTGCGCGGCATCGACGGCATGCCGGTCGCGCACGCGTCGCTGGAAGTCTGGCAAGCCGACGAGGACGGGCACTACGACGTCCAGCTTCCGGCCGACGACGGTTCGGTCACGCATCGCGCGCGCGGCCGGCTACGCACCGGCGCCGACGGCCGTTACGCGTTCCGCTCGATCCTCGCCGAACCGTATCCGATTCCGCACGACGGCCCCGTCGGCGCCATGCTCGACGCGCTCGGCCGTCATCCGTGGCGCCCCGCTCACCTGCATTTCATGATCGCGGCGTGCGGTTACGAAACGCTGATCACGCACGTGTTTCGCGACGGCGATCGTTATCTCGACTCCGACGCGGTATTCGGCGTACGGTCGACGCTCGTCGCCGACTGGGTGCGGCACGCGCCCGGCATCGCGCCGGACGGTTCGCGCATGGACACGCCGTTCTACACGCTCGATTACGACTTCGTGCTCAATCCCGCCGGGCGCGGCGCATGATCCGGCACGTCGTGATGTGGAACGTCGCAGGCGAAACCGACGGCGAACGCGCGGCGGCACGCGCCAGTGTGAAGCGTGCATTCGAAAGCCTGCGCGGCCGGATTCCGGGCATGACGCACCTCGAGGTCGGCGCGGATTTCAGCGCGGCCGATTACGCGTGCGACCTGATTCTCGTCGCCGAATTCGAGTCGCGAGAAGCGCTCGACGGATACGCGACGCATCCTGAACACGCACGCGTACGCGACTCACTGGCCGGCCTGCGCATCGCGCGCCACCAGGTCGACTATGCAATGGAGTGACGACGACATGAATTTCATTTACCAGGCACGCCCCGCACGCGTGATCTTCGGCGCAGGCAGCCTCGACCATCTCGAACGCGAAGTGCTGGAACTGGGCGCGCAGCGTGCGCTCGTGCTCTGCACGCCGGAGCAGCGCGACCTCGCGCAACACATCGTCGAGCGGCTCGGCGCGCGCGCGGCCGGGTTGTACGATCGCGCGACGATGCACGTGCCGATCGAAATCGCCCGCGATGCGCAGGCGTTCGCCCGGTCGTGCGGTGCGGATTGCGCGATCGCGATCGGCGGCGGCTCCACGATCGGCCTCGGCAAGGCGATCGCGCTCGAAAGCAGCCTGCCTATCCTCGCCATCCCGACGACGTATGCGGGCAGCGAGATGACCCCGATCTACGGCCTGACGGAAGGCGGCATCAAGCGCACGGGCTCCGACGCGCGCGTCCTGCCGAAAACGGTGATCTACGATCCCGCGCTCACCGTCACGCTGCCCGTCGAGCTGTCCGTGACGAGCGGCCTCAATGCGATCGCGCACGCAGCGGAAGGCCTCTACGCGAACAACGCGAACCCGGTGATGAGCCTCGTCGCCGAAGAAGGGATTCGCGCGCTGGCGCGCGGCCTGCCCGGCGTGCGCCGCAACACCGCCGATCTCGGCGCACGCGGCGACGCGCTCTACGGCGCATGGCTGTGCGGGATGGTGCTCGGCAACGTCGGCATGGCGCTGCATCACAAGCTCTGTCATACGCTCGGCGGCAGCTTCAACCTGCCGCACGCGCCGACCCATACGGTCGTGCTGCCGCATGCGCTCGCGTACAACGCGGCGCACGCGCCGGACGCGATGCAGCGCATCGCCCGCGCGATCGGCACGAACGACGCGGCGCGCGGCCTCTACGCACTGGCGCTCGACAACGGCGCGCCCGTCTCGTTGAAGGCGATCGGCATGCAGGAAGCCGACCTCGATCGCGCGGCCGATCTCGCGGCCGCCAATCCGTACTGGAACCCTCGCCCGATCGAACGCGACGGCCTGCGCGCGCTGCTGCAGGACGCGTTCGACGGCAACCTGCCCGGCTCCACCGCGCGCTGAATCGAACACACGACAAACCAACAAACGCCACCATCATGGAGACATCCCACATGAATACCGAATCGAGCGCGCACGGCGACGGCACCGCCGAACACTGCGACGTCGCGATCGTCGGCTACGGCCCGACCGGCCTCGTCGCAGCATCGATGCTGGGCCGCGCCGGCCATCGCGTGATCGTCCTCGAACGCTGGCCGACGCCCTACGGCCTGCCGCGCCTCACGCACATCGACGGCGAAACCGCGCGCATCGTGCAGGCCAGTGCAGACGTCGATCACGCGCTGCGCAACGCGAAGGCCGTCGACACCTACCACTACTGCGACGCGAACGGCGACCTGCTGCTCGAACTGAACTGGACCGGCCGCGCATGCGGCTATCCCGCGCACATCTCGATCTACCAGCCCGACATCGAGGACGCGATCGATGCGCGCGCCAGCGCCTTCAGGAACGTGACGATCCTGCGCGGCTGGGAAGTCGACGCACTGCGGCAGGACGACGACGGCGTGACGCTGACCGCGCATCCGTCCCGCTGCGGCCAGGACGCGCAATGGGCCGACAGGCCGCGCGTCATTCGCGCGCGCTACGTGATCGGCGCCGACGGCGCGAACAGCCTCGTGCGCCGCACGCTCGGCATCGAACGCTCCGATTTCGGCTGCAACGAACGCTGGCTCAATCTCGATTCGGAAAACAAGCGCGATCTCGGTGACGGCTGCGCGCGCACGACGATCTACTGCGATCCGGCGCGCGCGTACATGCACATGCCGATCGGCACGAAGCGCACGCGTTTCGAGCTGCGCGTGCTGCCGAACGAATCGACGGCCGAATGGGAAACAGAAGAAGCCGGCTGGAAGTGGCTCAACGACCACTACGGCTACGGCCCGGACGACCTGACGCTGCTGCGGCACGTCGTCTACACGTTCGAGACGCGCATGGCCGAACGCTGGCGCGACGGCCGCGTGCTGCTCGCGGGCGATGCGGCGCACACGATGATGCCGTACATGGGACAAGGCGCGTGCTCCGGCATGCGCGACGGTATCAACCTCGCGTGGAAGCTCCACCTGGTGCTGACCGGGCGCGCGTCCGCCGACCTGCTCGACACCTATGAAGCCGAGCGCCGCCCGCACGTGACGGCGATCACGCAGATGTCGCTGTTTCTCGGGCAGGTCGTCAACGAGGACGATCCGCGCAAGGTCGCCGAGCGCGACGCGGCGTTCCGCTCCGGCAACATGCCGCCGATGCCGCCGTTCCCGAAGCTCGGCCACGGCATCGTGCACGCGCAAGCCGACGGCACGCTGCTGCCGTCGACGGGCGCACCGGCCCCGCAAGGTCGCGCACGTCGCGGCGCGGCCGAGGGCCGTTTCGACGACGTGGTCGGCCAGGGTTTCCAGCTCGTCACGCGCGAGCACCCTGCCCGCCATCTCGACGACGCGCAGCGCGCATTCCTCGCGCAGCTCGGCTGCCACGTGGCCGTGCTGGCCGACGACGTGTGCGCGCCCAATGCCGTGGTCGATCTCGACGGCGAGCAGCACGCGTTCATGCACGCGCACGGCATCGCCGCGTATATCAAGCGGCCCGATTTCATCGTGTTCGGTTCGGTAAGCGACCTGCGCGATCTCGGCGCGCTCGTCGACGCGCTGCGCGCCGCACTGCACTGGTCCGCCGTTTCGAGCGAGCCTGCCGCGGCTTCGGCAGCCGTCACCCACGCTTCGTGAAGGAGGCCGACGCATGACGACCGAACTGTCACCGTTCGCGCTGTCGCTGCAGCGCGCGATGCCCGTCACGCGCCTGCTCGATTGCGGGATGGACTACGCGGACGCAACCGCGCTGCACGCCCGCACGTCCAACGGCGAACCGTGGGACGTCGCGGCCGAAGCGCTGGCCGACACGCAGCTCGCGCGCGCCGCGCAGGCGGCGGATGCCGGCCACCTGGTCACGGCCGCCGACGCGCAGGCGATGGCCATCGCGAACCTGCTGTTCGCGCAGATGGCGTTCAACCACGACGTGCCGCGCAAGCGCGCGCTCTATGCGCGGCTCGTCGACGCGTCGCACGGCCTCGCGCGCTGGTCCGACAAGCGCATCGAACGCGTCGAAATGCCGTACGGCGATGCGCGCCTGATCGGCTGGCTGGTGCGGCCGCCGGCGGAGCGCGTACGCGGCACCGTGATCGTGTTCGGCGGCCAGAGCGGCTGGGGCTTCGCGTACTGGCCGATCGCGCGCGCACTCGCGGCACGCGGCCTCGCCACGCTGCTCGCCGAGGGGCCGGGCCAGGGCGAGACGCGGCTCGAACAGCGGATCTTCGTCGACGTCGACATGAGCGCCGCCTATCGGCGCTTCGTCGATCACGTCGCCGATCGTGTGCCCGGGCCGATCGGTATCTGGGGGAACAGCATCGGCGGGTTGTGGGCGGCGTCGACTGCCGCGAGTGACCGACGGATCGCGGCCTGTTGCGTGAACGGCGCGCTCGCGGCGCCGACGCTGCTGCCGTTCCGCACGTTCGTCGAGCAGGCCGCGGCGATGCTCGGCAACGACGATCCCGATGCCGTGGCGGCGAACTTCGCGCGGATGCGTTTCTCGTCCGAACGCGACCGTATCGCGTGTCCGCTGCTGGTGCTGCACGGCGGTGAAGATCCGCTGATCCGGATCGACGATCAACAGCCGTTTCTCGATGCCGCGACGTCCGGCGATGCGACGCTCAAGGTCTGGCCGGACGGCGAGCACACGATCTACAACCACGCGTCCGAGCGCACCGCGCTCGTCTGCGACTGGTTCGCCGAGCGGCTCGCGCGAGCGGCAGCCGTGTGAACACGCATGCGGTGCCGGCCGTGCCGACGGTCGACACCGCGCGTGGCATCCGGCATGACGACGTCGCACCGCCGCCTGCCGCGACGCCGTCGATTTCCACGTGCGTGAAGCCGTACTTCGCCATCCGCTCACGACGGCCGGCCGAACCGGGACACGCGCGCAGTTGCGCGGTCATCGTCCGCTTCAACCCCCAACCTTGAACGCCGGCAACTGCTGCCCGAGCCGCGCACCCATTTCCGTACCGAGCGCCTGCAGCGCATTGAACGGCCGGACCATCACTTCGAATTCCACGATCCGCCCTTCTTCGTCGAAGCGGATCATGTCGATCCCCTTCAGCGCCTTGTCGCCGACGCTCGCGCTGAATTCCAGCACCACGCTCAGGCCGTCGTCGGTGACGAACTGGCGGTAATAGACGAAATTCTCGAGGATCGTGATCACCGTGCGCAGCGCCATCAACAGCGCGGGCGCCGGCCCGTACGGCTTGAACGCCATCGGCGAACGGAACACCGCATCCGGGTGAACGATCGATTCGAGCGCACTGAAATCCTTGTTGTCGATCATCGCGTGCCACACGTCGAGCGATTTCGCGACAGCGGGATGAACTTGCAGCGGTGAGTGTGTCATCGGAAGTCTCCTGACTCATCGGACGGAAAAGAAACGAATCGGCGTCAAAGCGTCGCGGCCAGCGTTGTGCCCTGGTGAATCGCGCGCTTCGCATCGAGTTCGGCGGCCTCGTATGCGCCGCCGATCAGATGCACGCGGCATCCGGCGGCCTGCAGTTGCTCCGCCAGTTCGCGCGACGGCTCCTGCCCCGCGCAGATCACCACGTTGTCCACCGGCAGCGTCTGTTCGACGCCGTCGATCGTCACGTGCAATCCTTCATCGTCGATGCGACGGTACGTCACCGCCGACGACATGCCGACGCCGCGCGCCTTCAGCGCCGTGCGGTGGATCCACCCGGTGGTCTTGCCGAGCCCGTCGCCGATCTTCGATGCCTTGCGCTGCAGCAGATGCACCTGCCGCGCGGCCGGCTCGGGTTGCGCACGGCCCAGCCCGCCGGCACTCGCATACGATCGATCGACGCCCCATTCGTTGAAGAACCGGTCCGCGTCCACCTGTTCGCCGCCATCGCGATGAACCAGATATTCCGCGACGTCGAAACCGATGCTGCCGGCGCCGACGATCGCGACGCTGCGGCCCACGGCCTTGTCGTCGCGCAGCACGTCGAGATAACCGAGCGTCTTCGGATGCCCGACGCCGTCGATCGGCGGCGTGCGCGGCACGATGCCCGTCGCGATCACCACCTCGTCGAATTCGCCCTGCAGCAGCATCTCAGCGCTCGCGCGCGTATTGACATGCAGCGTGATGCCGCGCAACTCGATCTGCCGGCGGAAGTAACGAAGCGTCTCGTTGAACTCTTCCTTGCCGGGCACCTTCTTCGCGATGTTGAACTGGCCGCCGATCTCGGCCCCCGCTTCGTACAGCGTCACCGCGTGACCGCGCTCGGCCGCCGTGACCGCGAAACCGAGGCCCGCCGGACCGGCGCCGACCACCGCGATGCGCTTGCGCTGCCGTGCGGGGCGGATCACGAGCTCGGTTTCGTGGCAGGCGCGCGGATTCACGAGGCAGGACGTGATCCTGCCGCTGAACGTATGGTCGAGGCACGCCTGGTTGCAGCCGATGCACGTGTTGATTTCGTCCGCGCGCCCTTCCCGCGCCTTGCGCACGAATTCGGCGTCGGCGAGGAATGGCCGCGCCATCGACACCATGTCGCAATAGCCGTCGGCGAGCAGCTGTTCGGCGACTTCCGGCGTGTTGATCCGGTTGGTCGCCACGAGCGGGATGCCGACCTTGCCCATCAATTGCCGCGTGACCCATGCGTACGCGGCGCGCGGCACCTTGGTCGCGATGGTCGGAATGCGCGCCTCGTGCCAGCCGATGCCGGTATTGAGGATCGTCGCACCGGCCGCCTCGATCGCCTGCGCGAGCCGGATCACCTCGTCGAGCGTCGAGCCGCCTTCGACGAGATCGAGCATCGACAGCCGGTAGATGACGATGAAGTTCGTGCCCACCCGCTCGCGCACGCGCCGCACGATCTCGACCGCGAAACGGATGCGATTCTCGTAGGCGCCGCCCCACGCGTCGTCGCGATGGTTCGTGCGCGCGGCAATGAACTCGTTGATCAGGTAGCCCTCGGACCCCATGATCTCGACACCGTCGTAGCCCGCATGCTGCGCAAGCGCCGCGCATCGGACGAAATCGGCGATCGTCTCGTCGACTTCGTCGCCACTCAGCGCATGCGGCGTGAACCGGTTGATCGGCGCTTTCAGCGCACTGGGTGCGGCGAGCGCCGGGTGATATGCGTAGCGCCCGAAGTGGAGGATCTGCAGCGCGATCCTGCCGCCCTCCGCATGCACCGCGCGCGTCACGACGCGATGGCGTTCGGCTTCCGCTTCGGTCGTAAGCATCGCGCCGCCCGGCGCCGGACGGCCGCGTTCGTTCGGCGCGAAGCCACCCGTGACGATCAGGCCGGCCTCGCCTCGCGCGCGCTCCGCGTAGAACGCCGCCATTCGCTCGAATCCGTGCGGCGCTTCCTCGAGGCCGACGTGCATCGAACCCATCAGGACGCGGTTCCTGAGCGACGTGAAGCCCAGTTCGAGCGGGGTCGTCAGATGCGGATAGCGGGATGCCATCGAGTGTCTCCATTTTTATGCAACAAGTTGCACAGATGGTAGTTCACCGCGTTCGTTTACGCAACAAGTTGCATAAACGTGGCCCATGGCTTGTACTGTGGCCCCGATATGGCAAGATGCGGTTCATTCCGCTGCCTCCTCCGATCCGACATGTCCCTGCCTCACGCACTCCTCACCGCGCTCGCCGAACGTCCCGGTTCGGGGTCCGAGCTCGCCGACCGCTTCGATCGCTCAATCGGCTATTTCTGGCAGGCCACGCACCAGCAGATCTACCGCGAACTGGGGCGCCTCGAGGAAACGGGCTGGATCGAATCGCTGCCCGCCGAATCGGGGCGCGGCCGCAAGCGCGCGTACCGGATCCTGCCGGCCGGCAAAAAGGAACTGCGGCGCTGGATCGCCGAACCGGAAGATCCGACGCCGCTGCGCGAAGCGTTGATGGTGCGCCTGCGCGCGGAAGCGGTGCTCGGGCCGGCCGGCCTCGATGACGAAATCAGGCGGCGCATCGCGCTTCACCAGGAAAAGCTCGATCTGTATCTGCAGATCGAGGCGCGCGATTTTTCGACGCCCGATGATTCACGCACGAAGCGGCTGCAGCATCTGGTGCTGCAGGCCGGCATTGCGAACGAGCGGTTCTGGGTCGAGTTTTCGCAGCATGCGCTCGACACGCTGCGCCTGCCAAAGGACTGAACCGGGTTCGCGCGGCGGCCGCCGGCACGGCTGCACCGTTGTCGCACCGGCGCACGCGGCCGTCGCGGCGCGCATTGCGCCACGACGCGCCATACCGTGGTCACGCGTCCGGCAGAATCACCACCTTGCCCTTCACCTGCCGGTTTGCCATCCGCGCGATCGCGTCGGTCGCACCGGCCAGCGACACGCGTTCGGTGATCGCAGGCCGCACCTTGCCGGCCGAGAACCATTCGGCCAGCAAGCGCATGTTCGCGACATGCTGCGCCGGGTCGCGGCGCACCGCGTCGCCCCAGAACACGCCGAGGATGTCGCGCTCCTTGAGCAGCGCGAGGTTCAGCGCGATCTTCGGAATCTCGCCGGCCGCGAACCCGACGACGAGGAACCGGCCGCGCCACGCGGTCGCGCGCAGTGCCGCCTCGGTGTATGCACCGCCCACCGGATCGTAGACGACGTCGGCGCCGCGCCCGCCGGTCAGCTCGTCCACGCGGCGGCGCAGGTCTTCGGTCGCATAGTCGATCGTCTCGTCCGCGCCGGCTTCACGGCACAGCGCGAGCTTGTCCGCGCTCGACGCCGCCGCGATCACGCGCGCGCCGAGCGCCTTCGCGATCTCGATCGCGGCGAGCCCGACCCCGCCCGCCGCGCCCAGCACGAGCAGCGTCTCGCCCGCCTGCAGCCGCGCGCGCTGCTGCAACGCATGCAGCGACGTGCCGTATGCGAGCACGAGCGCCGCGCCCTGCTCAAACGTCATCCCCTGCGGCAACGGGGCGATCTGGTGCGCATCGGCCACACACTGCTGCGCGAACCCGCCGTGTCCCGTGAACGCGACCACCGAATCGCCGGGCCGCCACGCGGTTACGCCCTCGCCGACCGCGTCGATCACGCCGGCAAACTCGGCACCCGGCGAAAACGGCAGCACCGGCTTCACCTGATACAACCCCTGAACGATCAGCGCGTCGGGAAAATTGAGCGACGCGGCCTTCACCCGGACCCGAACCTGGCCGGCCGCCGGTTCGGGAATCTCGACGTCCTCGATGCGCAAGCTGTCGATCGGGCCAAATGCGGTACACAACAGGGCTTTCATGCGCTTCTCTCTCCTTGCGCGGCGCGGCCGCGCATCGATGCGGTTTGCGGGATGTTCCCGCGCGCCCGGTTCAAGACGCATGTGCGATGGCCATCCGAGCCGGCCTTCGCGACATCGTCAGTATTCCGGAATGTCGGTGCGGCCACGTTCAGAACCACGCGTCGCGCATGTCGAGCGTCGTCGTGTCGACGCTCGACAGCAGACCGAGCTGCGCGTCCACTTTCGGCAATTCCCAGCGAAAAAAGTAGCGGGCGGCCGCACGCTTGCCGTCGTGGAAATCGCCGGTTTGCCCGTGCGCGGCGAGCGTCACGTCGAGCCACAGCCACGCGACGACGAGATGACCGAACGCTTCCAGATAGACACTCGCGTTCGCGAGCCGCGCCTGCTGATCGCCGATCGAGCCGAGCTGTCGAGTGACGTCGATCAGCCGCGACCAGCGCTGCGCCAGCGCATCGGCCTGCTCTCGCAGGCCCGCGTCGAGCGCCCGCGCGCGTTCGACGCTCGCGCCGATTCTCCCGTCGAGCGCGCGCAGCAGTGCGCCATCGTCCTGCGCGACCTTGCGGCCCAGCAGGTCGAGCGCCTGGATTCCGTGCGTGCCTTCGTGTATCGGGTTGAGCCGATTGTCGCGATAGAGCCGCTCGACCGCGTAATCGCGCGTGTAGCCGTAGCCGCCGTGCACCTGGATCGCGAGGTCGTTCGCCGCGAGACACCACTGCGACGGCCAGCTTTTCGCGATCGGCGTCAGGATGTCGAGCAGCCGCTCGGCCTGGGCGCGCACGGTCGCGTCGTCGTGCGCGCGCGCTTCGTCGACCAGCTTCGCGCAGTACAGGATCAGCGCGAGACCGCCTTCGACATAGGCCTTCTGCGCGAGCAGCATGCGCCGCACGTCAGGATGCTCGACGATCGGCGCCTGCGGCGCGGCGGCATCCTTGCCCGCCGGCCCCAGCGGACGCCCTTGAGGCCGGTTCCGCGCGTAGTCGAGCGCGTGCAGATAACCCGTGTAGCCGAGCGCCACCGCGCCCGCGCCGACACCGATGCGCGCCTCGTTCATCATGTGGAACATGTACGCGAGGCCGTGGTTCGGCCGGCCGACCAGATAACCGATCGCACCCGCCCGCCCTTCCGGCCGGTAGCGCGTGCCTTCGCCGAAGTTCAGCAGGCAGTTGGTGGTGCCGCGGTAGCCCATCTTGTGGTTCAGCCCGGCGAGCACCACGTCGTTGTGCTCGCCCTGCGCGGCGCCGTCGGTACCGGGCAGGTACTTGGGCACGATGAACAGCGAGATGCCGCGCGGGCCGGGCAGCAGCCGGCCGTGTTCGTCGGGGATCTTCGCGAGCACGAGGTGGACGATGTTCTCCGTCAACTCGTGTTCGCCGCCCGAGATCCACATCTTGTTGCCGGTCAGCCGGTAGCGCGGGCCGAGCGGCGAGTCGCACTCGAAATCCGCGCGCGTTGCGATGTCGGACAGCGACGAACCGGCTTGCGGCTCGGACAGGCACATGGTGCCGAAGTAGCGCCCTTCCAGCTCCGGGCGCGCGAACGCGTCGATCTGCGCGGGGGTGCCATGCGCGACGAGCAGGTTCGCGTTGGCGACGGTCAGGAACGGATAGGCGGCGGTCGCGATGTTCGCGGCCTGGAAGAACAGGAACGACGCGGCTTCGACCAGCTTCGGCAAGCGCATGCCGCCGAGCGCTTCGTCGTGGCCCGCGGCGATCAGCCCGGCGTCCGCGAAGGCGCGCACGGCCGGTTCGACGTCGGGGATCAGCGTCACGCGCTCGCCGTCGAAATGCGGTTCCTCGCGATCGCCTCGTGTCGCATGCGGCGCGAACAGGTCTTCGGCAATCCGCTCGCTGGTATCGAGCACCGCGTCGAAGGTCTCGCGACTGTGCTCCGCGTAGCGCGGCAGCGCGACGAGCGCCTCCGCATCGAGCCAGTCGTACAACAGGAACGCGAGATCGCGTCGCGACATCAACAAGCTCATCGTGCTGCCTCCCGGGGGGGCCGGCTTCGTCAGCCGAATGAAGGGTTCCGTGATTGCGAATGCTGGCAGGAATTTAGCACGGTCGTTCGCAAACAACAACGACGGACGCGCTAGTCCGCGTACCCCGGATTGCGCCGATCGAGCCGGCGCAGCAGCCCGGGCCAGACGAGCGCGCCGGCCCCCATGCCGCGCGTCACCGCGGCGATCTGCTGCTTGATGCCGTCGAGAATCGGCTGTGCGACCGGCAACAGCGCGGTGCCGCCGGCCTGCGCGCGCACCTGGATCATGCAGGCCGCTTCGAAGAAATACATCGCGACGAACGCGTCTGCCGGCGTCGCTCCGACGGTCAGCAGGCCGTGGTTGCGCAGCATCAGGTTCGTGTTGGCGCCGAGGTCGCGCACGAGGCGCGCCTTTTCGCCTTCGTTGAGCGCAATGCCCTCGTAGTCGTGATAGCCGAGCGACGCCAGCACGCCGAGCGACTGCTGCGACAGCGGCAGCAACCCGCCCGCCTGCGCCGACACGGCGACGCCGTTGATCGAATGCGTATGCATCACGCACAGCGCGTCGTCGCGGGCCGCGTGCACCGCGCTGTGGATGGTGAAGCCGGCCGGGTTGATCTCGTACGGCGATTCGGACACCTTGCGTCCTTCGAGATCCACCTTCACCAGCGACGATGCCGTGATCTCGTCGAACATCATGCCGTACGGGTTGATCAGGAAATGATGCTCCGGGCCGGGGATGCGCGCGGAAATATGGGTGAACACGAGATCGTCCCAGCCGAACAGCGCGGTGAGGCGGTAAGCCGCCGCCAGGTTGACTCGCGCGTCCCATTCGGTGGGGGAAACCGCCTGCTTCACGCTGACATCGGACGAGGCCATGTCGACACTCCTTGTTCAAGGATGGATGCGTACCGGGCCGCACGATACGGCCCGGCCTGGGGACTGCATCACCCCGCGCGGGGCTTCGCGAGCTGATCGGCAACCGGCAGGCTGCGGATGCGCGTGCCGGTCGCCGCGAAGATCGCATTGGTCAGCGCGGGCGCGACGGGCGGCAGGCCCGGCTCGCCCACGCCGCCGAGCGGTGTCGCGAAATCGTCGGGCGCGACGAGATGCACGCGGATTTCACGCGGCGCCTCGTTCATTCTCAGCACCTGGAACCCGTTGAAGTTGCTCTGCTCCGGATGGCCGTCCTTGAACGTGATCTCGCCGTGCAGCGCGATGCCGAGCCCCATCACCACCGCCCCCTCGAGCTGCGAGCGTACGCGCTCCGGATTGACCTGCGGCCCGCAGTCGATCGCGATGTCGACCCGCGGCACCGTGATCTTGCCGTCGGCATCGACCTGCACCTCGCACACCGCCGCCGTATACGACACGAAGCTGCGATGCGCGGCGATCCCGAGCCCGCGCCCCTTCGGCAGCTTGCGCCCCCAGCCCGCCTCGCGCGCGACCGTCTCGACCACGCGCCGCAGCCGCCCGGTGTCGACCGGATACAGCGCCGGATCCTCGCCGTAGTTCACGTTCTTCACCGTGATGTGCGGCTCGAAACGCCGCGCGGGCCCGATCAGTTCGAGCAGGAAATCCTTCGGGTCGCGGCCGGCCGCGTGCGCCAGCTCCGACACGAAACTCTGGATTCCGAACGCATGCGGGATGTTGTAGACCGAGCGGAACCAGCCGATCCGCGTGTGCGCCTGCGCGGCCGGGTTCTCGATCCGCACGTTCGGGATCGCGAACGGCAGGTCCGCGATCCCCTGCGCGAGCTCGCCCGGCTGCTCGTGCACGATGCCGGCCCTGAAGGTCGACTGGATCGACGGCGCAACCGTGCGATGCTGCCACGCGACCACTTTCCCCGACGCATCGATCCCGCCGTCGAACGCTTCGAGCGACACGGCATGGAAATAGTCGTGCGCGAGGTCGTCCTCGCGCGTGAACGTCAGCTTGACGGGCGCGCCGACCGCCTTCGACAGCAGCGCCGCCTCCACCACGTAGTCGGGCTTCGACTTGCGGCCGAAACCGCCGCCGAGCAGCGTCACGTTGACCGTCACGCGCTCGCCCGGCAACCCGAGCGCCTTCGCGACCTCGTCGCGCGTGGTCTGCGGCGCCTGCGTGCAGGTCCACACTTCGCATCGGCCGTCCGCCACGCGCGCGACGGCCGCGGGCGGCTCCATCGTTGCGTGCGCGAGATGCGGGATGTAGTAGGTCGCACGCACGCGTTTCGTCGCGCCGGCCAGCGCCGCCGCCGCGTCGCCGTCGTTGCGGATCACGTCGCCCGGTTGCGCGGCAGCCGCTTCGAGCGTCTTCCGATACGCGGCCGAGTCATAGTTCGCATTGGGCCCGTGCTTCCAGTCGATCTTCAGTTGCGCGCGTGCCTGGATCGCCGTCCACGTGTCGCGCGCAACGACGGCCACGCCGCCGAGCGGCTGGAAGCCGGACGGCAGCGGCGTCGGCGTGAGCGGCACGACCTTGACGACGCCCGGCAGCTTCTCCGCCGCCGACGCGTCGAACGACGCCACCGTATCCCCGTAGGCCGGCGGGCGCGCGACGACCGCGTACAGCATGCCGTCGAGCCGCGTGTCGATCCCGTAGTGCGCGCGGCCGGCGACGATGTCGCGCCCGTCGATCAATGCCGTTTGGCCCTTGCCGATGTAGCGGAATTCGGCTGGCGCTTTCAGCGGCACCGTTGCCGGATCGGGTGCCGGCAACGCGGCCGCTTTCGCCGCCAGTTCGCCGAAGCCGAGCTTGCGTCCGCTCTTCGTGTCGACGACCTCATGCACGGTCGCCTTGACCTGCCGCGCGTCGACGCCCCACGCCGCGGCGGCAGCCTGTTCGAGCATCGTGCGCGCCGCCGCGCCCGCGCGGCGCAACGCGGCGAAGCTCTGGCGCAGGCTGCGCGACCCGTCTGTATTCTGGTTGCCGTAGCGCGGCTCGTCGCCGACGGCCTGTGCGACCTTCACGCGCGCCCAGTCCGCGCCCAGCTCGTCCGCCACCACGAGCGCGACGCTCGTGCGCACCCCCTGCCCCATCTCGGAGCGGATGCAGGTCACGGTGACCGTGCCATCGGGTGCGATCGCGACGAACAGGTGCGGATCGTCTCGCAACCCGTGCGGCATTCCCGCGCCGCCGTATCGCGGATCTGCACTGACGGGCGGCTGAACCGGCGCGGCCGCACGCACGAGCGACGGCACGCCGAACGCGAGCAGCAACCCGCCGGACGCGAAGCCGAGCAGCAGCGCGCGACGGCTTTCGTTATGGACGGAGAGTTCGGGCGCGCTCATGCGGCACCTCCGCGGCGCACGGCCAGGCGGATCGCCGCGCGTATGCGCGTGTAGGTGCCGCAGCGGCAGATGTTGCCGGACATCGCATCGTCGATGTCGGCGTCGGTCGGATGGGGATTCGTCTTCAGCAACGACGCGGCCTGCATGATCTGCCCGGACTGGCAGTAGCCGCACTGCGCGACGTTCAGTTCCTGCCACGCCTGCTGCAGCGGATGGGTCAGATCGGTCGACAAGCCCTCGATCGTCGTCACGCGCTTGCCGGAAGCGGCCGCGACCGGGGTGATGCACGACCGGATCGCGACGCCGTCGACGTGCACGGTGCACGCGCCGCACAGTGCCATCCCGCAGCCGAACTTGGTGCCCGTGTGGCCGAGAACATCGCGCAGATACCAGAGCAACGGCATGTCGGGATTGCCGTCGAAGTGCTGCTCGCTACCGTTGACGGTCAGCGTGATCATCGTTCACCTCCTGGTTGCGATACCCGCTTCGGGCGGGCATCGAGTGGGGATTCGAACGGCGCGGCGCACATTCCGAACAACCAGGCAAGGCGCCGTGTCGTGGGCCGCGTTGCCTGCAGGCACGGCCCGGCAGATGCTGCAAACGATGCTGCGGCCCGGTTGCCTGCGCAACATGGCAACGAATTCCCGGCCGCTCGCTCGTCCGCATGGATCGCCGATCCGCATTATCGAACCATTTCGGATTTGCCGTCGGATCGGGGGGATTCGGGCGTTTCAGGTAATCGGAGCGGGAAATTTGCCCGGAGATGGCGTGCCGCGACCGGTCACGCTTGCCGGAAAGGTGGGCTGGCGATTCAGGTTTCGATGCACGGCCGCAGGTGGTTCGCTCTCGTTCTTGCACGGCGACTGGCCACGTTCGCCGGGCGCTGCGGTGCCGCGGTAGCAAAGCCGGACGACCAGACCCGCCCTGTGCAATCAGCGGGCCGAGAAACCGGAAATGATCGATCGCGCAAACGCAAACGTCCGGCCGGCCTCCTGGCCAGACCGGATCATCCCGCGATTGCAACGAGCGGTTCGGACGCTAGCGCGCCGCGATGCTCACCGCGATCTCAACGCCTGCAACCCCAGCGTGAGCGCGTTGAACGGCATTTCCGCCGCCCCCATCGAAAAGCTTGTCGCCTTCGTGGGTACGCCCGAATTCCGCATCAGCGCATGAACGATCCGCTCGCTCGCATGACCGTCGCCGTACGGATTGCTCGCGCGCGCCATCTCCCCGTAAGCGCTCTCGCTGTCGAACAGCCGCGACGCTTCCCACACGATCCGCTCCTGATCGGTACCGACGAGCCGCGCGGTACCGGCCTGGATCGCCTCGGGCCGCTCCGTCGTCTCGCGCGTGACGAGCACCGGCTTGCCCAACGCGGGCCCTTCTTCCTGAATGCCGCCCGAATCGGTGATGATGAAATGCGCACGCGACATCAGGAATACGAACGACAGGTATTCCTGCGGCTCGATCAGGTAGATGTTCGGCAGGTTTCCGAGCCGGGCGCGCGCCGGCTCCCGCACGTTCGGATTCATGTGCAGCGGATAGACGAACTGGGCGTCGGGATAGCGCTTCGCGAGCGCGCACAGCGCATCGCAGAAATTCTGGAACGGCTCGCCGAAACTTTCGCGGCGATGGCCCGTGATCAGCACCATGCGCCGCGACGGCTCGAGAAACGGAAACTGTCCCGCGACCTTCTCCGTCAGCGCCGTCGTGCAATCCAGCATGCGCTTGACCTCGTGCAGCGCATCGATCACGGTATTGCCGGTCAGTACGACCGCCGCGCCCGGCACGCCCTCGCTGAGCAGGTTGTCGCGTGCCTGCCCGGTCGGCGCGAAATGCCACGACGATACCGCGTCGGTCACGCGGCGGTTCAACTCCTCCGGCCACGGCGACCAGATGTCGCCGCTGCGCAAGCCGGCCTCCACATGCCCGACCGGCAAATAGCGGTAGAACGCCGCCAGACTGACCGCGAGCGTGGTCGTCGTATCGCCGTGCACCAGCACGACGTCCGGGCGCAACTCGTCGAAGACGACGCCGATTGCCTGCAGAATGCCGGTCGTCACATCGGTCAGCGTCTGGCTTTGCCGCATCACGTTGAGATCGTAGTCGGGCTTGATGTCGAACAGCGTCAGCACCTGATCGAGCATTTCGCGGTGCTGCGCGGTCACGCATACCCTGGCGTCGACACCCGCCTGTGCTTTCAATGCACGCACCAGCGGTGCCATCTTGATGGCCTCCGGCCGAGTCCCGAACACAAGCAAAATCTTTTTCATCGTTATCCTCGTTGACCCATATCGCGCTGAATGACCCTGCTCGCGGCGCGAAGCATGTATTCAGACGGCACCTTCCGTACTCGCACGCGATCGACACGCTGCAGTGTCGCGGAGCGAGCGCGCCGCCCTGTCCACGTGGTCTGCGCCACGCGAATCGTCGTACTACCGGCGTCTCGTTGCACTTGATCAGTCACGTCATGAGTCGTTCCTCGCTTGGCCAGGCGTCACGTCCGTTCGTCACGTCCCCCTCCACTACAGCAATATTCAAACCAGTCGTACTGCGGCCGTGTCCGGTTCACACCGCATGCACCGCGCATACGCGGTGCACGATGAAATGTTTCACAACTGCTACGCGTGTCGCATCGCCGGTCAAGCGCGATACAGGCAAAAATCCAGGTAGTTTCATGGCCCCTTCAGCGGCGTCGTCCGACGAATCGCGGACGCGTGTCGCGCATTCGTTTCGCATCGGATCTCGCGGATCTGTCGAAGCGCGTTGCGTTTACTCGATCCGCCACTTTTGTCTGTGCAGCGGGCGGCGCAATCGGCCGCTCGGCCGCGATCCCGCACGAGGGATTTACCTGACGTGCAACCTCCTTCACGTCGCACGAATCGATGCATGCGAAATGTTGCGAATGTGTAACGCTGATCCGAAACGGGGCGGATACATCGACGCGCGGCCAATGCAGCGCATGCGCCTGCATGAATCGCATCGGCACCCCGGCCGATGCGCACACAACGAACGACACCGCGCGCATCACCGCGCAAAGTCACGCTGCCGGCGCGGCACGCGTTCGACAGACAATTCGCTGGACGCATCGAACGTGCGGGCTGCAATCTCGGTCGCGCGCGGGCAATCGGCCTGCACGCGGGCTGATTCTTCGATGAATCAAAATCCGCCGCCGCCGTCCGCACCGCGCCCCCGGCCTCCGCCCCTGCTCCTTGCTGCGCGCGGCGTCGCGGCCGATGGCTCACGCCTTGCTTAATGACAGTCAGGTGGACCTCGAAGCACGCGCCGGACAGCGGACGAACGGGGACGCCCAAGCAACGAAGCCGGGAGGAAACGCGACGTGTCCGCCGGGAGCGAAAAACAAGCGCTCCTGCGCACCGCGCGTGCCGACGTGTCCTGTTGCAATACGCGATCCGCGGGCCAGGTTCAGGCTCCGATGCACGGAACTGCCTCGTGGACGCATATCCCGGTACGAGCCTCGGGTTCACCCGCATCACCGTGAACCGAGCCGCAACGTCGACACGCTCGCCAGGCGCGACGCGGCCAACGCCGCGCCCGGCGACGATTGCACAGGACCCCGCGCAGGAGCCCAAGACATGAAACGGCCCGCGCTTTCCCCGACCGCACGCTCGCGCGTCGCGGCCACCATCGCGCTGTGCCGCCTGTGGCACGTCGCCTGCTGTCTCGCCGCTTGCGGCTTCGCACTGCACGCGAGCGCCGCCGAGCTCCGGCTCGAAGGGCTGTACCAGCGCACCGACGGTGCGATCACCGTGCGCCTGAACGGCGTCGGCATCGATCCGTATTTCGCGGCAAAAGCGCTGCTCGCCGCGTCCGACGCGCAACTCGACGCCCGTCAGGCCGCACTCGCGTGGATCGCATGGTTGCTGCCGCGCCAGCGCCCGGATGGCGGCTTCGATCGCTACTGCGTGAAGGACGGCCGCTACCGCTCATGTGCCGAAGCGGAAACCGACGACGCGATGACGGCGACCTGGATCGAATTGCTCGCCCGCTTCGCGCCGCCCGGCGGCTTGCCCGCCGCGTGGGAACTCAGCCTGAACCGCGCCGCCATGCATCTGGAGACGCTGCTCGACAAGCCCTCCGGCGTGTATCAGATCTCGTCTTCACTGCACGTCGCGCTGCTGATGGACAACGTCGAGGTACACAGCGCGTTCCAGGCACTCGCGGCGTACTACGTCCGGCGCGCCGACTACACGCATGCGGGCCCGTGGAGCCTGCGCGCCGACCAGCTTGCCTCCGCGATCCTGAAGGTGTTCTGGCGCGGCACGGCATCCGGTTTTCGCGCCAGCACGCAGCAGGTCAGCGATGCGAGTTTTTACCCGGCGAAGATCGCGCAGATCCTCCCGCTCCTGTCCGGTATTCAGGTTCCCGAACAATCCGGCGAGGTGATCTATGCACGGTGGATCCGGAAGTACGGCAGGAGCTGGCCGCAACTTGCCAACACCGACTACCCGTGGAGCCTGATCGCGCTGGTCGCGGTCAAGATGAGCGATTGGAGCACGGTTGCCTGCTGGCAAGCGCGATCGGGGCCATACCGGCACGGCGCGCACTGGAACGTATTGGAAGAGTCGCTTTATCTGGCATTCGAAAGCCGGATGGCCGATCCCGTCATCCCCGCTCGATGCGGGCTCACGACGGCGGCGGCAACGGCAACCGCATCGCGCTGACGCAACGGCGCGTGCGGTCCATGATGACTAAACGGGAAGGAGGCGTGTCATGTGTGGCATCGTCGGCGCAGTCGCGCAACGGGACATCGTCCCGATTCTGATTGAAGGTTTGCGTCGCCTCGAATATCGCGGCTACGATTCATGCGGCGTGGCGACGGTCGTCGACGGCCAGGCGCGCCGCGAGCGCAGCGTGTCGCGCGTCGCCGATCTCGACGCGCACGTGCGCACCGCCGGCCTGACCGGCAGCACCGGCATCGCGCACACGCGCTGGGCGACGCACGGCGCGCCGGCCACCTGCAACGCGCATCCGATCTTCTCGCGCGACGAAATCGCGCTCGTGCACAACGGCATCATCGAGAACCACGAAACGTTGCGCAAGCAACTTTCCGACGCGCACTACGAATTCGACGGCCAGACCGACACCGAGGTCGTCGCACACCTGATCCACAGCAAGTATCGCGGCGACCTGCTCGCCGCCGTGCGCGCGGCAACGTCGCAACTTCACGGTGCCTACGCGATCGCGGTGTTCAGCAAGCACGAGCCGCAGCGGCTGATCGGCGCACGGGTCGGCTCGCCGCTCGTCGTCGGCGTGACGGATGGCGAATGCTTTCTTGCGTCCGACGCGCTCGCGCTCGCCGGCATCACCGACCGCTTCATCTTTCTCGAGGAAGGCGACATCGTCGAGTTGACGCCGGGCGGCGTGCGCGTACTCGATCGCGGTGGCGCGCCGGTCGAGCGCGCGGTACAGACCATTTCGTCCGCGCAGGCCGCGGTCGAACTCGGGCCGTACCGGCATTTCATGCAGAAAGAGATATTCGAGCAACCGCAGGCCGTAGCCGCGACCATCCCGGATGCCGGGCTGTTCGATCCGGCCGTATTCGGCCCCGACGCCGCGCGCGCGTTCGAGCAGATCGACAACGTGCTGATTCTCGCGTGCGGCACGAGCCACTATTCCGGCCTGACCGCGCGCCGCTGGCTCGAAACGATCGCGCGCGTGCCCGCCCAGGTCGAGATCGCGAGTGAATACCGTTACAGCGACGCGCTCGCAACGCCGAATACGCTGGTGGTGAGCGTGTCGCAATCCGGCGAGACCGCCGACACGCTCGCCGCGCTGAAGTATGCGCAGGCGCTCGGCCATATCGATACGCTGGCGATCTGCAACGTGCCGACCAGCGCGATGATGCGGCAGGCAGGCCTGCGCTTCCTGACGCGGGCCGGCCCGGAAATCGGCGTCGCGTCGACCAAGGCGTTCACGACGCAACTCGTCGCGCTGTTCATTCTCGCCGTCACGCTCGGGCGGCTGCGCGGCTACGTCGACGATGCACAGCTCGCGCGCTACACGATGCAATTGCGGCGGCTGCCCGGCGCGCTCGAGGACGTACTTGGGCTCGAGCCGCAGATCGAGCGCTGGGCGGCGGAATTCTCGCAGCACGAGAATGCGCTGTTCCTCGGACGCGGGCTGCACTACCCGATCGCGCTCGAAGGTGCGTTGAAGCTGAAGGAGATTTCGTACATCCATGCGGAGGCGTATCCCGCGGGTGAGCTCAAGCACGGGCCGCTCGCGCTCGTGACGCACACGATGCCCGTTGCGACGATCGCGCCGAACGATGCGCTGCTCGAGAAGCTGAAGTCGAACATGCAGGAAGTGCGGGCACGCGGCGGGCAGCTTTACGTGTTCGCCGACGCCGATACGCGGATCGACAACAGCGAAGGCGTGTCGGTGCTGCGGATGCCGGATTATTACGGGTTGTTGTCGCCGATCCTACACGTCGTGCCGCTGCAGTTGCTCGCGTATCACGCGGCGTGTCTGCGTGGGGCGGATATCGACAAGCCGAGGAATCTGGCGAAATCGGTTACGGTGGAGTGACAGGGGGGTACCGCGGGCGGACTGGTGAAGGTCTTCAAGTGCTGAGACTGGCCCGCCCTACACGACTCGAACGTGTGACCTACGGCTTAGAAGGCCGTTGCTCTATCCAGCTGAGCTAAGGGCGGTCGGGGAGAAAAGACACGGCCTGCACGAGCCGCATCTGACGCAAGACTTCGAGCACCGGCAAAACCGGCAAACCACAAACCGGACTCGAAGCCCCGAAACAAAACGGGCCCGGCATGAAGCCGAGCCCGAAATTATACCCGATCATCGCGTCACATCATGCGAGACCGGCCAACGCAGCCTCAGACCGGCTGCGGATGCATCATGAACCAGCCGAGGCAGAACACGCCGGCGATCACGCAATACACGCCGAACGAAGCCAGCCGGCCACGCCCTTCGAAATAGCGCATCAGGAACCGCACGCTCAGGTACGCGGCGATCGCCGTCAGCACGCCGCCGAGCAGCGCATCGGCGAGCTGGTCGCGCGCATGGAACAGCTTCGGCAGTTCGAGCACGCCCGCCGCAAAGATGATCGGCGTACCGAGCAGGAACGAGAATTCCGCGGCCTTCTCCGCCGTCAGGCCCGCCGCATTGCCGGCGATCATCGTCAGCCCGCTGCGCGAGAAACCCGGAATCAGCGCGCCGATCTGTGCGAGACCGACGAAAAACGCCTGCTTGAACGTCATCTTTTCGGGTGCCTGATGCGCGCGGCTACGCTGGATGCGATCGCCGAGCCACAGCAGCACGCCGTTCACGATCAGCGCGATCGCGACGATCCGCAGGTCGTGGAACACGCGTTCGATGCGCTTCTCGAGAAGCAGCCCGACGATGCCGGTCGGGATCGTACCGATGATGAGCGCCCACATCAGGTGCCCGTCGTCGTTCTTGCGGCCGCCGAGCTGCGCGAAGAAGCCGCCGATCAGCGCGATCCAGCGCGCACGGAAATACCACAGCAGCGCCAGCGCGGTGCCGAGGTGCAGCGCAACGAGGAACGGCAGCAGTTGCGGTGCGTGCTTGTCGATGTGCATGCCGAACAGCGCCGGCACGAGCAGCGTATGGCCAAGGCTGCTGACGGGAAAGAGTTCGGTGACGCCCTGCAGGACGCTCAGGAATACCAGAAACCAGAGACTCACGCGTCGGTCCTTTTAATGAAGATTGAGCGGGAAGAGAAGCGGACGACGCGATGCGCGTCCGAAAAAACGCGCCCCGATTATGCCGAGCCCGGATTACTGCGCCAAGGCATTTGGCGGGATATTGCGGCAATGCACACAAACGCTTGCAACTTGTAAGCGCCCGGAAAGCAAAAAGCCCGCCATTTGCATGGCGGGCCTTTCGATTTCGGCAGGAATTGCCGTCAGCGGCCGAGCTGATAGAAAAATAATACCGTGCTGCCCGTGAACATGCCGAACAGTGCGAGTCCCATTGCCATTGCCAGATCCATGGCCCCCTCCACGAAGTGTCATGACCCGGCAACCTCACCGGTTTAGAGGCATTATCCCGACCGTTGACGGTCTTAAAAACTCGCGATTTCCCGAGAAGGGTTTTCCCCAAGCCGCCGCGGCCCGATAATGGGCGCGCCGTTCCCGTTCACCCGCACAACCCGATTCGCCATGCCGACCTTCCAGCAACACGACATTCACGAACTTCACGCCGGCCCGTCGCTCGTCCGGGTCGCTCCGCAATTCGGCGGCCGCCTGCTGTCATGGGATGTCGACGGCGAACCGGTCATCTTCTGGCCGGAAACGGCCGACTGGAGCAACCTCGCGCGCGTGCGCGGCGGCAACCCGCTGCTGTTCCCGTTCCTCGGCCGTCACCGCGTCGACGGCGAGCTCGGCCGCTGGCGCGACGCCGCCGGCGTGGTACGCGACCTGCCGATGCACGGCTTCGCGCGCGACCTGCCGTTCGCCGCGCAACCATCGGCCGACGGCGCCGCGTTGTCGATGACGCTCGACGCGACCGACGCACTGCGCGCGAGCTACCCGTTCGATTTCCGGTTCGAAACGACCTACCGGCTGGCCGACTCGCACACGCTCGAAGTCGCGCTGACGACGACCAATCGCGGCGACACGCCGCTGCCCTACTACGCCGGTCACCATTTCTATTTCGCGCTGCCGCACGGCGAACGCGCGGAAACCACGCTCGAACTGCCGCCCACGCATCGCTGCGCGCAGCAGCCGGACGGTTCGATCAGCCCGCCCGAGCCGGGCGAAGCGCGCTATCGCCTCGACAACCAAGATATTCTCGACCGCTTCCACTGCCTCGACGGCGTGCCGGCCACGCCGGTGCGCATCGTGATGCCGGGCCGGCGCCGCACGATCGAGATCGCGCTCGACGTGCCGGGCTCGATCCCATGGTACGCGGTCACGACCTGGACCGAAAAGCCGGATTCCGACTTCTATTGCGTCGAACCGTGGCTCGGCCTGCCGGATGCGATCCACAACGGCCTCGGGCTGCGCATGCTCGCGCCGGGCGCGACCGAAACGGCCACGCTGCGGATTCGCGTCCTCCCGCTCGCCGGCTGAAACGTGGGCCGAGACGCCGGCCACGCGGGCTGAGACGCTGGCCGAACCGGCGTCCGACGGCCCCCGGCAACGGCACAAACTGCGGTGCGCGGGTCGAACCCGTTAAAATCGGACGTTTTGTGTTGCCTGCCGCGTCACGAGCGGCAGGGTCTTGCGAGGTTCAATGTTCGGAACAACAACGAAGCGACTCTTCGCAGCCGCCTGCGCCGCCCTGCTCGTCGCGTGCGGCTCCGCGCCCGTCGGCCCCGGGTTCTATCGCGTCGAACGCGGCGATACGCTCTACAAGATCGCGCGCGACAACCGCACGTCGGTATCGAACATCGTGCGCTGGAACCAGATGACGAACCCCGATGCGATCGAAGTCGGCCAGGTGCTGCGCGTCGCGCCGCCGCCCGGCACGACCACCGCATCGACGCCGTCGACCACCGGCACCGGCAGTGCCGGCCGGGCCCGCCCCGCGCCTTCCGCACCGGTTGAATCGGCCGTCAAGCCGGCCACGAGCATCGCGCTGATCTGGCCGGCGGCCGGCAACGTGGTCCGCACGTTCGACGGCTCGAAATCGAAGGGGATCGACATCGCGAACTCGCCGGGCACGCCGGTGGTCGCGGCCGCGCCGGGTGTGGTGGTCTACGCGGGTAACGGGCTGCGCGGCTACGGCAACCTGATCATCCTCAAGCACAACGCCGACTACCTGACCGCCTACGCGCACAACCGTGCGCTGCTGGTGAAGGAAGGCCAGTCGGTCACGCAGGGGCAATCGATCGCCGAGATGGGCAACAGCGACAGCGATCGCGTCGCGCTGCATTTCGAATTGCGCTACGGCGGCCGGTCGATCGACCCGTCACGCTACCTGCCGGCGCGCTGAGCGCCCGACGGACGACACGCGACGCCGGCGCGCATCGCGTGCCGTCGCGGTGAAAATCGGGAAAGGTGATGTCAGCGCTTGCGCAGACGTCCGGTGAAACGGCCGGACAACGGATCGACGCGACAAGCGAACGCTACCAGCACGCCGATTCCGATCAGGCTGAACCCCGCAGCTATCAGAAGCAAATCCATGGTCACACACTGATTTTTAAGTGATCTTATGCGTCATTGCGGAATCGTGCACTGAGCCGCAGCAATTGGACGAGTGCGAGGATTCCCTACCCTCAGGCGTCATTGTGGATTCCCCTGCGTGAAACCCTGATGTAAGCCGTTCGCCTGACACCACGCCGCCACCCAGGAGACACTGCGATGCTGCCCGTCACCGACCGCTACGACGACCTGCTCTCCCGCTTCGCGTGGGACGTTCCGGCCCGCTACAACATCGGCGTGGACGTCTGCGACAAATGGGCGGACGGCAGCGGACGCCTCGCGCTGATCCACGAAACGGCGCAAGGCGACGTGTCCCGCATCACATTCGACGACCTGAGGAATGCCTCTAACCGGCTCGCGAACAGCTTCGTGCGCGCCGGCCTGCGGCGCGGCGACCGCATCGGCATCTTTCTCGCGCAGGGCCCCGAAACGGCCATCGCGCACCTCGCCGCGTACAAGCTCGGCGCCATCGCGGTGCCGCTCTTCACGTTGTTCGGCGTCGATGCGCTCGAATACCGGCTCGCGAACAGCGAGGCGGCCGCGCTCGTTACCGACGCGGCCGGCTACGCGAAAATCGCATCGCTGCGCGCGCAGTTGCCGGCACTGCACACCATCTATTGCATCGGCGACGATGCGCCTAGCTCTCCCGGCGTGCTGCGCTACGACGCGGCGCTCGCCGCCGAGACGCCCGACTTCGTGCCGGCCGATACGGACGCCGACGATCCGGCGCTCATCATCTATACGTCCGGCACGACGGGCAAGCCGAAAGGCGCGCTGCACGCGCATCGCGTGCTACTTGGCCACCTGCCGGGCGTCGAGATGTCGCAGCAGTGCTTCCCGCGCGACGCGCGCCTGTTCTGGACACCCGCCGACTGGGCATGGATCGGCGGCCTGCTCGACGTGCTGCTGCCGTCATGGCATCACGGCGTGCCCGTGCTCGCCCGCCGCTTCGAGAAATTCGACGGCGACGCCGCGTTCGCGCTGATGGCCCGGCACGGCGTCACCCACGCGTTCCTGCCGCCCACCGCGCTGAAGCTGATGCGCACCGTCCCGGCGCCGCGCGAACGCTACGCGCTGTCGCTGAAATCGGTCGCGAGCGGCGGGGAGACGCTCGGCACCGAACTGACGGCCTGGGGACGCGACGCGCTCGGCGTGACGATCAACGAGTTCTACGGGCAAACCGAGTGCAACATGGTGCTGTCGTCGTGCGCGGCGCTGTTCGATGCGCAGCCCGGCGCGATCGGCAAGGCGGTGCCCGGCCATGCGGTCGCGATCGTCGACGCGGACGGCACGCCGCTGCCGCCCGGCGTCGAAGGGCGCATCGCGGTGCGCCGCCCCGATCCGGTGATGTTCCTCGAGTACTGGCGCAACGCCGACGCGACCCGCGACAAGTTCGCGGGCGACTACCTGCTCACCGGCGATACAGGCATGATCGACGCCGACGGTTTCGTCCGCTTCGTCGGCCGCGACGACGACGTGATCACGAGCGCCGGCTACCGGATCGGCCCGGGCCCGATCGAGGACTGCCTGCTCACGCATCCGGCGGTGCGGATGGCGGCCGTCGTCGGCGTGCCCGACGCGACGCGTACCGAGATCGTCAAGGCGTTCATCGTGCTGAATCCCGGTCACGCCGGCGACGATGCGCTCGTTCAGGCACTGCAGGCGCACGTGCGCACGCGCCTCGCCGCCCACGAGTATCCGCGCGCGATCGCGTTCGTCGACAGCCTGCCGATGACCGCGACCGGCAAGATCGTGCGCCGCGCGCTGCGCGACGCGTAAGCGGGCCGCCACCCGCGCCGCCCGCCCGGCCGGATGGTTTATAGTGGCGCCACCACGCAGTCTTTCCAAGAAAACGATGTCCTCTGATCACCACGCCGCCGCGGGCGCGTCGCACAGCCCCCTCTACGCCAAACTCCTCGGCGAAACCGCCAAGATCGACTGGTGCGATCTCGAACGCTTCTTCGCACAGGGCAAGCTGCTGTCCGTTGCGCGCGACCTCGATCTCGTCAGCGTCGCGGAAGCGGTTGCCGCCGACGACGCCGAACAGGTCACGCGCTGGCTGTCCGCGGGTCTCGTCGCGCGCATGCCGGCCGAAACCGCCGCCGATTACGCGGCGCGCAACCCGGAGCTGTGGGCAGTCGTCGTCTCGCCGTGGGTGTGCGTGCAGGAACGCGCCTGACGCGTCCGCCATGTCCGAATCCGCGTTACCGCACGGGGCCGGCACGGGCTCGGCCACCGTCACGCACCGGCGCGTCCTCGCGCTCGCGTTTCCGATAGTCCTGGCGAACCTGACCCAGCCGATCCTCGGCGCCGTCGACACGGCCGTCGCCGGCCACCTCGACGGCGCGCAGTATCTCGGCGGCGTCGCGCTCGGCGGGCTGTTCTTCAATTTCGTGTTCTGGGGATTCGGTTTCCTGCGAATGGGGACGACCGGCCTCGTCGCGCAGGCGCACGGTGCCGGCGACACCGCCGGGATCCGCCTGAACGTGCTGCGCGCGTTGATCGTCGCGTTCGCGCTCGGCGCCGCGGTGCTGGCGCTGCAGGTGCCGCTGCTGTCGTTTGCGCTGTCGGCGCTCGGCGGCAGCGATGCCGTCCGCGCGACTGCGCTGTCCTACAGCCACGCGCGGATCTGGAGCGCACCGTTCGCGCTCGCGAACTACGTCGTGCTCGGCTACCTGCTCGGTGTGCAGCGCGTGCGGCTCGCGCTCGTCGCGCAGGTGTTCATCAATGCGGTCAACATCGGCGCCGTCCTGCTCTACGTGTATGGCTTCGGCTGGGGCATTGCCGGCATCGGCGCCGCGACGGCCACGGCAGACGCATGCGGCTTCGCGCTCGGCGCATGGATGCTGTGGCGGCTACGGCCGCGCGGCCTTGCGCCGATCGCGGTACGTGCACTCGCCGACCGCGTCGCACTCAAGCGGCTGATCGCGCTCAATCGCGACATCTTCCTGCGCACGCTGTGCCTGCTCGGCGCATTCGGCTGGTTCGCGCACCTCGGTGCGAAACAGGGCGATGCGACGCTCGCGGCAAACGCGCTGCTGCTGAATTTCCAGACGTTCATGGCGTACGGCCTCGACGGCTTCGCGCATGCGGCCGAGGCACTCGTCGGCGCGGCGGCCGGCGCACGCGACCGCGGTGCCTTCCGGCAGGCCGTGCGCGTCACCCTGCTCTGGTCGGCGCTCGGCGCGCTGCTGTTCGCGCTGGTGTACTGGGCCGCCGGCGGCTGGATCGTCGCGCGCCTGACCGATCAGGCCGAGATCCGCGAGGTTGCGCTGCGCTACCTGCCGTGGGCCGCGATTTCACCGATCGTGTCGGTCTGGGGCTTCCTGCTCGACGGCGTCTTCATCGGTGCGACGCAGACACAATCGCTGATGCGCGCAATGGTCGCGTCGCTCTCGATCTTCGTTGTCGCCGCACTCGCCGCCGTCGGCACCTTCGGCAATCACGGCCTCTGGTTCGCGCTGCTGCTGTTCATGGCCGCGCGCGGCGCGACGCTGGCGCGCTACCTGCCGGGGCTGTTGCAGCGCATCGGCACCGATACACCCGCGGCCCGCGCCTGACGGCGCGCCGAATCGGCCCTAAGCGGCCCTGAGCCGCCTTAAACAGCCGTTACTGCGCCGGTTTGGGCGGCGGTGCATCGAGCATCGTCGGCGGCGTCATGTCGGTCGGCACGCCGTGATAGTCGGCCGGATCTTCCGGCGGATGGCCGCGACGGGCCTGATGAGGATCGCTGGTACAAGCAGCGAGAAAAGATGCGGCCAGCACGGCCAGCATGAAACGGGTCATCGGGTAAGGCTCCGGAAATCGGCGCGCCCATCGCACGCCGGGACCGCGCCGAGTCTAGCGGAAATCCCGCTTCGGAGTCGCGCCGCGCATGTCCTACTATGTACGCATGGCGCTGTGCCGTGGAAAGGAGGCTGCCATGTCGTCTGAGGAAATTGCCGGCCTGATCGGCCTGTTCATCGGCCTGATGGTGTTCGTCGCCCTGTCGTTCTTCGAGTCGCGCGAATACAAGCGCAGCCATGGCGGCGAAGGGATCATCCATCACTGGATGGCCGAACACCACCTGCTCGACTGGCGACGCAAGCACTAAGCGCGCCGCTGCCGTCCGGCCCTCCCCCGGGCCGTTCCCGAACGTGCCGTCTCACGGCACGCCGGTGATCGCGTATCGCCGAAATTAACGGGGCCCGATTCACACGCGTCGATCAAATGGACGAACGCCGTCGCGCGGCTCATGCCGCACGACGGCGTTCGCGTGCACGCGCCCGAACCAGCAGGCGAGCGCGACGCGGTTCAGACGGCTCAGCCCAGGAAGTGGCGGGCGTAGCGCGCGTTGATGTCGGACAGACGGAACAGCGTCAGGAAATCCGCGCAGTTGAAGTCGGGATCCCAGGCCGGCGCACCGCAGATCTTCGCGCCGAGACGCAGGTAACCCTTGATCAGCGGCGGCGGCGCCACGACGGTGCCCGTCTGCAATTCGTCGACCGGCAGGGCCGTATGCGGGAACGCACGATACTCGGGCGCCGTCAGCGAACCTGCCGACAGCGACTGGTACAGGTTCGCCGCATAGTGACCTCCGTCGGCCATCGACACGCTCGCGCAGCCGAGCATCGTCTCGTAGCCGTTCTGCATCATGTACGTGCCGAGACCGCCCCACAGCGCCATGATGACGGCGCCGCTGCGGTAGTCGCTGTGCACGCACGAGCGGCCGACCTCGACCATCTTGCCGCGCAGGTGCGTGAGGCGCGACAGGTCGAATTCGCCTTCGGCGTACAGGCGGCCGACACGCGCCGCCTGGTGCGGCGGCAGCACGCGATACGTGCCGACGACCTTCAGGGTGTCGAGATCGCGAACCAGCAGGTGGTCGCAGTACGCATCGAACGGATCGACGTCGAGACCGGAGGGGCCGCTGACCTGCGCGCCCATCTCTTCGGCGAACACGCTGTAACGCAGGCGCTGGGCTTCGCGCAATTCGTCTTCCGTACGCGCCCACGCGGCGCGCAGGCGATACTCCGATGTGACGGTTTCAGCAGCGCGCGGCAGGAGGCGCCGCGACGTGTCGAGGGGCAGCGAGGCAAAAGGGAGCGTAGGCGTCGGCAGTTCTCGCATTAGGCTTTCCTGATCGTAAGGAATAGGACGACATGCCCGCCAATGTAGTAATCGGCCGTGACCGTTATGTGGCACGACCGTGTCCTTTCAATGACGTGTCGCCGAATTGACTTTAGCAGAAAGCTTGCGAAACCGTATGACGAAACCCTTCAAAGCGCTTCAGGCGGGCCTCACACCAGGTCGGGCGTCAATACTGCCCGCAGCACGGCCTGCCGGCTGCCGTCGCGCGTGCGGCTCGCGAGCCACACGATTCCGCCCTTCTTGACGCTCCAGCTGTCGTCGCCGCCGGCGATCAGTTGCGCGGCGACGCTGCCGAGCGTCGGCTGGTGGCCGACGATCACGACCGTCGGCGCGATGCCGTCCGGCCAGCCGGCCGCCGCCAGCACGTCGTCGACGCTGCCGCCCGGCGCGAGCGCCTCGACCGTCCGGTACTGGTCGGTCAGCGCCTCGACGGTCTGTACGGTGCGGGCCGCCGGGCTCGCGAGGATCACGGTGTTCGTCTCGAGCCGGCCACGCAGCCACTTGGCCATCGCCTGCGCGTCCTTGCGGCCGCGGACGGTCAACTGCCGCGCGAGATCGCTCGTCGCGTAGTCTTCGGCTTCGGCGTGGCGCCACAGGATCAGGTTCATCATGATGTTCTCCTTGCTTCGGCGAGCGGCCCCGCGCCCATGCGTGCGGGCCGGCCGATTACCGTGCGAATTGTCGCAAATTGCGGCTCGTTCGCCGCCGCGGCATTTACCCGCATATAGGGATTGACCGGATCAGCCATTCAAAGATAGAATCTTTGGCTCGTCGGAGCGTAGCGCAGCCTGGTAGCGCATCTGATTTGGGATCAGAGGGTCGAAGGTTCGAATCCTTTCGCTCCGACCACCGGAATCAAGGGGTTACAACACGAAGTGTTGTAACCCCTTTTCCATTTCGGGCCCGTGAAAGATCCCGGGCAACCGCCGCATTTCGCGCCACGCAGTCACTCGATCCGCACGAGATCACGCGGCGCGAGCGGCAATCGATCGGCAGGCGTGCTTTCCGATGGTCGCCCTTTCGATCCGGAATATCGATAAACCAGATACTTCCCGTCCGTCTCGCCGCCTTCGTTGGGGATGATCACCCACATCTCCCGACGCCCCGAATACAGCCACCGCGGAAGCGCCTTCTCCGCGAAATAGATCCGCTCTTCGACATGCGTGACCGGATTCAGCCGGATTGCGACGCCCTTCAGGTAAGGCGATCCGTAGTCCAGTACGAAGACGAGGGTCTTGCCGACGCACCTCGACAACGCAATCCTGCCCACGAAATCGGTCTCCGGCATGTCAAGGAACGCACGCCCGGTCTTGTGCCCCCGCCGCACGAACAGCGCATCGCCGTCCAACCCATGCGAGCGGGCGTCGAGCGCAATGCGGCTCCCGTCCGCCAGCGGGCAGGAAAGCACCTGACGCAGGCCGCCGACATCATCGATTCCCGGCGTCGCGCCGAACGTCGCTGTCGCCATCGACAAAAGACCGACGGCGAGCGCTTTCATTCGACCGTTACCGGTCAGTTGCGTCGCGAATCGACTCATTGAGATGCAGCATCGCGGGTTATCCACTTCGGTACGCTCGCACGAATCACCTTTTCCCAGGGACAAACCGGCGCCTCAACGGGGCCAACTCGAACCCGTAGCGGTACCATTATCGGCGCCCCAATGCCAAACCGGAGTTTCGTCGACCATGCCGACATCCCTGTCGTCCCTGCAACTGCCCGAAGGCCTCGGCACCATCGGGAATCTGGCTGTCGAGTTCGTCGAGGATGAACGGAAAACATTCGAGATGTGGATGCTCGAAACGGATCTACCTTTCGACGAAGCCGTGTCGCGGTTGTCGGCCTTCGTCAAGCGCCATTTCGGCGGTGACGAGCAGGCTTCGTCCGCCGACCGCTTCGGCTTCCGCAGCTGGGCGGCCTCCTGGTCCCGCGAGAGACAGGAGATCTCGGCCCAGCTCACCGGCACCGACGACGGCAGCTCGGGTTACCTCCGCAATGCGTACGATGCGTGAATGAACACACTTGCCACCCCCGACACCATCCGGACCTCGCATGACAGCCTCCTCGACTGATCGCCCGGCAAAACCGGCGATGAATATCGCGACCGTCATCGCCATGATCATCGGCGCCGCCGTACTCGCTTTCTGCGTCGTGCAGGCCTACCGGACGACGGTCTTCCTTTCGCATGCCTCTCGAGCGCCCGGCGTAGTCGTCAAGTCGAGCGGACACCCGACCATACGCTTCGAAACGGCCCAGGGCCAGCGCATCGAGTTCGTGCAGAACGGCGGCATGGACGGTCCGCCCGGAACTGTCGTGCAGGTCGCGTACGACCCTGCCGCGCCCGCGGAAACGGCCCGGGCCGCCACGTTCCTCGCGATATGGGGAGCTGTGCTGTGGGGATTGCCGGCAGGCATCGGCTTTCTTGTCCTGCCGCTGTTCGGCGCCCGGTTCGTGCTCACCGGGCGGTACGGGAACGCGATAAGCCGTTGAGCGGCGACGCACGGATTCATGCGATGCCCGGGCATTCGCGGCAAGTCCGGACGCTTTCGTCGTCGGTCACGCTTGCAAAGGTCACGAATCGAACGAGGTGGCCGGCCTCGCCGCCGCAACCCGGATACGACACTTCCGGGAACACGCGATAATGCGCGTGGACAACCTGCATCCGCGCATGACAAACAATATTCTCAAGACCGCCCTGTGCGCATCGCTGCTCGCGCTTGCAACCGCCGGCACCGCATCGGCCAAGGCACTCGACGACGCACTCGACTGCCACTCGACCGGGCACAAGTTCGTCGCGCCGCTGCTCGCAGCCGGCGATATCCAGTCGGAGCCGATGCACGTCGAATCGAACTCGGTCAATGCATTCCGCACGAGCCACTCGCTGACCGCATACGGCTTCGGCGTCTACGTCGTGCTCGGCTACCAGGCGAACGACCCGATCTTCCGCACCGGCGACGGCACGCCGATCGGCGACTGGGCCTATGGCGTCGTGGTGCGCGGCACGAAAAGCGCGGTGGAGGAAGCCGTGCGCAAGGCCGGCAGCGACGCGACCGTCAGGCAGGCGTTTCCGTTCCTGACCGCGATCGTCTGCTCGTCGGACTGAGCGACCGTCAGGACGATCATGCGGCAATCCTGAGGGCGGCAAGCCAGCCTGCCGCCCGTCCCGGCCCCGCTATCGGCCTTTTACGCGCCCGTATACACCACGCGATACGGGATTCCGACCTTCTCCCATTCCGCCGCCTCCTGGCTGAGGCTGTAGTCGGTCAGCGGGTTCTGCTCGACCCACGCGCTCGGCAGGCGCACTTCATACCCGCCCTTCTTCATCTGCGAAACGGAAATGTCGGGCAGCCCCGCGTCGGTTCGGCGTCGGCACAGCAGCGCCGCGAGGCGCAGGCAGAACAGCAGCGGCCACTCGACTTCGCGGGCCTGCGACAGCTTGCCGAGCTTGCCCGCATGACCGAGCACCAGCGCGGCGAGCCGCGCCTGGTCGGTGCGCGAAAAACCCGGCATGTCCGCGTTGCTCGCGATATAGGCCGAATGCTTGTGATACGCGCTGTGCGAGATCGACAGGCCGATCTCGTGCAACGCGGCCGCCCAGCCGAGGAACATCCGCCCTTCCTCGCGCGCTTCGTCGTCGGCTTCCTCGAGTTCGTCGTAGAAACGCCCCGCCAGCGCGCCGATCCGCTCGGCCTGCGCACGATCGACACCGTAGCGGCGCGTAAAGCCCTCGACGGTCACCGCGCGCATGTCCTCGTGCTGCGTCCGGCCGAGCAGGTCGTACAGCACCCCGAGGCGCAGCGCGCCGTCGGTCGTATCGACGTAGTCGACCCCGAGTTCCTCGAACACCGCGAGCATGATCGCGAGGCCGCCCGCGAGCACCGGCACGCGGTCGGGCTTCAGCGCGATCAGCTTCAGCCGGTTGACGTTCTCCGACTTGATCAGCGCACGCTTCAGGCGCTCGAGGCCGCCGCGCGAAATGCCGTGCGTGATGCCCGGATCGTTGAAGCCGTTCGCCTCGACGAGTTCCGCGAGCGCACGCGCGGTGCCGGACGAACCGATCGCCTGGTCCCAGCCGGCCTTCTTGTACTCGCTCGAAATGATCTGGATCTCGCGCTTGGCCGCGAGTTCGGCCTGCCGCATCGTGTATTCGTCGACGTTGCCGGCGGGGAAGAAGGCGCGGCTGTGGCTCACGCAGCCGATGTAGAGGCTCTCCATCACGATCGGCGTGTAGTGCGAGCCGATGATGAATTCGGTGGAGCCGCCGCCGATGTCGACGACGAGCCGCTTGCCGGCGCTCGCCGGCACCGAGTGCGCGGCGCCCGCGTAGATCAGGCGCGCTTCTTCGCGGCCTGCAATCACTTCGATCGGAAAACCGAGCGCCGCTTCCGCCTCGCCGAGAAACTCGCCCGCGTTCTTCGCGACGCGCAGCGTGTTGGTGGCCACCGCGCGCACATGATCGGGATGGAAATCGCGCAGGCGCTCGCCGAACCGCTTGAGCGCCTCCCAGCCACGCTCCTGCGACGCGCGATCGAGCATCTTGTCGCTCGACAGGCCCGCGGCCAGCCGGACGGGCTCGCGCAGCGCATCGACGGGATAGATCTGGCTGCCCGCCGGCGTTTCCTCGACGCGTCCGACGATCAGCCGGAAGCTGTTCGAGCCGAGATCCACGGCAGCCAGCAAGTGGGGGGTTGTAACCATCAGAGGGGCTCCGTGCGCGTTCGCCCGCGGCGGCCGGTGCGACAGCCTTGGGCGATCAATCAAAGGCGACATTTTAAGCGTGGAACGCTTGCCGTTGCCACGCTTCACGGGCATGCATACTGCTCGTTTGCATATCGTCGAAACATTTATGGGACGAAACGATTACAGCGTAGAATTTCCCGATATAAATACATCATTGTCATCAGCACGTCATCGTACCGTGAGAGTTTCCGAGCGTCCTTTCGAATCATCGCCCGAATCCCCCCCTACTCTGCCGATGTCCGTCCGTTATCCGCTTCTCAATCGTGAACTCGGCATCCTCGGTTTCAACGAGCGCGTGCTGGCCCAGGCAGCCGATCCGCAAGTCCCGTTGCTCGAGCGCCTCCGCTTCATCTGCATCACCAGCAGCAACCTCGACGAATTTTTCGAAGTCCGGATGGCCGGCCTTCAGGAGCAGATCCGCGACAACCCCGGCGCCCTGACGCCCGACGGCATGTCGTTACAACATGCTTACGATCTCGTGGTCGAACGCGCGCAGCGGCTCGTTCATCGACAGTACACGATGCTGCACGAAACCGTGCTGCCCGCGCTCGAGCAGGAAGGCATCTACTTCCATGCGAGCGACACGTGGAACGACGAGCAGCTCGAATGGGCGCGGCACTACTTCCTCGACGAACTGCTGCCCGTGCTGACGCCGATCGGCCTCGATCCCGCCCACCCGTTCCCGCGCGTGCTGAACAAGAGCCTGAACTTCGTCGTCGAGCTCGAAGGCCGCGACGCATTCGGCCGTCAGGCCGTGATGGGCATCGTGCAGGCGCCGCGCGCGCTGCCGCGCGTCGTACGCATGCCGCACGCGCTGTCGGGCTTCGAGCACGGCTTCGTGCTGCTGAGCTCGTTCATGCAGCGCTTCGTCGGCGAACTCTTCCCGCAACTCGTCGTGAAGAGCTGCAACCAGTTCCGTATCACGCGCAACAGCGAACTGTTCGTCGACGAAGACGAGATCACGAACCTGCGCGTCGCGCTGCAGGGCGAACTGCCCGCGCGCCACCTCGGCAACGCGGTGCGCCTCGAGGTATCGGCCGACACGCCGCCGCACATCGTGCGACGCCTGCTCGACGAAAGCGAGCTCGGCGACAAGGACTGCTATCGCGTGGCCGGATCGGTGAACCTCGTGCGGCTGATGCAGATTCCCGATCTCGTCGACCGACCCGACCTGAAATTCACGCCGTTCACCGCATCGACGCCCGCCGCGATCACGAACGCGCCGACGATGTTCGACGCGATCGACAACGGCGACATCCTGCTGCACCACCCGTACGAGAGCTTCCAGCCGGTGCTCGAACTGCTGCAGCAGGCCGCGAAGGACCCGAGCGTCGTCGCGATCAAGCAGACGATCTACCGCACCGGCACCGATTCGCCGCTGATGGACGCGCTGATGGAAGCCGCGCGCAACGGCAAGGAAGTGACCGTCGTCGTCGAACTGCTCGCGCGCTTCGACGAGGAAACCAACATCAACTGGGCGTCGCAGCTCGAGGCCGTCGGCGCGCATGTCGTGTACGGCGTGGTCGGCCACAAGTGCCACGCGAAGATGATGCTGATCGTGCGGCGCGTCGTGCAGGGCGGCAAGGCGTCGCTGCGCCGCTACGTGCACCTCGGCACCGGCAACTACCATCCGCGCACGGCACGCCTCTACACCGACTTCGGGCTGATGACGGCCGACCAGAAGATCTGCGAGGACGTCCATCACGTGTTCCAGCAACTGACCGGCATCGGCGGCGAACTCACGCTGCACGAGCTGTGGCAGTCGCCGTTCACGCTGCATCCGCGCATCATCGACTCGATCCGCGCGGAGATCGACAATGCGCGTGCCGGCAAGCGCGCGCGCGTCGTCGCGAAGATGAACGCGTTGCTGGAACCGACAGTGATCGCCGCGCTGTACGAAGCGTCGCAGGCCGGCGTCAAGGTCGACCTGATCGTGCGCGGCGTCTGCGCGCTGAAGCCCGGCGTGCCGGGGCTGTCGGAAAACATCACCGTGCGCTCGATCGTCGGCCGCTTCCTCGAGCACCACCGGATCTACTATTTCCACGCGAACGGTGCCGAGGATGTCTATCTGTCAAGCGCCGACTGGATGGACCGCAACCTGTTCCGCCGCGTCGAAGTCGCGTTCCCGATCCGCGATCGCAAGCTCAAGCGGCGTGTGCTGGCCGAAGGGCTGTCGGTGTGCCTCGGCGACAACCAGTCGGCATGGCAGATGCACAGCGACGGCCACTACCGCCGGCGCCGCGCCGGCAAGACGATCCGCAACGCGCAACTCGGGCTGCTCGCGAAGTTCTGCTCGTGAACCGGCAACGCGGCGCGAGTTGCGCGCCGCGCACCAGCGTTGCCAACGAAAAAGCGCAGCCCGCGGGCTGCGCTTTTTCGTTGCGGATCCGGCGTGCCGCCGCTCGCAAAACGAGCGACGGACGCCGTTACGCGATCATGCCTCGTACGTGGCCGGCCGGATCGCGATGACGCGCGAACCCGGGAACCGCGCGGTGAACGTGCTGCCGCGCCCTTCCTCGCTCTGTACGTACAGGTGTGCGTCGTGCCGCTGCAGCACGTGCTTGACGATCGCGAGCCCGAGCCCCGTGCCGCCCGTGTCGCGCGAACGGCTACGGTCGACGCGATAGAAGCGCTCGGTGAGCCGCGGCAGGTCGGCGGCCGGAATCCCGAAGCCGCTGTCCGTGACGGAAAACACGCCTTGCGCGCCTTCGCGCCGCCACGTCACGACGATCTTCCCGCCGTCCGGCGTATAGCGGATCGCGTTCGTGACGAGATTCGCGAATGCGCTGAACAGTTCCGTCTGCGCGCCGGTGACGCCGAGCGTCTCGTCGATCGAGAACGCGATGTCGTGATGTCCGTTCGACAGCGTCTGCGCGTCCTCCTTCAGGTGGTCGAACACGGCGCGCATGTCGATCGCGCGATCGACCGGCGGCTTGCTTTCGCCCTCCAGCTTCGCGAGCACCAGCAGGTCGGTCACGATGTGCCGCATCCGCGACGCCTGCTGCTCCATCATCTCGAGATAACGCGCGCGGTCTTCCTCGTTCAGCGGCAGCTCGCGCATCGTCTCGAGAAAGCCCGACAGCACGGTGAGCGGCGTCTTCAGTTCGTGCGACACGTTCGCGACGAAGTCGCGCCGCATCGCGTCGGTCCGCTCGAGCTCGGTGATGTCCTGCGTGAGCAGCAGCTTGCGGTTCTCGCCGTACGGAAACACCTGCACTTCCAGCACGTTCTGCCGCGAGTCGCCCATACCGCGCATCACGAGCGTCTCGTCGTAATGCTGCGCGTTCAGGTAGCGGACGAAATCGGGATGGCGTACCAGGTTGGTGATGTGCTGGCGCAGGTCGCGCTTCGCATCCAGGCCGAAATGAACCTCGGCGATCGCGTTGCACCACTCGATCTGGTCGTGATCGTCGAGCATCGCGACGCCGTTCGGCGACGCCTGGATCGCCTGGATGAAGCGCGAATGCTGCTGCTCGACCTGCCGCACCTGCGCATGCCACTGCTTCGCGAGCTTGTGCAGACGATAGTAGATCTCGCCCCAGATGCCCGGCGCGCTCGGCACTTCACCGTAGACCGGCGCATCGAGCAGCCGCCACAGACGCTGCGTGTGAAAGGTACTGAAAAAGCCCTGCGCGACCAGCATCACGACGACGAACACGAGGCCCGCGGTCGGGCCGGCGAACACGCCGACCAATACGCCGATCAGCACGAGCAGCACGAGCGACACCAGAAAGCGCGCCCAGATGATGTTCATGATTCAGCGCCCGAAAGAATGAACGGCATGCCGTGGCACACGGCAGGCCCGAATACGTTACGCGTGCTTGGCGAGCCGGTAGCCGCTGCCGCGCACGGTCTCGATCATCGCATCGCAACCGGCCGGTTTCAAGGCCGCGCGCAATCGTTTGATGTGCACGTCGACGGTCCGCTCCTCGACGAACACGTGGTCGCCCCACACCTGGTCGAGCAGTTGCGTGCGACTGTGCACGCGCTCCGGATGCGTCATGAAGAAATGCAGCAGGCGGAACTCGGTCGGACCGAGATCGAGCTTGATCTCACTGCCTTCCGCATGCGCGGCGACCCGATGCGTGGCCGGGTCGAGGCGCAGCCCGTTGATCGACACGACGTCCTCGGTCAGCTGCGGCGCACGGCGGCGCAGCACGGCCTTGATCCGCGCCATCAGTTCCTTCGGCGAGAACGGCTTCGTCACGTAGTCGTCCGCGCCGATTTCGAGGCCGAGCACCTTGTCCTGCTCGTCGCCGCGGGCGGTGAGCATGATGATCGGGATGTGCTTGGTCCGTTCGTTGTTGCGCAGGTCGCGCGCGAACGCGATACCGGATTTGCCCGGCAGCATCCAGTCGAGCAGCACGAGATCGGGCAGCACGTCGCTGATCAGGTTCTGCGCCTGTTCGGCGTTGTACGCACGAATCGGGCAGTGACCGGCGTGCTGGAGATTCACCGAGATCAGTTCGGAAATCGCGGGCTCATCTTCAACGACGAGAATGTTGCTGGGCATCGGCACCTCTTTTTTCCCCTGTACGGAGTCGATTAACTGTTGGCTTCGCGATCGAGCGTGTCGCGCGGCTGGTGCCGCACGTCCGTGCCCTTCACGATGTAGATGATGAATTCGGCGATGTTCTTCGCGTGGTCGCCGATCCGCTCGATCGCCTTCGCGATGAACAGGTATTCGAGGCCGACCGAGATCGTGCGCGGATCTTCCTGCATGTACGACACGAGCTTGCGCACGAACGCACGGAATTCCAGGTCGATCTCCTTGTCGTCCTTGACGATCTGCGCGGCGGCCACCGTATCGAGACGCGCGAACGCGTCGAGCGCACGGCGCAGGATCGTCACGGCCATCTCGCCCGACACCTTGATCTCGGCGATGTTGACCGCACGCGCGGCCGGCTCGTCGACCAGGCGGCGCACGCGCTTCGCGATCTTCTCGGCCTCGTCGCCTGCGCGCTCGAGGTTCGTAATCGTTTTCGAAATCGACATCAAAAGACGCAGGTCACGCGCGGCAGGCTGCCTCCGCGCGATGATGTTGCCGCACTCCTGGTCGATGTCGACTTCCATCGCGTTCAGCGTTTCCTCGGCCGCGATCACCTTCTCGGCCGTATCGCGATCGAACTCGTTCAGCGCGTGCATCGCGCCGACGATCTGCGACTCGACGAGCCCGCCCATTTCCAGCACTTTCGACGACACGGCATTGAGGTCCGCGTCGAACTGGCTCGACAGATGTTTATCCGACATGGCTGTTGTTCTCCGTCATCAACCGAAACGGCCGGTGATGTAGTCTTCCGTTTCCTTGCGCACCGGCTTGATGAAGATCTTTTCGGTCTCGCCGAATTCGATCAGCTCGCCCAGGTACATGTAGGCCGTGAAATCCGAGCAGCGCGCCGCCTGCTGCATGTTGTGCGTGACGATCACGACCGTGTAGTCGCTCTTCAGCTCCGCGATCAGCTCTTCGATGCGGCCGGTCGAGATCGGGTCGAGCGCCGAGCACGGTTCGTCGAGCAGCAGCACTTCCGGACGGATCGCGATGCCGCGCGCGATGCACAGACGCTGCTGCTGGCCGCCCGAGAGGCCGTAGCCGCTCTGGCTCAGCTTGTCCTTCACTTCGTTCCACAGCGCGGCCTTCGTGAGCGCCCACTCGACGCGGTCGTCCATTTCCGAGCGCGTGAGCTTTTCGAACATCTTCACGCCGAACGCGATGTTGTCGTAGATCGACATCGGGAACGGGGTCGGCTTCTGGAACACCATGCCGATACGTGCGCGCAGCAGCGAGATGTCGCGCTTCGTCGTCAGCAGGTTCTCGCCGTCCATCAGGATTTCGCCTTCGGCGCGCTGCTCCGGATAGAGCGCGAACATCTTGTTGAACGTGCGCAGCAGCGTCGACTTGCCGCAGCCCGACGGGCCGATGAACGCCGTCACCTTCCCTTCGGGAATGCTCAGGTTGATGTTCTTCAGCGCGTGAAACTTGTTGTAGAAGAAGTTGAGGTTGTTGACCTCGATCTTCGCGTTCAGCGGCTCGAGCGGACGGCCGTGCGCCGCTTCGTGCGTGCCGGCCGGCGCAGCGGTGCGCTCGACAGGATTCAGGTGGCTTTCTGCCATATTCATCGGATTGCTCCGCCGTTACTTTTTCGAGAAGATCGTGCGCGCCAGGATGTTGAGTCCGAGCACACCGAGCGTAATCAGGAACACACCCGCCCATGCGAGCGCCTGCCATTCCGCGAACGGGCTCATCGCGAACTTGTAGATCGTGACGGGCAGGTTCGCCATCGGCTGGCTCATGTCCCACGAGAAGAACTGGTTCGACAGTGCGGTGAACAGCAACGGCGCCGTTTCGCCTGCGATCCGCGCGACCGCGAGCAGCACGCCCGTCACGATCCCGCCGACCGATGCGCGCAGCGTGATCTTCAGCACCATGCGCCACTTCGGCGTGCCGAGCGCGAAGGCCGCTTCGCGCAGCGCGTTCGGCACGAGCTTCAGCATGTTCTCCGTCGTGCGGATCACGATCGGAATCTGCAGCAGGGCAAGCGCGATCACGCCGGCCCAGCCCGAGAAGCGCCCCGACTTCGCGACGACGATCGCATACACGAACAGGCCGATGACGATCGACGGCGCCGACAGCAGGATGTCGTTGATGAAGCGGATCGTGCTCGCCAGCAGGTTCTTCTGGCCGTATTCGGCGAGATAGACGCCCGCGAGGATGCCGATCGGCGTGCCGACCAGCGTGCCGAAACCGCACAGCAGCAGGCTGCCGACGATCGCGTTGGCGAGACCGCCGCCTTCCGTGTTCGGTGCCGGCGTCGATTCCGTGAACAGTTGCAGCGACAGGCCGCTGACGCCGAGATGCACCGTCGTGTAGAGAATCCACACGAGCCACAGCAGCCCGAAGGCCATCGCGCCGAGCGACGCGGCCAGCGCGATCGCGTTGACGGCCTTGCGCTTGCGCTGCAGGCGGTTGCGCATCGCGTCGAGCACGGCGCCGTCCGGCCCCGGGAAATTCATGATGGGCTCGCTCATTTCTTGCCCTCTCCCTTCTCGAGACGAAGCAGCAGCAGTTTGGAGATGGACAGCACGATGAACGTGATCAGGAACAGGATCAGGCCCAGCTCCATCAGCGCGGACGTATGCAGGCCCGGTTGCGCTTCCGCGAATTCGTTGGCCAGCGCCGACGTGATGCTGTTGCCCGGTGCGAACAGCGACACGCTGTCGAGCAGGTTCGTGTTGCCGATCACGAAGGTCACGGCCATCGTCTCGCCGAGTGCACGGCCGAGGCCGAGCATCACGCCGCCGATCACGCCGGTCTTCGTATAGGGCAGCACGACCTTCCACATCACTTCCCAGGTCGTGCAGCCGATCCCGTATGCCGACTCCTTCAGCAGCACCGGCGTGACTTCGAACACGTCACGCATCACCGATGCGATGTACGGGATAATCATGATCGCGAGGATCACGCCGGCGGCAAGGATGCCGATACCGATCGGCGGGCCGGCGGTCAGCGGGCCGATAATCCAGACGTCCTTGAACAGGCGGCCGATCGGCTTCTGGAAGTATTCCGCGAAGATCGGCGCGAACACGAGCAGGCCCCACATGCCGTACACGATCGACGGAATCGCGGCGAGCAGCTCGATGGCGATGCCGAGCGGGCGGCGCAGCCACACGGGCGACAGCTCGGTGAGGAACAGCGCGATGCCGAAGCTGACCGGCACGGCGATGACGAGCGCGATGATCGACGTCACGATCGTGCCGTAGATCGGCACGAGCGCGCCGTAGAGGTCCGAGTTGGGATCCCACTCGGATTGCCAAAGGAAGCCGAGGCCGAACTTCTGGATGGTCGGCATCGACGCGATGATCAGGGAAACGATGATCCCGCCGAGCAGCAGCAGGGTCACGATGGCGGCGAGCCGTGCAAGACCGCCGAATACGACATCCCCGAGGCGGCTCGGCGCGCGTTGCTGCGCAACGTCGGCGGACCGTGAGGACGTATAGGAAATATCAGACATGGGTGCCTGCTTTTGATTGCCGGGCGCCGTAACGCCCGGCTTTACCGCACACACTGCCCGACCTGCACGGCCGGGCAGCGAACCGCTGCAATGCTTACTCTGCGGCGACCGGCTTGCCCGACGCGTCCGTCACCTTGACCTTCCACTGCTTGCGGATTTCCGCTTCGACTGCCGGCGGCAGCGAGATGTAGTCGAGGCTGTCAGCAGCCTTCTCGCCGTTCTTGAACGCCCAGCTGAAGAACTTCAGCGTTTCCGCGCCCTGCTCCGGCTTTTCCTGCTTCGCGTGCAGCAGCACGAACGTCGCGCCGACGACCGGCCAGGCTTCCTTGCCCGGCTGGTTCGTCAGGATCTGGTAGAACGACTTCGACCAGTTCGCGCCTGCGGCAGCGGCCTTGAACGTTTCGGTCTTCGGCTCGACCACCGTGCCCGTCGAGTTCTTCAGGGCCGTGTAGATCATGTTGTTCTTCTTCGCGTACGCCCACTCGACGTAGCCGATCGCGCCCGGCAGGCGCTGCACGAAGGCCGCGACGCCGTCGTTGCCCTTGCCGCCCGTGCCCGTCGGCCAGTTGACCGTCGTGCCTTCGCCGATCTTCGACTTCCACTCGTCGTTGACCTTCGACAGGTAGTTCGTCCAGATGAAGCTCGTGCCCGAGCCGTCAGCGCGGCGGACCACGGCGATGTCCGTGTCCGGCAGCTTGACCTTCGGGTTCAGCGCGGCGATCGCCGGGTCGTTCCACTTCTTGATCTTGCCGAGGTAGATGTCGCCGAGCACCGGGCCCGACAGCGTCAGTTCGCCGGCCTTCACGCCCGGCACGTTGACGACCGGCACCACGCCGCCGACCACCGTCGGGAACTGGAACAGGCCTTCCTTCGCGAGCTCGTCATCCTTCAGCGGAGCGTCCGAGCCGGCAAAATCGACCGTCTTCGCGATAATCTGCTTCAGGCCGCCCGACGAACCGATACCTTGGTAGTTGACCTTCGCGCCGCCGGTCTGCTGGTAGTCAGCAGCCCATTTCGTATAGATCGGCATCGCGAACGTGCTGCCTGCGCCCGTGATGTCGGCAGCGTGGGCGGCGACGGCGAAAAGCGCGCCAGCCAGGCCGGCAATCGCGGTTTGCATCAATTTCATGAGACCTCCAGTGTGTGAGCGGATGACTACGGCACCGCGAAGGTTAGGGGCTCCTCATGACGGTAATGTGACAATCGATGAAACTGGCGTGACAGTAACATGACTGGTTGAAAGGGAGTAACAGGGTCGGCGCGCGTGGCGCGCAGACGGCGCCGGAGGGGCGATGGCGGCAGGAATTGCCGGCCCGGAAGGGACAGGATGACGCCCCGTTTCTCACTGTGCGGCGGGATCGCAGCGGCGCGTCGGTGGTACGAAAAGCCTCCGCCGGCGGCTGGCCCGATCTCGGGGTCGGGGTCGGACGATTTTTCGCCCGGAGAATGCGGCAGTCGATATGCGTTACTTATAGGTATCGCAAACCTTTGCGTCTGACGAAATCGCGGCGCCCGAAGGCGCCGCATGCCGGTTCATCGGAACGCCGGCGCGCGGGCGTCTGATCGCCCTCGCACCGGGCCCGCGCGTCAGGCCGTCGCCGCGCGCACCGCGTCGGCGATCGTCTCCGCATGGCGGACCGCGTCGGCCGCTTGCTGCGCTTCGACCATCACGCGCAACACGGGCTCGGTGCCCGATGCGCGGATCAGCACGCGGCCGCTGCCGGCGAGCGCGGCTTCGGCTGCGTCGATCGCTGCGCGAATCGACGTGCTGCCCTTCCAGTCGGCACCTGGCTTCATCCGCACGTTGATCAGCTTCTGCGGGAACAGCGTGACGCCGTCGAGCATCTGCGCAAGGGTCTGGCCGCTGCGCTTCAGCGCAGCCAGCACGAGCAGCGCCGACACGATGCCGTCGCCGGTCGAGTGGCGATCGAGCGACAGGATGTGGCCCGAGCCTTCCGCGCCGAGTTGCCAGCCGTGCTCGCGCAACTGCTCGAGCACGTAGCGATCCCCGACCGCCGCCCGCACGAACTTCACGCCCGCGCGCTGCAGCGCGACTTCGACGGCGAGATTCGTCATCAGCGTGCCGACCGCGCCCTCCACCTTGCCGTCGGTCGCGATCCGGTCCTTCACGAGCACGTAGAGCAGCTCGTCGCCGTTGTACAGGCGACCGGTCGCGTCGACGACCTGCAGGCGGTCCGCATCGCCGTCGAGTGCAATGCCGAGATCGGCGTGGTTCGCGCGCACCGCGCGCACCAGCGCGTCCGGCGCGGTCGCGCCGACGCCGTCGTTGATGTTGAAGCCGTTCGGCGCGACGCCGATCGGGATCACGTCCGCGCCGAGTTCGTGGAACACGTGCGGCGCGATCTGGTACGCGGCACCGTGCGCGCAGTCGATCACGAGCTTCAGCCCGCGCAGGTCGAACGCGGCCGGGAACGTGCTCTTGCAGAATTCGATGTAGCGGCCGGCCGCATCGTCGAGACGGCGCGCCTTGCCGAGACCGTCGGACGATGCGCATTCGAGCGGCTTGTCGAGCCACGCTTCGATCGCGGCTTCGGTGTCGTCCGGCAGCTTGTTGCCGTCAGCGGAGAAAAACTTGATCCCGTTGTCGCGATACGGATTGTGCGATGCGCTGATCACGACGCCCGCCGACAGGCGCAGCGCGCGCGTCAGGTAGGCGACCCCTGGCGTCGGCATCGGGCCGGCCAGCATCACGTCGACACCCGCCGCCGAGAACCCTGCCTCGAGCGCGGCTTCGAGCATGTAGCCCGACACGCGCGTGTCCTTGCCGATCAGCACGGTCGGCCGCGAGCCGGCCGCGCCATCGGCCGAGCTGGCCAGTACTTTGCCGGCCGCGTAGCCGAGACGCAACACGAAATCCGGCGTGATGGGCGCCTCGCCCACCGTGCCGCGAATGCCGTCCGTGCCGAAATATCGACGTCCCATAGCGAATCTTCCTCCTTCGTCTTCTGACTTATCGTTGCCGCGCGGCTTCGCGCACGGCATTCCAGACTTTCAACGCATCGACCGTCGCCGCGACATCGTGCACGCGCACGATCGCCGCCCCACGCTCGACCGCGCACAATGCGGCCGCCACGCTCGCCACGACGCGCTCCATCGGCGGTTTGCCGCCGATCACCGCGCCGAGCATCGACTTGCGCGACATGCCTGCGAGTATCGGATACGCGCGCCCGTCGGGCCGCGCGGGCGCCGTTTCCGGCAGTGCGGCCAGGAGTGCATAGTTGTCGTCGACGACCGCCTTGCCGAACCCGAAACCGGGATCGACGCAGATCCGCTCCGGCGCAATCCCCGCGTCGCGCAGTGCCTGCGCGCGCGCGGCGAGAAAATCGCGCACGTCGGTCACGACGTCGCCGTAATCGGGTTCGCCGACCTGCATCGTTTGCGGCTCACCGAGCATGTGCATTGCACACAGCCCGCAATTTCCCTCGCGCACCGCGTCGATCGCGCCCGGCTGGCGGAACCCCCAGATATCGTTGATCAGGTCGGCGCCTGCGGCCAGCGCCGCGCGCATCACGGCCGGCTTGTAGGTATCGATCGACAGCGGCACGTTCAATGGACGCAGCGCTTCGACGAGCGGGATCACGCGCGCGAGTTCCTCGTCGAGCGGCACCGGCGGTGCGCCGGGGCGCGTCGATTCGCCGCCGATATCGAGAAGATCGGCGCCTTCGGCAATCATCCGCTCGGCCTGGCGCAGCGCATCGTCGCGCGCGAGGAAGCGGCCGCCGTCGGAGAACGAATCGGGCGTGGCGTTGAGAATGCCCATCACGAGCGGGCGCTCGAACGTCAGTTCGAAGCGGCCGCACCGGAGTGGCGCGGGAATTTTGGGGGAAACAGCGGAATCGGACACGGGCAACTGGCGTGAATGAATGCAAAACGGGCCGGTGTGAAGACACACCAGCCCGTGAACGGTGCTAAAGAGCGGAGATTATGCCGCCGGCGAAGCAGGCGCCGGCGCGTTGCCGGCCTTCACCTCGGCGCTGCTGCCGCCACCCGACGAATCGCCGCCGACAGCCGGCGAGCTCTTCGGGGAGCGCGGCGGACGGCCTTCCATGATGTCGTTGATCTGATCGGCATCGATCGTCTCCCACTCCATCAGCGCGGCGGTCATCGCTTCGACCTTGTCGCGGTTCTCTTCGAGCAGGCGGCGCGCAAGGCCGTACTGTTCGTCGAGCACGCGGCGGATTTCCGAATCGACCTTCTGCTGCGTCGCTTCCGAGATCGTGCGCGTGAAGCCACGGCCGAACGGCGATGCATCGTTTTCGTCGTCGACGTAGACCATCGGCCCGAGCGCATCGGTCATGCCGAAACGGGCGACCATCGCGCGCGCCGTCTGGGTTGCCTTGTTGAAGTCGTCCGACGCACCGGTGCTGACGAGGTTCATGAACAACTCTTCCGCCACCCGGCCACCGAACAGGATCGCGAGGCGATCCATCAGGTAGTCCTTCGAATACGTTTCGTTGTCATGCTCCGGCAACTGCCACGTGACACCCAGCGCGCGACCGCGCGGAATGATCGTGACCTTGTGCACGGGGTCGGCCTTCGGCAGCAGCTTCGCGATCACCGCGTGGCCCGACTCGTGATACGCGGTCGCACGCTTCGCTTCCTCGCGGATCACCGCCGACTTGCGCTCCGGACCCATGAAGATCTTGTCCTTCGCGTCTTCGAAATCCTGCATCTCGACGATGCGCTTGCCGCGGCGTGCGGCGAACAGCGCAGCCTCGTTCACGAGGTTCGCGAGATCGGCGCCCGAGAAGCCCGGCGTGCCGCGCGCGATGACCGCCGCATCGACGTCGTTCGCGATCGGTACCTTGCGCAGGTGCACGCGCATGATCTGTTCGCGGCCGCGGATGTCCGGCAGACCGACGTAGACCTGGCGGTCGAAACGGCCCGGACGCAGCAGCGCCTTGTCGAGCACGTCGGAACGGTTGGTTGCGGCGATCACGATCACGCCCGAGTTCGCCTCGAAGCCGTCCATCTCGACGAGCATCTGGTTCAGCGTCTGTTCGCGCTCGTCGTTGCCGCCGCCCATGCCGGCGCCGCGATGACGGCCGACCGCGTCGATTTCGTCGATGAACACGATGCACGGTGCGTGCTTCTTCGCCTGTTCGAACATGTCGCGCACACGGGCCGCGCCGACGCCGACGAACATTTCGACGAAGTCCGAACCCGAGATGCTGAAGAACGGCACCTTCGCTTCACCCGCGATCGCGCGGGCCAGCAGCGTCTTGCCGGTACCCGGAGGGCCGACGAGCAGCACGCCGCGCGGAATGCGGCCGCCCAGCTTCTGGAATTTCTGCGGATCGCGCAGGAAGTCGACGAGCTCGGACACTTCTTCCTTCGCTTCGTCGCAACCCGCGACGTCGGAGAAGTTCACCGCGTTGTTGTTCTCGTCGATCAGCCGCGCACGGGATTTGCCGAACGAGAACGCGCCGCCTTTGCCGCCTCCCTGCATCTGCCGCATCATGTAGAACCAGAACACGATGATCAGGATCGTCGGCCCGAGGTAGTACAGCGCGGACATCAGCGCGTTCGGCTCGTCGTCGGCCTTGCCGCTGACCTGCACGCCGTACTTCATCAGATCGCCAACCATCCAGATGTCGCCGGGCGACACGATCTGGTATTTCTGGCCATCAGCCGGAGTGACGGTGAGGTTGCGCCCCTGAACGATGACGTTCTTGACCTTGCCGTTCTTGGCGTCGTCCATGAACTGCGAATAGGACACGCCTTCCTGGACGCGGGGCTTGTCGAACTGCTTGAACACCGTAAACAGCACCAGTGCGATCACCAGCCACACCGCTGCCTTCGAAAACATATTGTTGTTCAAAGCACCACTCCTTCACTCGTAGACGAGCGCCTACATTTTCCTTGCGGCGCCCCTCGGTCATTCTAATCCAGTCCGACCACCCTCGCCATAAGCATTGACAACCGCCGCGATAGCGCTTCGCTTGTCTGGCAAGGGCCGGAGCCCGTTTGCGGCACCCCGCCGCGCATCAGCGCGGACGTTTCAGATGCCGACCCAAAATGAACGTTTCGGACGATTTGTCGCGGGACGCCTTCGGCTTGCGCGGCGCGACGGTCTTAAACTGCTGTTTGAATTTCTCGACGATCTGGCTGTAGCCGCTGCCGTGAAAACATTTCACGAGCAACGCACCATCCGGCTTCAGATGGTTCTGCGCGAATTCGAGCGCCAGATCGCAGAGATGCTCGATGCGCGCCGCGTCCGCCGAGGCCACGCCGGAGAGGTTGGGGGCCATGTCGGAAATAACAAGGTCCACCGCGCGGCCTTCGAGCAATTCCTCGAGCTGGTGAAGGACGTCATCCTCGCGGAAGTCGCCCTGGAGGAAGTGGACATCGGCGATCGGCTCCATCGGCAGGATGTCGAGCGCGACGATCGTGCCGTCGATGCCGCCTTCGCGTTCCGCATCGCGCTTCTTGCCCTGCGCGAGCTTGTTGCGGGCATACTGGCTCCAGCTGCCCGGCGTCGCGCCGAGATCGACGATCACCTGGCCCGGACGGATCAGCTTGTCCTGCTCGTCGATTTCCTTCAGCTTGTACGCGGCGCGCGCGCGATAGCCCTCCCGCTGCGCCATTTTGACGTACGGGTCGTTGATGTGGTCGTGCAGCCAGTGCTGGTTGAAGCGGTTTTTTGCCATTCGAAAGAGAGATTGCTGCCAATTGCTTCGTGAAGCCGCGCTTTTAGCGGATAATACGCGTCTTCTTCGCGCGGCTGCGGCCCCTTTTCGGGCCCAAGCCGCGATTTTACGTGGTTTCGGCGCACGGCTGACGCGGTAACTACCCGCGATCGCTTTTCAGTCAGCGCGCCCTTATTTAGATTTCGACATTTCCATGCCCGCCCTTTCGCTTTCTCCCGCCGAGCGCTCCGCGCTGCGCTCCCAGGCCCATGCGCTCAAGCCCGTCGTGCTGATCGGCGCCGAAGGGCTCACCGACGCCGTGCTGAAGGAAATCAAGGTGCACCTCGACGCGCACCAACTGATCAAGATCCGCGTATTCGGCGACGAACGCGACGCGCGCATCGCGATCTACGACGAGATCTGCGATCGCCTGAGCGCGGCGCCGATCCAGCACATCGGCAAGCTGCTGGTGATCTGGAAGCCCGAAGCCGCCGTTGCGGCCCCGGCCCGCGGCCGTCGTGCCGGCACGCTGCCGAGCGCGGCCGAAGCCGTGGACGACAAGAAAGGCCGTGCACCGCGCACCGTCAAGGTCGTCAAGGTGTCGCCGAACGCGAGCCCCGTGCGCCGTCCGCGGCCGGTCAAGGTCACGGTGCGCGGCAACGAACGCGTGACGGCGGGCGGTACCGTGAAGCGTGCGAAAAAGCGCCAGGCCAGCACGAAGCGTCCGTTCCAGGACAAGTAAGCATCGGGGCGGCACGGCTGCGCCGTCCCGCCACCCTGCCCGCGGGCCCGGCATCGACCGGGCCTGCGCGGCACACGCGTCAGGCGTCGCGCGCCGGCAGACGCCAGATCAGCATCAGCCCCAGTACGCTCTCGACGAGGTAGAACACGCTCGAGACGCCGTGCAGCATCCCGAAGCGGCTCGCATACGGCGAATTCGCGATATCGGTGCCCGCGTCCATCGCGGCGACCCGCAGCGCGTTCATGAACGGCTGCAGCGCAAAATACCCGACCAGCACACATACGACCATCGCGGCGACGACCCAGCGCACGCGGCGATATTCGCTGCTGCCGCGTCGAACCTGCTGGTTCGACAGCGCGAGCAGCAGCACGCCGCATACGACACCGAGGATCGCCTCGATACGGAACAGCTGGGCGGCGACCGAACCGGCCGTCATCCGCTCCAGCGTCTTGAACAGCACGGGCGCGACCGCATACCCGATCGTCAGCAGGCTGCCGACCCACACGGCCGACAGCAGACGGAACACGCGATGCGGCATCGTGTCGCCCCGCTTCAGATGTAGCTGACCGAGATGATTTCGTATTCGCGCACGCCGCTCGGCGCCTGCACGGCCGCGACGTCGCCTTCGGACTTGCCGATCAGTGCACGCGCGATCGGCGAGCTGACCGAGATCAGGCCGTGGTCGATATCGGCTTCGTCGTCACCGACGATCTGGTACTTGACGGTGTCGCCCGACTCGAGATCCTCGAGTTCGACGGTCGAGGCGAAAACCACGCGGCCTTCGGCGTCGAGCACGGTCGGATCGATGACCTGCGCGGCCGACAGCTTCGATTCGATTTCCGCGATACGACCCTCGATGAAGCCCTGCTTTTCCTTCGCGGCATCGTATTCGGCGTTTTCGGACAGGTCGCCCTGTGCGCGGGCCTCCGCGATCGCGTTGATCACGGCCGGCCGCTCGACGGACTTGAGGCGCTGCAATTCATCGCGCAGTTGTTCTGCGCCACGCTTTGTCAACGGAATGGTGCTCATAAACGGCTCAATCGCTAAAAACGGCTATAAAAAAAATCACCGCGATTAAGCGCGTTTCCGATGCACTGGAAACACCGCCTAATCGCGGCACGTGTTGCTTCTACAGGTAACTGACTGCTTAGTTTAGGCGAGCGTGAAGACCTTGTAAATCATAGACTTCCAGATCCTTCAGGTAGCGCAAGCCTTCGACTGCCGCGCGCGCGCCCGACATCGTCGTGTAGTACGTGACCTTGTGCGCCTGCGCGCTCATGCGGATCGAACGCGAATCGGCGATCGCCTGGCGCGTTTCGTCGACCGTCGTGAACACAAGTGCGATCTCGCCGTTCTTGATCATGTCGACGATGTGCGGACGGCCGTCCTTCACCTTGTTCACGACCTTCACCGGCACGCCGGCCGCCTCGATCGCGGCAGCCGTGCCCTTCGTCGCGACGATCGGGTAGCCGAGGTCGTGCAGCATGCGCGCGACTTCGACCGCCTTCGGTTTGTCCGCATCCATCACGGTCAGCAGCACCGTGCCCGACTCCGGCAGGCGCGAACCGGCCGCGAGCTGCGACTTGAACAGCGCTTCGCCGAACGTCTGGCCGACGCCCATCACTTCGCCGGTCGAACGCATTTCAGGCCCGAGGACCGGATCGACGGTCGGGAACTTGACGAACGGGAACACCGCTTCCTTCACGCTGAAGTACGGCGGCTCGACTTCCTTCGTCACGCCCTGCTGCGCGAGCTTCTGGCCGACCATCGCGCGCGCCGCGATCTTCGCGAGCGGCAGGCTGGTCGCCTTCGACACGTACGGCACCGTGCGCGATGCGCGCGGGTTCACTTCGAGCACGTAGATGATGTCCTGCTTCGAACCGTCAGCCTGCGGCACCTGCTGGATCGCGAACTGAACGTTCATCAGACCGACCACGTTCAGCGCCTTCGCCATCGCGCCCGTCTGGCGCTTCAGCTCGGCCACGGTCTCCTTCGACAGCGAGTACGGCGGCAGCGAGCATGCCGAGTCGCCCGAGTGGACGCCCGCCTGCTCGATGTGCTCCATCACGCCGCCGATGAACACGGCTTCGCCGTCGCAGATGCAGTCGACGTCGCACTCGATCGCGTCGTTCAGGAAGCGGTCGAGCAGCACCGGCGAATCGTTCGACACCTTCACGGCCTCGCGCATGTAGCGCTCGAGGTCGCGCGGCTCGTGGACGATTTCCATCGCGCGGCCGCCCAGCACGTACGACGGGCGCACGACCAGCGGATAGCCAATTTCGGCCGCCAGTGCGAGCGCTTCGTCTTCGGCGCGTGCGGTGCGGTTCGGCGGCTGGCGCAGGCCGAGGTCCTGCAGCAGCTTCTGGAAGCGTTCGCGGTCTTCGGCCGCGTCGATCATGTCCGGCGACGTGCCGACGATCGGCACGCCGTGCGCCTCGAGGTCGAGCGCGAGCTTCAGCGGCGTCTGGCCGCCGTACTGGACGATCACGCCGACCGGCTTTTCCTTGTCGACGATCTCGAGCACGTCTTCGAGCGTCAGCGGCTCGAAGTACAGGCGGTCGGACGTGTCGTAGTCGGTCGACACCGTTTCCGGGTTGCAGTTGACCATGATCGTTTCGTAGCCGTCCTCGCGCATCGCGAGCGCCGCGTGCACGCAGCAGTAGTCGAACTCGATGCCCTGGCCGATCCGGTTCGGGCCGCCGCCCAGCACCATGATCTTCTTGTTGGTGGTCGGCTGCGCCTCGCACTCTTCCTCATAGGTCGAGTACATGTACGCGGTTTTCGTCGCGAACTCGGCCGCGCACGTGTCGACGCGCTTGTAGACCGGACGCACGTTGAGTTCGATGCGGCGCTTGCGGACGTCTTCCGGCGTCGCGCCGAGCAGCTTCGCGAGGCGGCGGTCGGAGAAGCCGCTCTGCTTCAGGTAGCGCAGCTCGTCGAACGTCAGCGATGCGAGCGTGCGGCCCGCGAGCGCCTTTTCCTTCAGGATGATCTGCTCGATCTGCTCGAGGAACCACGGGTCGATCGCGGTTTCCGCGAAGATTTCCTCGGCCGTCATGCCGATGCGGAACGCATCGCCGACGTACCAGATGCGATCCGGGCCCGGCTCGTGGATCTCGATCGCGATCTCATCGCGGTCGGTCGACTTCTCGTCGAGACCGTCGACACCGACTTCGAGGCCGCGCAGCGCCTTCTGGAACGACTCCTGGAACGTACGGCCGATCGCCATCACCTCGCCGACCGACTTCATCTGCGTGGTCAGGCGCGAATCGGCTTCACGGAACTTCTCGAACGCGAAACGCGGGATCTTCGTGACGACGTAGTCGATGGTCGGCTCGAACGACGCCGGCGTCTGGCCGCCGGTGATTTCGTTCTTCAGCTCGTCGAGCGTGTAGCCGACGGCCAGCTTCGCCGCGACCTTCGCGATCGGGAAGCCCGTTGCCTTCGATGCGAGCGCCGACGAACGCGACACGCGCGGGTTCATTTCGATGACGACCATGCGGCCGTCCTTCGGGTTGATCGAGAACTGCACGTTCGAGCCGCCCGTGTCGACGCCGATCTCGCGCAGCACCGCGAGCGATGCGTTACGCAGGATCTGGTATTCCTTGTCGGTGAGCGTCTGCGCCGGCGCGACCGTGATCGAGTCGCCGGTGTGCACGCCCATCGGGTCGAGGTTCTCGATCGAGCAGACGATGATGCAGTTGTCGGCGCGGTCGCGCACGACTTCCATCTCGTATTCCTTCCAGCCGAGCAGCGACTCTTCGATCAGCAGCTCGCGCGTGGGCGACAGGTCGAGACCGCGCTTGCAGATCTCCTCGAACTCTTCGCGGTTGTACGCGATACCGCCGCCCGAGCCGCCGAGCGTGAACGACGGACGGATCACGACCGGGTAGCCGCTGCCGCCGGTGCCGGCCATGATCTCGGCGTGCACCTGGGTCGCTTCTTCCATCGAGTGCGCGATGCCCGACTTCGCGGAACCGAGACCGATCTTGGTCATCGCTTCCTTGAACTTCTGGCGGTCTTCCGCCTTGTCGATCGCTTCCGGCGACGCGCCGATCAGCTCGACGCCGAACTTCTCGAGCACGCCGTGGTGGTGCAGGTCGAGCGCGCAGTTCAGCGCGGTCTGGCCGCCCATCGTCGGCAGGATCGCGTCCGGGCGCTCCTTCTCGATGATGCGTGCGACGACTTCCCACGTGATCGGCTCGATGTAGGTCACGTCGGCCGTGTTCGGATCGGTCATGATCGTCGCCGGGTTGCTGTTGACGAGAACGACCTTGTAGCCCTCCTCACGCAACGCCTTGCAAGCCTGCGCGCCCGAATAGTCGAACTCGCACGCCTGGCCGATGATGATCGGGCCGGCGCCGATGATGAGGATGCTCTTGATGTCTGTGCGTTTTGGCATGGCTTGTGAATTCAATAAGTAATCGTTGTCGTGGGTCGGCCGGCTGCGCTCAGCTCATCGTGGCGAGCGCGAGCTTCACCGAGAAACCGATGAACAGGCCGCCCACGCTGCTCGCCGCGCCTGCTGCAAGCTTGCGGCGGCGGCGGAAGTGCTCGGCGAGCCGCGCACCCGCGAAGATCAGCGTGCTCAGGTACAGGAAGCTCGCGCATTGCGCGATCGCCCCGAGCACGACGAACGACAGCGCGGGATGCGGGAATGCCGGGTCGACGAACTGGATGAAGAACGAGATGAAGAACAGGATCGCCTTCGGATTCAGCAGGCTCACGATCAGCGCCTTGCGGAACGGACGCTCGCCGTCGACCGCGGGCGGTGCATCGGCCGGCGCATCGGCGCGCGCGCGCAGCTTCTGCCACGCGCTGCGCAGCATGCCGGTGCCGATGTAGAGCAGATACGCGGCGCCGCCGTACTTGACGACGGAGAACAGCAGCGGGTTCGCCTTCAGTAGCGACGCGACGCCGGCGGCGGACAGCACCATCAGCACCGTGTCGCCGACGAACACGCCGCACGCCGCGCGATAGCCGGCCTTCACGCCGCGCTGCGCCGCGAGCGACAGCACGTACATCGAGTTCGGCCCCGGCAGCAGGATGATGAAGATCACGCCGAACACGTAGGTCCAGATATCCGTGATGCCGAGTGCGTGGCCGAACATGATGCGAATCTCCCGTCCTTCGGTTGCGTCGGTTGCGTTAAGCGTTGCGCTGCTTCGCCGCGTCCATCAGCGCGGTGAAGCGGTCGAACAGATAGCCGATGTCGTGCGGGCCGGGCGATGCTTCCGGGTGGCCCTGGAAGCAGAATGCCGGCTTGTCGGTCAGCTCGAAGCCCTGCAGCGTGCCGTCGAACAGCGACACGTGCGTCACGCGCGCGTTGGCCGGCAGCGAATCCGCATCGACCGCGAAGCCGTGGTTCTGCGACGTGATCACCACGCGGCCGTCGCCGAGATCCTTCACCGGGTGGTTCGCGCCGTGGTGGCCCGTCTTCATCTTCAGCGTCTTCGCGCCGACCGCGAGGCCCATGATCTGGTGACCCAGGCAGATGCCGAAGGTCGGCACGCCGCGCTCGATGAATTGCTTCGTGGCCGCGATCGCGTAGTCGCACGGTTCCGGATCGCCGGGGCCGTTCGACAGGAAGATGCCGTCCGGATTCAGCGCGAGCGCATCTTCCGCGCTCGCCTCGGCCGGCAGCACCGTCACGTGGCAGCCGCGTTCCGCGAGCATGCGCAGGATGTTGTACTTGACGCCGAAATCGTAGGCGACGACACGGTACTTCGGCGCTTCCTGCATGCCGTAGCCGCCTTCGAGGCGCCATTCGGTCTGCTTCCACTCGAACGGCTTCGTGGTCGACACGACCTTCGCGAGATCCATGCCCGCGAGACCCGGGAACGAGCGCGCGAGCTCGATCGCTTTCGCTTCGTCGTCCGAACCCGTCAGGATGCAGCCGTTCTGCGCGCCCTTGTCGCGCAGGATGCGGGTCAGCTTGCGGGTGTCGATGCCGGCGATCGCGACGACGCCTTCGTCGCGCAGGTAGTCGCCGAGCGTGCGGTCCATGCGGAAGTTCGATGCGAGCGTGGGCAGATCACGGATGATCAGGCCGGCGGCATGGACTTTCGTGGCTTCGACGTCTTCGGCGTTCACGCCGACGTTGCCGATATGCGGATAGGTGAGCGTGACGATCTGGCGCGAGTAGCTCGGATCGGTCAGGATTTCCTGATAGCCGGTGATCGCGGTATTGAACACGACTTCGCCGATCGTATGGCCTTCGGCCCCGATCGAATAACCACGAAAGACCGTGCCGTCGGCGAGTGCAAGCAAGGCGGGAGTAAAAGACGGCAACACGGGAGGCTCCTTGGGGAACACCCTGCTGCCGACCTGTTTACCCTGCCGCGCGAGCGCCGCGCTGCGTGGGCGCGCGTGGTCGCTAGCTGAACGCGGCCTGCGTTGTCGAGACGCGAACCCGGCGCGTGGCGCACGAGGCTTCGCGGCATCGCCCGGCAGGCGGCGTGCGGCGGATGAACGGGATGTATGAGGTAGGCGCTAGGGTGCGAGGTTGATCAGCACAAACTTTCAAATTATAGCCTGAAAATGGCCTTATCTTCAATCGATACGGCCGTCCGATCGTGCGTGCGCGACGCGCGGCGGCGCGAAGCAGCGCGCTGCGGCCCCGTTTTACGCGGCCGCCCTGCCCCGAGCGTACCGCCGGATCAGTGCACTTGGCCAGCGCCGCGCGCGGGCCATACGTACCAGACCGCGCTCGCGAGCTGCAGTGCGAGCAACACGCCCCATGCCGTGAAGTGCGCGGCGGCCGGATAACGGCCATCGACCGCGGGCCAGTGCGACAGCACCGCGCCGACACCGATCTGGAACGCAAAGATCAGCAGGAAGATCACGAGCGTGAGCGTCGTGTTCGCGCGGCCGATCAGATGCGCGGGAAAATGTCCGGCCATCACCGCGTAGGTCAGGATGCCGACGCCGCCAAACATCCCGTATGCGGCCCACAGAACGGCCGGCGGCAACGGCACGCGCGCCACGATCGCAACCTGCGTCGCGACGAACAACGCCATGCCGATGCCGCAGAACGCGTACACGGACACGCCGCGCCGCTCGAGCACGCGCGCCGCGGCGCCGAAGCCGACGCAGCCGGCCATCATCGCGAAGCCGAGCACCGACACGAGGCGCGCCGCATGCGGCGCATCGAACCCCGCGACGTCGCGCAGGTACGGCCCGACCCACAGCGACTGCATCGCGTAGAACACCCCCTGCGTGACAACGGAGAACGACGAGATCTTCCAGAACGCACGGCTGCTCAGGATATGCCACGTGCCCTTGAACTGGCTGACGAGCCCGCCCTGGTGACGCACCTGCTTCGCCTCCGGCGCGCCCAGGCCGATCGACGCCGCGACGGCCACCGTCAGCACCGCGAGGCCGAAACAGATCGCGCGCCAGCTCGTCCAGCCGAGCAGCCAGGTCAGCGGCGAGCCGACCATCACGCCGCCGAGGCCGCCCACGGCCATCACGAGACCGTTCACGAGCGGCAGCCGGCCGACCGGGAAATGCTGCGCGAGCGCCTTGAACGCCGCGCCGAGACACACCGATACGCCGACGCCGATCAGCAGCCGGCCGACCATCATCGTGCCGAGGCTGTGCGCGACGCCGAACACGGCCGCACCGGCAGCCGCGAACAGCAGCATGCCGGCCGTCACGCGGCGCGGGCCGAAGTGATCGAGCATCACGCCGGCCGGGATCTGCGCGCCCGCGAAGCCGAGGAAATAGAGACTGGTGAGCAGGCCGAGATCGGCGGCCGACAACCCGAGCTCGTGCGTGACGAACGGCGCGAAGCCCAGATTGACGCCGCGAAACACATACGACACGAAATACCCGACCGAAAACAGCGCGAGCACCCTCACCTGCACCGACGACATCGCTTCCCCTTGTTATAAGAAGGCATTCAAGGCGGCACCCCCGCGCCGCGCACAAACAAAAACGCCGTCACCTCGGTGACGGCGTTTCGTCGCATTTCGTCGGATGATAACGCAATCGCACGAACCGGGCCGGCCGCGCGATGCGCTCGCGACTGCGTTATTTCTTCTTGCCCTTGTGCGTTGTGGCCTTGGCCGGCGCCGCTTTCGTCGCTTTCGTCGATTTGGCCGCCGGCTTCGCCGCGCCGCGCTTCGCGCCGTGCGACTTGCCGCCCACCGCCAGGCTCGCGCGCTCGATGTGCGCACCGGCGGCCGACGTCGCGATCCGTTCCGGACCGGGCTCCGCCGGCACCGAACGGCCGACCGGCACGTGCAGCACGAGCGCCTGGCCCGGCATCACGAGATCGCGGTGCGTGCGGTTCCACGCCTTGAGCTGGCCGACCGACACACCATAGCGGCCGGCGATCGCCGCCATCGACTGCTTGCGGCGCACGCGGATCAGCATCTTGCGCGTGTCAGGCACATCGGGTTCCATCGCGAGCGCGCCGTTTTCGGCGACGTCGGCGCTGATGTCCTCGTCGTCGTCATCGCCGCGCGGCACGACGATCGTCGAGCCCGGCTTCAGGCGCATGCCGGCCGGAATCTTGTTGATCGACATCAGCGTATCGGCGTCCACGCCGATCTTCTCGGCGATCGCGGCCGGTCGCGCACGTTCGCTGACCGTATAGGTGGTCCACGACGAAAGCTGGCCGTTGTAGGCTTTCAGGTTCTTCTCGAACGCCGACGCGTTGTCGAACGGCAGCAGGATCTGCGGCTCGGTCGCGCCGAGGATCACCGGCTTCGAGAACGACGGGTTCAGCGAGCGGAATTCGTCGAGCGACAGGTTCGCGAGCTTCGCGGCGACCGCCACGTCGATGTCGCGCGACGTCGTGACCGTCACGAAATACGGGTGGTTCGGGATGTCCGGCAGCGTCAGCCCGTACTGCTGCGGGCTCGCGATGATGTTCTTCACCGCCTGCAGCTTCGGCACGTAGTTGCGCGTCTCGTTCGGCATCCGCAGGTTCTGGTAGTCGGTCGGCAGGCCGGCCGCCTGGTTGCGCGCGATCGCACGCTGCACGTTGCCCTCGCCCCAGTTGTACGCGGCCAGCGCGAGATACCAGTCACCGAACATGTCATGCAGGCGCGACAGGTAGTCGAGCGCGGCGCTCGTCGACGCGAGCACGTCGCGGCGCTCGTCCTGCCACATGTTGCGCTTCAGGTTGTAGGTACGGCCCGTGCCGGGCATGAACTGCCACATGCCGGCCGCCTTCGCGACCGACAGCGCCTGCGGGTTGTACGCGGACTCGATGAACGGCAACAGCGCGAGCTCGGTCGGCATGTGACGCGCCTCGAGCTCCTCGACGATGTGATACAGGTACTTCTGCGAGCGCTCGGTCATGCGCTGCACGTAGTCGGGCCGCTGCGTGTACCAGGTCGTCTGCATGTCGACGAGGTCGCTCTGCAGGTCGGGCATCTGGAAACCGCGGCGGATGCGCCCCCAGAGATCGGAGTCTGCACTGGTCAGGTCGCCGACGGATTGCTTGTCGACGTCGACAGTTTCTTTGGCGGTGGCTGATTTACGGAGGTAGTTGGACGTCGCCTGCGAATCGGCGGCGTTGTTGGCGACAGGGGCCTGGCTCGCACAAGCGGCGAGCAGCAGAACCACCATCGCACTCAATATAAGTCGCATGAAAATCTCGGCTTCCGACGGCTGGAAATTGCAGGCGATACTACGGAAGTGCGTGCTTCACGTCAATAAAAACACCGAAAACTCAGCGAAATCCTACATTTGGAGCAATTTTTACAGACACCGCTTGAGCTTTGGAGTCCTCCGGAAATCGTCATCGGAACCGGTTTTTCCATTCGCGCATCAGCGTGAACGCCGTCAAACGATCCGGCACCGTTTCATGCAACTCGGCCTCGAGCGTGGCATGAATCGCCGCGCTGTCCGCCCGCATGAACGGGTTAACGGCACGCTCGTGAGCAATCGTAGTGGGCAGCGTCGGCACACCCCGCGCGCGCAGCGCCTGCGCTTCGTCGCGCCACACAGCGAGCGCCGCATTGCCGGGCTCGCATGCGAGCGCGAAGCGAATATTGGACAGCGTGTATTCGTGGGCACAATGCACGCGCGTGTCGCCCGGCAGCGCGGCGAGCGCGTCGAGCGACGCGAGCATCTGCGCGGGCGTGCCCTCGAACAGGCGGCCGCAGCCGCACGAGAACAGCGTGTCGCCACAGAACACGTGCGGCGCCGCGTTGCGCGGCCCGGCCGCCTGGAAATAGGCGATGTGGCCGCGCGTGTGACCGGGCACGTCGAGCACGTCGAATGCGACGGACGGTGCGTCGAGCGTCACGCGATCGCCGCCTGCCAGCGGCCGCGTGACCACGCCGATCGCCTCGGCCGCAGGGCCGTAAACCGCGAGCGGAGCATCGTCCGGTTGGCTATCGCGCAGTGCCGCGACACCGCCGACGTGGTCGGCATGATGGTGCGTGAGTAAAATAGCGGTCAACCGCCAGCCTCGTTCGGCAAGAACCCGGCGCACCGGCGCGGCTTCACCCGGATCGACGGCGATCGCATCGCGGCCGTCCGAGACGAGCCAGATATAGTTGTCATCGAATGCCGGAACCGGCACGTATTCCAGCTCGTTCATGGGCGCGCAATCATCGTTATGTCTGACCGTCAAATTATAGACTGGCCCGCCTGGACCGACTCGCCTCCCGGCCGCTACGTGCTGGGCTGGGAGCAGGCGCAGCTCGACCGGATCGTGTCCGACGTCTTCGGGTTCCACGCGCTGCAGCTCGGCCTGCCGCAGCTCGACGCGCTGCGCGAGAACCGCATGCCGTATCGCGGCCTCGTGCTCGATCCGGCGAGCGGCGCGAGCGCGCCCTATCAGTATCCGTGGGCCCGCGAAGCCCATTCGCCCGAGCATGCACCCGCCGATCGCAGCACGACCTGGTGCGACCTGCTCGACCTGCCGTTCGAGTCGCAGAGCGTCGACCTGATCGTGATGCCGCACACGCTCGAATTCACGTCCGATCCGCACCGCCTGCTGCGCGAGGCCGAGCGCGTGCTGATGCCGGAAGGCCAGCTCGTGATCACCGGCTTCAATTCGCTCAGCCTGTGGGGCATGCGGCAATCGTTCGGACGCATGGCGAACCGTCCGTTCGTGCCGGCCACGCGCGACCAGATCGCGTTCATCCGGCTCAAGGACTGGATCAAGCTGCTCGGCTTCGACCTCGAACGCGGCCGCTTCGGCTGCTACCGGCCGCCGCTCGTCACCGACAAGTGGCTGGCCCGCTACGGCTTCATGGAAGCCGCCGGCGACCGCTGGTGGCCGATCTTCGGCGCCGTCTACATGGTGACGGCCGTCAAGCGCGTGCGCGGCATGCGCCTCGTCGGCCAGATCCGGATGAAGAAACCCGTGCTCGCACCGGGTCTGACGCCGGCGGCCTCCCCGACCACCCATCAAGAACATTCATGACAATCGATACGATCGACATCTATACCGACGGCGCCTGCAAGGGCAACCCCGGCCCCGGCGGCTGGGGCGCATTGATGCGCTACGGCGACAAGGAAAAGGAGCTGTTCGGCGGCGAGCCGAACACGACCAACAACCGCATGGAGCTGATGGGCGTGATCGCCGCGCTCGAAGCGCTGAAGCGGCCGTGCCAGGTGATCGTGCACACCGACTCGCAATACGTGCAGAAAGGCATCAGCGAGTGGATCCACGGCTGGAAGAAAAAAGGCTGGGTCACCGCGGCGAAGACGCCCGTGAAGAACGCCGACCTGTGGAAGCGGCTCGACGCGCTCGTCGCGCAGCACGAGGTCGAGTGGCGCTGGGTCAAGGGCCACGCGGGCCATCCCGAAAACGAGCGCGCGGATGCGCTCGCGAATCGCGGCGTCGAATCGCTCACGGCCTGAACGCGGGCCGCCCCCCTGTTTCCTACGTTTTCCCCGACATGCGCCAGATCATTCTCGATACCGAAACCACCGGCCTGAACGCCCGCACGGGCGACCGCCTCATCGAAATCGGCTGCGTCGAGCTGCTGAACCGGCGGCTCACCGGCAACAACCTGCACTTCTACGTGAACCCCGAGCGCGACAGCGATCCGGGCGCGCTGGCGGTGCACGGCCTCACGACCGAATTCCTCAGCGACAAGCCGAAATTCGCGGAAGTCGCCGACCAGATCCGCGACTTCGTGAAGGACGCCGAGCTGATCATCCACAATGCGCCGTTCGACCTTGGCTTTCTCGACGCGGAATTCGCGCGGCTCGGCCTGCCGCCGTTCACCGAACATTGCGGCGGCGTGATCGACACGCTCGTGCAGGCCAAGCAGATGTTCCCCGGCAAGCGCAACTCGCTCGACGCGCTGTGCGACCGCTTCGGCATCAGCAACGCGCACCGTACGCTGCACGGCGCACTGCTCGACTCGGAACTGCTCGCCGAGGTCTATCTCGCGATGACGCGCGGCCAGGACAGCCTCGTGATCGACATGCTCGACGACGCGGGTGCCGACGGCGGCGCGGCAAACGGCCAGCGCGTGTCGCTCGCCGCGCTCGACCTGACCGTGGTGGCCGCGAGCGACGACGAGCTCGCCGCGCACCAGGCGCAGCTCGACGAGCTCGACAAGTCGGTCAAGGGCACCTGTGTATGGCGCAAGTCCGCCGACGCGGGCGCCGCCGAAACGGCCTGAAACACACGGCATGCGCCGCGGCCGCGCTCACGCGCGCGGCTGCAGCGCGATGACCGCCATTCCGCCGAGCGCGAGCGCCGCGCCGGCCACGTCCCAGCGGGTCAGCGCGACGCCGTCGACCACCCGCAGCCAGACCAGCGCCACCGCGATGTACACGCCGCCGTACGCGGCATAGGTGCGCCCCGCCGCACTCGGGTGCAGCGTCAGCAGCCACGCGAACAACGCGAGCGACAGCGCGGCCGGCAGCAGCAGCCACACCGGCCGCCCCTCCTTCAGCACGAGCCACGGCAGGTAACAGCCGACGATTTCGGCCAGCGCGGTGGCGGCGAACAGCGCCGCGATCCTCATCAGTTCGGTCATCCGGTTCCTCGTGAATTCGCCCCCGTCACCGCGAGGCGGCACGGCCCCGCCGCGCGCCGCCGATCATACCCGAGCCGCCCCCGCCGAACGCCCCGCCAGACGGGCGTTTCCCGGCAATTTGCACGATCATCCGTCATCGTGCTATCATGTCGCCTGTTTCAACATTCAATCTCTGTCTATTCGATTTCGAGAGAAGTCCGTCCGCGTGTTGCGGGCCGGCCCTTCGACCGAAATTGCACCCACAGGAAAGCCCGCCCGACAGGCCCGCTTTTCTCGTTTCGTTGCCCCTCCGGGGCGCTTGCCGGAACGCCGGACATCGTCCGCACCGGCATCTGCCGCTTGCATCACGCGGCCCATTCTTCATGAGCGCACTGTCGCGACGGCCCATCGGGCCCGCGTCGAAGCAGCCCCTTACGGCCCTTTACCGCCGCTTGTGCAGTAAGTGCTTAATGGTCTGCCCCGACGCGCCGCACACGACACCGCGCTCGCCGGCAAACCGTGTCGGACGGCCCGCCCGTTCGGCGCAGTCAAAGGAGTGCATGACCTTGACCGCAACACACGTCAGCCCGACCGCTGCCTCTTCCTCCGCTTCGTCGTCCGGCGAAGCCCCGCTCGTCGCGGACGACATCACCGTCGTCGACCAGAGCCTGCTCAAGCGCGCCGTCAGCGCGATGGCCATCGGCAATGCGATGGAATGGTTCGACTTCGGCGTCTACAGCTACATCGCCGTCACGCTCGGCAAGGTGTTCTTCCCGTCCAGCAGCCCGTCCGCGCAGCTGCTCGCCACCTTCGGCACGTTCGCGGCCGCCTTCCTCGTGCGCCCGCTCGGCGGCATGGTGTTCGGCCCGCTCGGCGACCGCATCGGCCGCCAGCGCGTGCTCGCCGCCACGATGATCATGATGGCCGTCGGCACCTTCGCGATCGGCCTCATTCCCAGCTACGCGTCGATCGGCATCATGGCGCCCGTGCTGCTGCTCGTCGCCCGCCTCGTGCAGGGCTTCTCGACCGGCGGCGAATACGGCGGCGCGGCCACCTTCATCGCCGAGTTCTCGACCGACAAGCGCCGCGGCTTCATGGGCAGCTTCCTCGAATTCGGCACGCTGATCGGCTATGTGATGGGTGCCGGTGTCGTCGCGCTGCTCACCGCGTCGCTGTCGCAGGAGGCGCTGCTGTCGTGGGGCTGGCGTGTGCCGTTCCTGATCGCCGGCCCGCTCGGCCTGATCGGCCTGTACATCCGGATGAAGCTCGAGGAAACGCCGGCGTTCAAGCGCCAGGCCGAGGAGCGCGAAGCGCAGGACAAGGCCGTGCCGAAGACGCGCTTCCGCGAAACGCTGATGCGCAACTGGCGTGCGCTGCTGCTGTGCGTCGGCCTCGTGCTGATCTTCAACGTGACCGACTACATGGTGCTGTCGTACCTGCCGAGCTTCATGTCGTCGACGCTGCATTTCGACGAATCGCACAGCCTCGTGCTCGTGCTGATCGTGATGGTGCTGATGATGCCGCTGACGCTCGCCGCCGGCCGCCTGTCCGACCGGATCGGCCGCAAGCCCGTGATGCTCGCCGGCTGCGTCGGCCTGCTCGCGCTGTCGATCCCGTCGATGATGCTGATCCATGCCGGCACCACGGCATCGGTGTTCGGCGGCCTGCTGATCCTCGGCGTGCTGCTGTCGTGCTTTACCGGCGTGATGCCGTCGGCGCTGCCGGCACTGTTCCCGACCGAGATCCGCTACGGCGCGCTCGCCATCGGCTTCAACGTGTCGGTGTCGCTGTTCGGCGGCACGACGCCGCTGGTCACCGCGTGGCTCGTCGACGTCACGCACAACCTGATGATGCCCGCGTACTACATGATGGGCGCCGCCGTGATCGGCATCGTGTCGGTCGTCGCGCTCGCCGAAACCGCACGCCAGCCGCTCAAGGGCTCGCCGCCGGCCGTCGCGACGCGCCGCGAAGCCCACCAGCTCGTGCGCCAGATGCGCGAGGACGACGATTCGGGCATGTACCCTGCCGTGTCGACCGCGCGCGCCTGAGCGTCGCCCATGAAAAACCCCGGCCGAAGCCGGGGTCCGATCGAATCCGATCCGCCCGACCGGCTTGCGCCGGCCGGGCTTTTTTTCATCCCCTCGCCGCGTACGCGCTCATGCGTGCGCTTCGCAGTTGCGGCAGAACAGCAGTGCGCGCGATCGCGACACGGCCGCCTGTGCACCACGCGTCGCGACGATCAGCCCGACCTGACCGAGATTGAAATCGCGCTCGACCATCAACTGCGTCAGCGCGGCAAGCGGCAACACGACGGACGGGTGGTACAGGCTCGATTCGATCAGGGTTCGCATCATCAGCTCCATCAGGCAAGGCGTCATTCGATGGAGTGGATTCTAGGGATCGGCGCCCACCGGATAAACCGCGCGAATGCGAAGTCACTTGTCAGCCGCGGAGAACAATCCGCCGACGCTTGCCTGGCAAGGCCCGGCGGGCTGCCCGCAGCAGCCGGATGGCCCGCCGGCGGGCCTACGCAAGCGGCGTTTCGACGAAGGCCGGCAGCGCTTCCGCCCGCGCGGAATGCGCGGCGAGCGCCGGATAACGGGCCGGATCGATCCGCGCGAGTACCGGGTAGTCAGCCGCCATGAACTGCGTGAAGCGCCATGCGACCGCTACCGTCACGTCGGACTGCAGCAGGCGCGCGCCGCCGAACCAGCCGTTCGCGGCGGCGACGAGCGGCTCCAGTGCACCGTATGCGCCCTCGATCTGGCTCAGCACGCGCTCGAGCCACGGCGCGTGCTGCTTGTCGGCCGGACGCAGCGCCTGCTCGTAGACGACCTGCACGCTCTTCTCGGCAGCCGCCAGCGCGAAACCGACCGGCACGAGCGTGTTCAGGCGCGCGGCGGCATCCTCGGGCAGCAGCCGCCGCGCGGGCGCGACCCGATGATCGAGATAATCGACGATCAGCGACGAATCCATCAGCGTCGCACCGTCGTCGGTCACGAGCGTCGGTGCCTTGACGACCGGATTGATCGCCCTGAACTGCTCGACATGACGGAACACCGAGAGCGACTCGTGTTCGAACGGGAGGTCGAGCAGCTTCGCCGAAATGGCGACACGGCGCACGAACGGGGAATCCAGCATGCCGATCAGCTTCATCGCAAACGCTCCGCTTGAGGGAATGGGATCGACGACTGTAGCAGCGCCGCAGGGCTTCGCCTAGCGCGCCCGTGCGCTTGATGCGCCTCGGCCGGCCGCACGCGGGGCTCACGTTGTCCGGCCGCAGTGACCATAATGCAAGTTCACGCCCCTTCCGCCCCAAGGTTCGCCATGTGGTACGCCCTCGTCGAGCAGCAGCGGGAATGGATGCGCGCCTGGCGCGCGGCGACGCGGCATGCGTTCGACGCGTGGCCCGCGGCCACGCTGCCGCACGCCGCATCGTCGTGCTACGACGACCTGTTCGAGCCGCTGCTCGGGCCGCCGGGCGAGCCCCCGCACTTCGACATCGGGTGGCCGGCCGTCGGCGAGCGCATCGTCGCGCGCACGCCGTTCTGCGACCTGCGGCGCTTCACGCGCGTCGACGCGCGGCGCACGGTACTGCTGTGTGCGCCGCTTGCCGGGCATGCGGCCGTGATGATGCGGGAAACCGTCGAGACGCTGCTCGCGGACGGCGACGTCTGCGTGACCGACTGGCGCAATGCGCGCGACGTGCCGCTCGCGGCGGGCCGCTTCGGGCTCGACGAATATGTCGCGACGCTCGACGGCTTCGTCGACGGGCTCGCGCACGACGACCGGCCGCTGCATGTCGTCGCCGTGTGCCAGGCAACCGTGCCGGTGCTCGGCTCGCTCGCGCTGCGCGCCGCTCGCGGTCTCGCGCCGCCCGCGAGCGTCACGCTGATCGGCGGCCCGCTCGATGCGCGCCGGAATCCGAGTGCGCTCGGCACCGCCGCCGCGGCCCATTCGCTAGGCTGGTGCCGCCGCCACCTGATCGACGTCGTGCCGCCGGGTTTCGCGGGGCACGGCCGCCACGTGTTTCCCACCTATCTGCAGCAGGGCGAGATCGCACTCGTGTACCCGCAGCGCTTCCTGTCGCTGATCGAAGCGTACGCGCTGGCCGCGTCGCGCTTCGACATGACCGGGCTCGCCGGCGCACGGCGTGCGCTGCTCGAATACACGGCGCTGCTCGACATGCCCGCCGAGTATTTCCTCGACACGGTCGACATCGTGTTCCAGCGCATGAGCCTCGCGGTCGGTACCTGGGACGTGGGTGGGCGGCGCGTCGAGCCGGCCGCGCTGCGCGGCGTCGCGCTGCTGACCGTCGAAGGCGCATGCGACACGGTCACGGGCGCCGGCCAGACGCATGCGGCGCTCGACATGTGCAGCGGCCTCGCCGACGACGAGCGCTACCGCATCGACATCGGCGACTGCGATCACTACGGGTTGTTTACCGGGGTGCGCTGGCGCGGGGAGGTCCATCCGATGCTGCAGCGCCTGTTCGCCTGGGCCGAAACCCGTCGCCCCCGCCCGCGCCGCATCAGGCGCACGTGATGCCGCGTCAGGGCCGGGCCGCGTCGAGCAACGCGCGTACCTCGTCGTCGCTCGTCTGCTCGAAGCGCGCGTAGAACTGGCTGATCCCGAAGAACGGCAGCGGCTGCCACACCGTGACGAACGCATCGACCAGATCGTCGAACGCGTGCCGCGCACCCGCTGGCGCGACCGGTGCAGCCGCGACGATGCGCGCCGGGTGACGCTCGCGCAACGTCTGCAGCGCGACGCGCATCGACGCGCCGGTCGCGACGCCGTCGTCGACGACGATCGCAATGCGGCCCTCGACCGGCAGCGGCGGCGCGGCACCGCGATACAGCGCCTCGCGGCGATACAGTTCGACCGTCTCGCGCGCGATCACATCGGCGAGCTGCGCGTCGGACACGCCCATCGAGCGGAGCACCGAACGCTGCAGATGAATCGCACCGCCCGTCGCGATCGCGCCCATCGCGAGCTCGGGATCGGACGGCACGCCGAGCTTGCGTACGACCAGCACGTCGAGCGGCGCGTGCAGCGCGCGGGCGACCGGATACGCGACGGGCACACCGCCGCGCGGCAAGGCGAGCACGACGACATTGCCGCGGCCCGCATAATCGCGCAACGCGCCGGCCAGCTGGCAGCCGGCATCGGTACGATCGGCAAAACACTCGAACACGTTCGGCTCCCTGCCGTTGCGCCGGATGCGCGAAACCCGCGTCGGCGCCTGTCAACGAGCATGGTTCATCGGCAGCGCCGATGCAAGCAGGGTCACACCGGCGCGCGGGGCACCGAAGGAAAGGGTCAGAGGCCGCCGGCCTGCCGGTACAGCCGCCAGAACGACTGCGCATAGGATTGCGCGAGCTCGGGCGCGCGCTGGAACACGTTCACCGTTTCCGCATGCGCAGCCGCCCCTTCGGAGAGCGTCGTCAGCGCGACGCTGTCGTCCACGATCACGAAGCGCGGCGCGGGATCGCCGTGCCGCGACTCGATCGCCACGTCGATACCCGACGCTTTCAGATAGCCCGCGCCGCTGTACCGGCCCGCGTGCGGCGAACGCACGAGCACGACACGCACCTCGATCCCGCGCGAGCGGGCCGCGCGCAGCGCGCTCGCGACCGCCGGCGGCACGTGCGTATAGCCGGCCAGCAAGACGCGACGCTGCGCCTGCTCGATCAGGTCGACGGTCGCGTCGGCCGCCGCATTGTCATACGAAAAGTATGTGCCGACCGATGCGGCGTCGGACGGAATCTGGCTGGCGTGGGCGCTCGCCGCGCAGCAGAGCGCGGCGAGAAGGAAGGCGGCTGGTCTCATGGCGGGCGCCATTTTAGCGACGCCAATTCGTGTGGCAAGCGCCGGCTGCAAGGCTGCTGCGCCGGCGCAACACACAGTGCGAAAGGCGACTCCGGCGAGGGTCTTCCGGGCCGTCGATCAGCCCGCCGCGACGCGCGCGAGCCAGCTCGCGACGCCGTCGACGGAACGGAAATCCGCGAGGCTGCGCGCCGGCAGCGCAGGATATGCGCTACCGGCCATCTCGGCCAGCGCGCGGCCGGGGCCGAGCTCGAGGAACGCGGTCGCACCGGCCTCCACGCACGCGGCAAGACAGGCCGCCCACTCGACCGGCTCCGCGATCTGCCGGGCCAGCTTGTCGAGTCCCGCGTCGACGTCGAGCACCGACGCGCCGTCGATACCCGAAAAGAGCCGCGTGCCGGGCAGCGGCCGCCGCACGTGAGCGGCGGCGAGCGACGCGCGAAACACCGGCACGGCCGCGGCGAGCCGGCGCGTGTGCGACGCGATCCGCACGCAGACGGGCGCGACGCGCAGCGCACCGTCGCGCGACGCGTCGTCGGCCACCGCATCGACATCGGGCTGGCGCCCCGCGACCACGAACGCGTCGCCCGGGTTCGCGATCGCGATCGCCGCGTCGCGGCCGTCGCACAATCGCGCAAGCCGAGCGCGCGTCAGGCCGCGCACGAACACCATCCGCTCGTCGCCGCCGCTCGCGGCATCCATGGCACGCGCACGCGCGTCGGCCAGGTCGAGCGCGGCGTCCGGCTCGATCATCCCCGCGACGCTCCACGACGCGACTTCGCCGACGCTGTAGCCGGCGACGCAGCGCCGGCGCGGCCACACCGCGTCGAGCAGCGCGGCCGCCGCGAGCGCCTGGAGCGAGCAGAGGATCTGCGCGGCACGGTTTTCACGCAGCGCGTCCGGCCCGGCGTGCCGCACCCACGCGCGCGGATCGTCGCCGAGCAGCCGGCCGGCGTGGGCGAACAGCGCGTCGGCCTGCGGCGCGGTGCCGGTCAGGTCGAACATGTCGGCGCGCTGCGCGCCCTGTCCCGAACAGAGGATGGCCAGCGTCATCGCGCGCCTCCGTCGGCTTCGAGCGCATCGACGAAGACGCTCATCGCAAGCAGGTCAGCCGCGCCGCCCGGGCTCAGCCGGCGCGCGACGAACGCACGATGCACGGCGGCCGCGCGTAGCCGCCAGTCGCGCGCCCGCACGCCGCCGCGTGCGACGAACGCGCGTGCGGCCGCTTGCGCGAATTCGAGGCCGTCCTGCCCGCCCCGGTGCAGCAGGTTCGTATCGTCGAGCGCGGCGATCAGCGCAAAGCACGCGTCGACGCGCGCCGCTTCCGGGTCGCCGGGCAGGTCACGCCGCGCGCGACGCAGCGCGGGCAGCCCGACCGCATAGACGGTCGTGAAACCGTCGGCCGCCTCGCGGCGCGCGCCGCCGACGCCGTAGCGGCGGCTCGCGCGTTCGCCGTGGCTGTCGGGCAGGCGCGGGCCGCCGAGGATATCGGCGCCCCAGCGGCGGGAGACGAACGCGCCGAGCGTCGTCCCGCCCGGCACGGCGCCCGGCGTCGCACGCCGGCCCGCCGCCGCGCACAGCAGCCCGAGCCCGAAGATCGCGCCGCGATGCGTGTTGACGCCGCCCGTCGCGGCGAGCATCGCGTGCTCGGCACGCAGGCCGATCTTGCGCAGCACGGCCATGTCCGCATCGCGCGCGCCTGCGTCGGCCAGTTCCGCGAAGTAAGGCCGCAGCACGGCGGCGCTGCGTGCGAACGTCGCGGCATCCATGTCGGTGTGACTGCCGGTGTCGACGTGACTGACGAGCCCCGGCTTCGGATAGGTCTCGATCTCGAGCACGAGGCTGCGCTCGGCCAGTTCGGCGATGCGTCCGGCTTCGGACGGCGCCGGTATGCGGCAGGCGGCCCATGCACTCATCGCGCGCCCCCGGTGAAGGCGTCGACCGGCATCAGTTCGACGGCGATCGCCGTCTTGACCGCGACTTCAGGCTGCCGCGCATGCAGTTCGCGCCAGTTGACGCCCGCGCCGTCGTTGCGCAGCAGTTCGCCGTCGATGCGCATGGGCGCGCGCCCGTCGATCGACGCGAGGCCGTCGAGCAGCGTCGCGACCGATGCAGCTTCCGGTAGCGGGAACACGATGTCGAGGTCGGACGACTCGCCCAGGTACGGCTCGCCCGTCAGCGCCTGCCATGCGAGGCTGCCGAACACGCGGCCCTGCACGCCGCACCGCGCGCCGAGCGCATCGAGCTCGCGCAACGGCGTGCGCCATGCGTCGGGCGCGGCCGCGAGCACGTCGGACAACGTGGGCAGCGGGCCGACCGTCGCGAGCGCATCGGCCGCTGCGTTCAGCGCGATGCGCCGCTTGCCCGCGGACGGCGGCAGCGGCAGGCCGAGCGGCACGCGGCCGGCATCGGCCTCGTCGGGCGACGCGCGGCGCACGATCAGCGGCCGGCCGCGCGCGGCCCACGCCTGCACGAGCGGATCGGCGGCGAGCGCAGGATCGCGCGCGAATGCCGCGCCCCACCCCGCCGCCGTCAACGTGACGAGCGTGTGGCGGCGCAGCGGCATCTCAGCGCGCGGCACGCGCGAGCGCCTCGACGCGACGCGCGACATCGGCAGCCACCGGCCGGCCGCGCGCAGCGCGCCGGTCGACGCGCTCGGCCGGCTTGCCGAGCCATTCACCAACCTGCGCGTCGAGCGCGCGGGCCGGATCGAGCACGGCGTCAACGGCGCCCATCTTCACGAGATTGTCGAGCCCCGGCGCGAACACCGGCGTCGAGCGCGCCATCTCCTTCAGCACGTCGATCGGCAGCTTGGTCACGCGCGACATCGACGGCAGATCCATCACTTCCGGTTCCGCGCCCGGCACCGCAAGCAGCGTGCGCGTCGCGAGCGCGGTCGCGATGAACGCGCCGGCGGCCGTGTGGCCGTACAGCACGCCGATCGTCCGGTGCCCGGCGAGATCCGCGTGCATCAGGCACTTCGCGAGATGCGACAGCCCCTCGTTCAGGCCGAGCAGTTCGTCGCGCTTGCTCATCCGCTGGCTGTCGCTGTCGACGAGCACGAGGATCGGCGTGTCGCCGCCGCGCGCGATCGTGTCGAGCACGCGCGCCGCGAGCGTCAGCGCCTCGTCGATGCCGAACGGCGAACGGTCGGCGACGCCGATCACGTCGACGCGTGTACCGGCCAGTTCCGCATGCCCCGTCAGCAGGCCGCCGGTGCGGGCGATCGAATGGCCCTGGGGAAACAAGGCGTTCAGCACTTCATCGAGCGTCATGCGTGCTCTCCTGCAATTGATCCGCGAGCGACGCGAACGTGTCGTCCGGCATGCCCGGAATCGCTTCCGGCTTGTCGGCCCCGAGCGTGCGCCAGACGTCGAGCGCATCGTGGCATGCGCCGAACCGTTCGACACGCGCCTCGAGACGCGCCTGCTCGGCACGCAGCATCGCCGCATCGAATGTCGGCGCCCGCCCGATCAGCTCGAGCGCCGCCGCGCGGAATGCGTCCGGCGTGTCGGCCACGTAGCGATCCGCGCCGCCGATCAGCCGCCGGTGCTTGCCGCCCATCGTGCGCCAGATCAGCGCGCGGTCCTTCGAATCGAACTCCTCGACGCCGCGATTGGTTTCGATCACCTCGGGGCCCGACACGCTGATTCGGCCCTGCTCCGACACCGCGAGCGCCGAGCAGCACGCGGCGAGCAATCCGCCGCCGCCGTAGCAGCCCGCGCGCCCGCCGATCAGCCCGATCACCGGCACGCCGGCCGCACGCGCTTCGACGAGCGCGCGCATGATCTCGGCAATCGCGAGTTCGCCCGCATTCGCCTCCTGCAGCCGCACGCCCCCGGTATCGAACAGGATCAGCACCGGCTTGCCGACTTCGCGCGCGGCACGCAGCAGCCCGGTGAGCTTCGCGCCGTGCACTTCGCCGAACGCCCCGCCCATGAAGCGGCCTTCCTGCGCGGCGACGAACACCGGCTGCCCGTCGAGCCGGCCGTGGCCGACCACCATCCCGTCGTCGAACTGCTGCGGCAGGTCGAACAGCGGCAAGTGCGGGCTCGTCACGCGTTCGGCCGGCCCGAGGAATTCGTCGAAGCTGCCCGCGTCGAGCAGCCCGTCGACGCGCTGCCGCGCCGACGCTTCGTACCAGCTCGCCCCATTCGCGACGAACGCGGGCGTGTCGTGGATCGCGTCGTTCATCATGCGTCCCCCTCGATCGATCGCACGGCCTGCGCGAGCCGCAGCGACACCATGTCGGGCCGCGCGCCGCCGTCGTTGATCGACAGCTTCAGGCCGCCCGGCGTGCGCCGCTCGACGAAATCCGTGACGACGGCCTGCCACACCGCACCGAAACCGACCGCCGCGGTGCGGATGTCGATCTCGCATTCGTTGCCCGGCAGCACGCGCTCGACGAGCACCTCGAGATTGCCGGATGCCACCACGCCGACGAGCGCCGCGGCCTGCTCGCCCTTCGCGCGCTCGCGCGCGGTGAAGCGATAGTTCAACTGTTCCATGCCCTCTTCCTCACCAGTTGCGGAACCGGGCCGGCGGCGCATAGAGCCCGCCCGACCAGTGCACGAGATCCTTGATCGAGCGCGCGGCGAGCCAGCGGCGATCGGCGTCGAGCGGATCGATGCCGAGATCCTCCGGACGGCGGATCACGCCGCGCTCGCGCAGCCGCTCGACCATCTTCCGGTCGCGGCCGCGGCCGATCTCCGTATAACCGGCGACGCCGCGGATCGCGTGCTCGCGTTCGTCCTTGTCGCGGCACATCAGCAGGTTCGCGATCCCCTCCTCGGTGACGATGTGCGTGACGTCGTCGCCGTAGACCATGATCGGCGCGAGGTCGAGCTGCAGCTTGTCGGCGAGCTTCAGCGCGTCGAGTTTCTCGACGAACATCGGCACGTTCTTGTCGCCGAACGTCTCGCCGATCTGCACGACGAGCTTGCGGCCGCGCCTGAGTGCCGCCGGCGTATCGGGGTCGGCTTCCGCGCCGGCCTTCAGCCACGGCTCGCTCGGGTGACGCCGGCCGCGCGCGTCGCTGCCCATGTTCGGCGCGCCGCCGAAACCGGCGATGCGCTCGGCGGTGACCGTCGACGAATGGCCGGACAGGTCGATCTGCAGCGTCGAGCCGATGAACATGTCGCACGCGTAGAGGCCGGCCGTCTGGCAGAACGCGCGGTTCGAGCGCAGCGACCCGTCGGAGCCCGTGAACCATACGTCGGAACGCGCGCGGATGTAGTCGTCCATGCCGACTTCCGAGCCGAAGCAGTGGATCTGCTCGACCCAGCCCGATTCGATCGCGGGAATCAGCGTCGGGTGCGGATTGAGCGCCCAGTGCGAGCAGACCTTGCCCTTCAGCCCGAGCTTCTCGCCGTAGGTCGGCAGCAGCAGCTCGATCGCGGCCGTGTTGAAGCCGATCCCGTGGTTCAGGCGCTTGATGCCGTAAGGTTCGTAGATGCCCTTGATCGCGAGCATCGCGGTGAGGATCTGCGTTTCGGTGATCGCGGCCGGGTCGCGCGTGAACAGCGGCTCGACGTAGAACGGCCGGCCCGCCTCGACGACGAAGTGCACGCGGTCGCCGGGAATGTCGACGCGCGGCACCTTGTCGACGATGCGGTCGACCTGCGCGATCACGATGCCGTCCTTGAACGCGGTGGCCTCGACGACGGTCGGCGTGTCTTCGGTGTTCGGGCCGGTGTACAGGTTGCCGTCGGCGTCGGCGCTGACCGCGGCGATCAGCGCGACCTGCGGCGTGAGGTCGATGAAGTAGCGCGCGAACAGCTCGAGATAGGTGTGCACCGCGCCGAGCGCGATCTTGCCGCCGAACAGCAGCTTCGCGATGCGCTGCGACTGCGGGCCCGAATACGCGAAGTCGAGGCGCTTCGCGATGCCGCGCTCGAACACGTCGAGATGCTCGGGCAGCACGACGCCCGACTGCACCATGTGCAGGTCGTGAATCTTCGCGCTGTCGACGTCGGCGAGCGCCGTCGCGAGCAGGTCGGCCTGCTTCTGGTTGTCGCCTTCGAGGCACACGCGGTCGCCGGGCCGCAGCACCGCTTCGAGCAACGCGACGGCGTCGCGCGCATCGACCCGCTTGCCTTGCGCGAAACGCGCACCGGCCGCGAGGCGTGCATCGCGCGCCTGCCGCGCGTGATTCCATCCCGTCATGAACAGTTCTCCCGCTTCGATGGTTCAGCGGCATTCTAAGCCTGGCGCCGCCGCCGATTGATGATGTTGACGAATGCGACTCAGAGGACGCCGCGATGGATGCGGCCCGCACGCTTGGGCCGCATCGCAGCGCGCTACGCGCCGACCAGCGCGCGCGTCGTGAAGAACAGCACCGACGGCCCGAGCAGGCAGCCGACGCCCGTATGGAACGTCGCGACCAATGCGCCGTACGGGACGAGCCGGCGGTCGGTCGCGGCGAGCCCCGCGCTCACGCCGCTGACGGTGCCGGCCAGGCCACCGAAGATCATCGCGGAACGCGGCGTCTTCAGGCCCATGAAGTTGGCCGCGACCGGCGTGCCGACCATCACGATGATCGCCTTCACGAGCCCCGTCGCGATGCTGAGCGCGATCACGTCGGAGCTCGCGCCGATCGCCGCGCCCGTCACGGGGCCGACGATGTAGGTGACGGCGCCCGCGCCGATGGTCGTCATGCTGACCGCGTCGGTGTAGCCGAACGCGCGCGCGATGCACGCGCCGACGATGAACGGCAGCACGGTGCCGAGCAGCAGCGACACGACGCCGACGAGCCCGGCCTTGCGTGCCTCGGTCGGCTGCACTTCGAACGCGGTCGCGACGATCGCGAAATCGCGCAGCATCGCGCCGCCCATCAGGCCGACGCCGGCGAACAGCTTGACGTCGGCCAGCCCTTTCTCGCCGCCGGTGAATGCGCCGCCGACGTAGGCGAGCACGAGGCCGATCACGATCGCGATCGCCGAGCCGTGCACGCGGCCGAACGTGAGCTTGCGCGACGCGATCGACGACAGCCACATGATCAGGCCGACCAGCGCGAACGACGCGACGAGCCCGTTGTGGGCGACGACTTTTTCGAGCATCTGCAGCATGGCGGCCTCCTTCACTGTTCTTCGAATTGCGGCACGGCCGCGAAGGCCGTGTCGTCGCGCCCGGTGCGCACGAGTACCGCGATGCAGCATGCGCAGATCGCGACCGCGCCGACGGCGGCCAGCAACGCGACGGGGCCGCCCTTGAGCGCGGCGACGACGTTCTGGTTCGCGGCCATCGCGACGACGACGGGGATGTACATCGCGCCCCAGAACCCGACGCCGGCCTCGGTTTCCTTCGGCAGCCAGCCGCGCCGGTGCAGCCACAGGCGCAGGCAGATCAGCAGCAGCATCGCGATGCCGACGCCGCCGACGTTGGTCTTCACGCCGATCGCGCTGCCGAGCAGGTCGCCGAGGAACAGGCCGGCCAGGTGGCAGAACGCCAGCAGCGCGGTTCCGTAGATGATCATGAGTCGTCTCCAGTCTCTTCGTGACGGGCGCCGGACGCATGCAGGAACCGGCCCCGCACGCCGATCCCGTGCGCGGACTCGTCTCCTGCGGCGGTGCGCCGCGGCCCGGCGGCCCGTCATGCGGGCGCGTTCTCGGGCGGTCGATGGGATGATGCGGTTTCGGGCCGGATGCCGGATGCCGTAGACTGACCGATGCAGCCGCCGGCACGACGCGGGCTACGCATCCGGTGTGCGCCGTGACGGGCACGCACCGAGGCGTGATCCGATACTAGCGCCGCAATATCCGGCCATTTATGAAGTTGTCGAAACCGATTCAGTGGATTTAGCAATGCGCCCGTTACCGCCCGAGCTGCTGCGCAGCTTCGTCGCCGTCGCCCAGTCCGGCAGCTTCACCGCCGCGTCCGAGCGCGTGAGCCTGTCGCAGTCGACCGTCAGCCAGCATATCCGCCGCCTCGAGGAGCTGCTCGACCGGCCGCTGTTCGAACGCGACACGCGCAACGTGCACCTGTCGCAGCACGGCGACGCGCTGTTCCGCTACGCGGTGCGCATCCTCGAACTGATGGACGAAGCCGTCACGTCGGTGTGCGGGCCGCCGCTGTCGGGCAAGGTGCGGCTCGCGATGTCGGAAGATTTCGCGTCGGCGCACCTGACGGCCGCGCTCGCGAGCTTCGTGCAGCGCAATCCGGAAGTCGAGCTCGCGATCTCGACCGGGCTGTCGGGCGACCTGTTCGACGCGCTCGACGAAGGGCGGCACGATCTCGTGTTCGCGAAGCGCATCGCGGGCAGCCGGCGCGGCCGCGTGATCCGCAGCGAGCCGCTGTACTGGTGCACGGGCCCCGATTCGCGGATCACCGGCCACGAGGCCGTGCTGCCGCTCGCGATGCATCCGGAGCCGAGCGTGTCGCGCCGCCGCGTGCTCGAATCGCTCGAAGCCGTCGGGCGGCCGTACCGGATCGCGGTAGTCAGCAGCAGCGTCGCGGTGTTGCGCGCCGCCGCGAGCGCGGGGCTCGGCGTCAGCGCGTTCGCGGGCTACGTGATCCCGGCCGGGCTCGCGCGGCTCGACGCGGGGCTGCCCGAACTCGGCGAACTCGAGTACGTGATCGACCGGCCGGCGGCCGCGTCGCGATCGACGCTCGCGCTCGAAGCCACACTGATCACGGCCGCGTCGGAGTTGTAACCGCACCGGGTGCAACACACGCCTGCGCGGCCGGCCGCGCCCGCAACTGACAGTTCTGCCCGGAACGCGTCATCGTCCGCGCAGCACCCGCTCACGACAATGGGCCCCATCGGAACGCACGGCAGCCGCCGCGCGCATCCGGTGTCCCGTCCCCTTGATCGGAGCACGCCATGAATGTCTTGCGATTCGCCGTCGCGACCGCCGCCGCCGCCCTGCTGTCCCCCGCCTTTGCCCAGACCGATGCCGCCGCGCCCGAACAGGGCCTGACACGCGCGGAAGTCATCGCCCAGCTCAAGCAGGCCTATCTCGACGGTGAACTGCCGACGAACGACGGCAACTACCCGCCGAGCGCCGCGACGCGCGCGCGCAACCGCGAACTCGTGCAGGCCGCGAGCCCGTCGTGGCTTGCCCAGACGCCGCGGGCACCGCAAACCGCCGCGCAGCAGTAGCGGAGTGCGGCCCGACCGATCGCGGCCCGACCGAAACGCTCCGCCCAGGCGCGATCACGGCAGGAAGCTGCGGCGCCGCGCGTCGATCAGCTCGACGAGCAGGCGGTCGCGTTCGGCCGCCAGTTCCTGCATCGAGCGCTCGCCCTGGATCGCGCGCAATTCGTCGTTCAGCTTGCGATCGACGTCCGGGTTGAACGACGGTGTGCCGAGGTCGTCCCACCAGCTCGTGATCGGCCCCGACAGGTGTTCGAGGAAGTGCGCGATTCCGCCCGCGCCGCCACCGAGGTGATAGGTCAGGCACTGCCCCATCAGCCCCCAGCGCAGGCCGGGCCCCCATGCGACGGCCTTGTCCGCATCGGCAACGCTCACGACGCCTTCGCCGACGAGGTGATACACCTCGCGGAACAGCGCCGCCGCGAGCCGGTTCGCGACGTGGCCGGTCATCTCCTTGTTGAGGACGATCGTCTGCTTGCCGAGCGCATCGTAGAACGCCTTCACGCGCGCGATCACGTCCTGGCCGGTGGCCTCGCCGCCGACCAGCTCGACGAGCGGAATCAGGTGCGGCGGATTGAACGGATGCGCAATCAGGCAACGTTCCGGATGCTTTTCGCACGCTGTCTGGATGTCCGACATTTTCAGGCCCGACGAACTCGACGCGATCGGCACGTGCGCGGGCAGCACGTCGTCCATCTGCCGGTACAGCGCACGCTTCAGGTCGAGCCGCTCCGGGCCGTTCTCCTGCACGAAGTCGACGCCGTCGAGCGCACGCACGAGATCGGCATCGAACGACAGCCGCGCGGAAAGCTCGGCGGCCCGCTCGCCGAGAAACGCGGCCAGTGCGTCGCGCAGCCGCGCGTCGGCTTGCGGCGCCGGATCGGTCGCGACGACGTCGAAGCCCTGCGTCAGATAGAAAGCGGCCCAGCTGGCGCCGATCACGCCGGCGCCGACGATCGCGATGCGTCGAATGTCCATGGTTGTCCCGTGTCGTTGGTCTGCAGATAGATCGCGGCGATTGTCGCATCGAACCGCACGGGCCTGCATTGATGCAGATTGTGGATCCCCTCTTGAAATGCGCTGCGGCGGCCACTAATTACGCGTCGTCGGGCAGCGCACCACACCACGCACTGCCCCCGTTTCGACCCAGTGGAGCCCCCGCGTCGCGCCCGCCGCAGGCGTCGCGCCGTCGCGTCTCCCGTGTTCCCTGTTCAGGAGGACTCACATGAGCGGTATCCATTTCGGCAGCGACCTGTTCGACGAATTCGCCCGCGTGCAGCGGCAGGTGGCGAGCCTGCTCGGCGATCGTCCGTCCGGCATTCGCGCGGTGCGGCCCGGCGCCTTTCCCGCACTCAACGTCGGCGCCACCGACGGCGCGATCGAGATCGTCGCGTTCGCGCCCGGCATGGCCGCGGCCGACTTCGACGTGTCGATCGACAAGGACCTGCTGACGATCAGCGGCGAGCGCAAGCCGGCGCCAGGCGGTGAAGGCGACGACCTGCGCACCTATGCGCAGGAGCGCTTTCACGGTGCGTTCCGCCGCGTCGTCGAGCTGCCGCGTGACGCGGATCCCGACCAGGTCAGCGCCCGCTATGAAAACGGCTGCCTGCTGATTCGCGTCGGCCGGCGCGAGGCATCGAAGCCGCGCGCGATCACCGTTCAATAATTCTCAGGATACCGACATGACTGCGAACCCGACCCTGGCCGAACGCCAAACGAGCACCGTCCACCCCGCTGCCGCCGAAGCGGCGCGCCGGCCCGCGATCACGCCGGCCGTCGACATCGTCGAGAATCACCTCGGCGTCACGCTGCGGGCCGACCTGCCTGGCGTGCCGCGCGAGAACCTCGACGTGAAGGTGCACGACAACACGCTGACGATCGAGGCCGACACGCACCTCGATACGCCGGCCGACCTCCGCGTGCGGCATGCCGAAATCCGCGCGACGCGCTATGCGCGCAGCTTCGTGCTGAGCCCCGACCTCGACACGTCGAGGATCGACGCGAACCTGCGCGACGGCGTGCTGACGCTGACGATTCCGCGCCGCGAGGAAACGCGTCCGCGCCGCATCGACGTGACGGCCGGCAACGCGTAAGCATCGGTGCGTGCCGTCGTCCCGCACGCGTGAAAAAGCCCCGCCGGGTACGCGCCCGGCGGGGCTTTTCAATGGCATGGCGACATCGGCGGAGTCAGTCGAAGTCGAACAGGTCGAACACCGATTTCCGGCGACGCTGGCCGTCATGCTTGTAACGATCTCCGTGCGAGCGGCCATCGTGCCTGTCCCGGTCGTCGTGCGCGCGGCCGTCGCGCCCCCACCCGCCGTCATGGCCGCGCGGCGCTTGCGCATCGTGCCGCACGGGCGTCTCGTCGCGACGCACCGGCGCGTCGCCGGTCTCGCGCGCGATCAGCTTGTCGAGTTCGCCGCGATCGAGCCATACGCCGCGGCAGGTCGGACAGTAGTCGATTTCGATCGACTGGCGCTCGGCCATCAGCAGGTCGGGCGTCTTGCAGACAGGGCATTTCATCGCGCTTCTCCTTTCCGTGCGAATTTCGTCTGGATGCCGTATGAGACGCGCGAGCCGGTTGCCGCCTGAGCGGCAGCCGGCGTCGCGCGCGGCCGCTCAGCGGCCTTCCGTCCGTGCCGCGCGCTTCGCCTTCGCGCGCCGCGCCAGCATGTTCATGCCCTCGACGAACGCCGAGAACGCCATCGCCGCGTAGATGTAACCCTTCGGCACATGCGAGCCGAAACCTTCGGCGATCAGCGTCATGCCGATCACCACCAGGAACGACAGCGCGAGCATCACGATGGTCGGGTTGCGGTCGATGAAGCGTGCGAGCGGCTGCGCGGCGAACAGCATCACGGAGACGGCGACGATCACCGCGACGAACATGATCGGCACGTGTTCGGTCATGCCGATCGCGGTCACGATGCTGTCGATCGAGAACACGATGTCGAGCATCACGATCTGGCCAATCGCGGCCCACATCGTCAGGCCTGCCGCGCCGCCGGCACCGCCCGCGCCGTCACCGTCGTGCGACACGTGGTGATGGATCTCGGTGGTCGCCTTCCACACGAGGAACAGGCCGCCCGACAGCAGGATCATGTCGCGCCACGAGAACGCGTGGTCGAACAGCGTGAACACCGGTTCGGTGAGGCTTGCGATCCACGCGACGCTGCCGAGCAGCGCGAGGCGCATCACCAGCGCGAGCGCGATGCCGAGGCGCTGCGTGCGGGCGCGTTGCGCTTCGGGCAGCTTGTTGCTGAGGATCGAGATGAAGATCAGGTTGTCGATGCCGAGCACGACTTCCATCACGACGAGCGTCAGAAGCGCCGCCCAGACGGCAGGGTCGGCGGCAAGCGTCAGCAGGTAGTCCATGAAATGGGCCGATTCGAAAGTGGAAAGCCCGATGATATGCCGCCCAGAACTTCGTAAAAATCAGAGAGAATCTGATTTTTGGTTCGGCTTTTACGAAATTACGATCCGATGCTCAATTTCCGACATCTGTACTACTTCTGGGTCGTCGTGAAGGAAGGCGGCTTTGCGCGCGCGGCCGGGCGGCTCGACATGGCCGTGCAGACCATCAGCGCGCAGGTGCGCGAGCTCGAGAAAGCGCTCGGGCACCAGTTGCTGCGCCCGGCCGGGCGCAGCGTCGCGATGACCGACGCCGGCCAGGCCGCGTTTGCGCGGGCAGAGGCGATCTTCGAGATGGGACGGCTGATCCCCGACGAAGTGCGCGCGGCGGCCAGCCAGCCGACCGTGCGGCTCGCGGTCGGCCTCGCGGACGGCATCTCCAAGCTCGCCGCGCACGCGATCCTGGCACCCGTGCTGGATACCCCCACGCTGCGGCTGCTGTGCCACGAGGGCGAGCACGACGCGCTGCTCGCGGAGCTCGCGCTGCATCATCTCGATCTCGTGCTGGCCGGCCAGGGCGCGCCGTCCGGTTCGAACCTGCGCGTGACGAGCGAGCGGCTCGTCGCGTCGCCGGTCGACTGGTACGGCCCCGCGGCACTCGTCACGCCGGCCGCACGGGAGCACTTTCCGCAGTGCCTCGCCGAGCTGCCCGTGCTGCTGCCGACCGCGCACTCGGCGCTGCGCGCGCGCCTCGACCTGTGGCTGGAAGGTGAGCGGATCGTGCCCCGCGTGGCCGGGGAATTCGAGGACAGCGCGCTGATGGCCGTGTTCGCGGCGCGCGGCCTCGGCGTGTTTCCGCTGAGCGAACTCGGCGCGAACGATGCGTCGCTGCTGCGCGGGTTGCGGCGGCTCGGGCGCGCGGGCGACGTGACCGAGGAGATCCACGCGATCCGCTCGCGGCGCGGCGAACACCATCCGCTGACGTCGCAATTGCTGGACGCGGCGCGCGGCGCACCGGCCGACTGAAGCGAGTGCGACATCAAACGAAACTATAATGGCGCCCCGGCCTTACGAGATTGCCGCGCGCTTCATCCAGGCACCGCCGTTGCGCGGCCTCTCGCCAAGCCTTCTGAAAGACGCCATGCACAACCGATTTCGCCTGTTTTCCGTTTCGTGCGCGCTCGCGGCCGCGACCGTGCTGGCGGCGTGCTCGTCGCCGCCCAAGCCGATCTACCAGCAGGAACAGTTCGACGCGACGAGCAGCCCGTATGCGCATACGTTCCATTCGAAATCCGACGCGGCCTGCGAGGCCGCGCGGCGCGCGCTGCTGAGCCAGGGTTATGTGGTGTCGTCGTCGCGCAACGATGCGGTCGACGGCAGCAAGAATTTCCAGCCGAACAACGACATGCACGTCGTGATCGAGTTTCACGTCGTGTGCGCGGACGCGAACGCGGACGGCTCGTCGAGCATCGCGTACGTCAACGCGGTGCAGGATCGTTACACGCTGAAGAAGTCGAATACGTCGGCCAGCGTCGGGCTCAGCGTGTTCGGCTCGCTGTCGCTGCCGATCGGGTCGAGCGACGACGCGCTCGTCAAGACCGCCAGCGAGACGATTCCCGCCGGCGTGTTCTATGAACGCTTCTTCAATCTCGTCGAGCATTTCCTGAAGATCGACCCGGCCCGCCGCGACCGCGCGACCGTCAAGGCCGCCGAGAAGGAACCCGTCACGCCGCTGCCCGAACCCGCGCCGACGCCGCAGGGCGAGCCGATGAAGATGACGACCCCGGCCGTGCCGACGCCGCCTGCGGCGCCGGTGCCGCTTTCGCTGCCGGCCGTCGCGCCCGAATCGGGCGCGCACGCGGTGCCGGCCGCGGCGTCGGCCGTGGTCGCGCCGGCGGCAATGCGTGCTGCCGCGCCGGTGGCCGCGTCGGGTTCGGGTTCGGGTTCGGGTTCGGGTTCGGGTTCGGGTTCGGGTTCGGGTTCGGGTTCGGGTTCGGGTTCGGGTTCGGGTTCGGGTTCGGGTTCGGG